>JAYWFM010000074.1:0-2396 GCA_043778825.1 Planctomycetota bacterium | reverse complement strand
GGGAGTAGGGAGTAGGGAGTAGGGAGTAGGGAGTGCCCGACGTGTCCCACCGTGGAGACCGTCGAACCCGAAAGAAGTTCACCACGAACCGTACCACGTTCACCGAACCGAGCGATACCACCGTAGAACGGAATTCATTCCGTGCTGCGAGTTGCCTGGCACGTCGAGTCAGCTCGAAGCGCATGGACAGGCAGATTGATAGCGAGCGTTGTACGTAAGTCCAACGTGTTCGAGCGACATCCAAGTGCCAGGCCACCCCGTCGTGGTCGGTCACGTCGCGCTGGCACGGGGGACTTACGTCCCCCGCTCGCTGGGGTTTGGCTCATCGCAAGGTCCATCCTACGTTGCTCAGTCGCTCCGCGACTGAGATGAGAACGGAATTCATTCCGTTCTACTTCATGCGACTGCTCGCGATCGCGTCGAACAGTCCGTCCCAGGTGGCCTCGCGGGCGGTGATGGCCACGGGGAGGCCAGCTTCAGTCGCGGCGGCGGCGGTGATGGAGCTGATGGCGGCGATGTGGATCGACTGGCCGAGTCGAGAACGCGACTCGGCGGGGAGCAGGCGGGCCATGCTCTTCGCTCCCGAGGGACTACTCAGGCAGATCCAGTCGAGGTCGCCCGCGCGGAGCAGTTCCTGCACCTGCGGCGTGAACTCGGTGACGTCGAGGTTCTGATAGGTCGGGAGTTCGGTCAAGTCGGCTCCCGCTGCGCGGAGGGCCTGCGGCAGGACATCGCGACCGCGCGAGGCTTTCACCCACAGCACCCGCTTCCCGGCGACCTGCTCCCTCAATGCCGCAGCCAATGCCTCGGCTCGGAACTCGTCCGGCACCAGATCGGCCCGCAGGTGCCAGCGGGCCAGTCGCTCGGCTGTGGCGGTCCCGATCGCGGCGAGTTGACACTCACCGAAGCTGCGACCATCGCCGCCTCGCTCCCACAGTCGACCGAGGAACGCATCGACCCCGTTGACGCTCGTGAAGACCGCCCAATCAAACGTCTTCAAGACGAGTCCGGCTGACATCGACGTAGCGTGGGCTTTAGCCCACGCTGCCTGGGCCGTGACATACTCGCGTGGGCTAAAGCCCACGCTACCGGAACCGTGATTCAAAGTGGCCAACACCGCATCGACTTCGGTCCAATCCGCAATCGGCTCGACGGCAATCGTCGGCATCAGGATCGGCTCCGCACCCAGTTGGCGGGCCCGCCGCATGGACTCTTCCGCCTGACCTGCGGGCCGCGTGATCCCGATCCGCAACCCATGCAGCGGACGCTTCTCGACCCAACCCGCCTGCTCCCGCAATCGCACGCAGTCGCCCACGATCAGCAACGACGGCGGCTTGAGTTTGGCGGCCTGGGCCACTTTCGCGATGGTTGAGACCGTGCCCGTGACCACCTGCTGCCGAGGCGTTGTCGCCTGGCACACGACAGCTGCGGACTCGGTGGGGGAGCGGCCCGCCTCGATCAGTGAGTGCGTGATCTGCTCGATGCGGTGCAGACCCATGTAGAACACCAGCGTGCCGGGGAACTGGCCGAGTTGCTCATACGGCAACGCACTCTCTGGCTTCGTCGGATCTTCGTGCCCGGTGATGAGGGCCACCGCTGACGCATGATCCCGGTGCGTCAGCGAGATGCCCGAATACACCGCAGCCCCGGTGGCGGCGGTGATGCCGGGGACGACCTCGAAGGGGATGCCTGCTTCGGAGAGGGCAACGGCTTCTTCGCTGCCGCGCCCGAAGATGAAAGGGTCGCCGCCCTTGAGCCGCACGACCGTCTTGCCCTCGCGAGCGGCTGCGATCAGACGTTGATTGATCTCGGACTGTTCGAGGTGCCGACTGCCGGATCCTCCCACGCGAGCTGTCCGTTCGGCAGTCGCTTTCGAAAACTCCAACAGTTGGGGATTCGCTAACCCGTCATAGAGGATCAAGTCCGCCAGTTGCAGGCACTCCAACCCCCGCAACGTCAACAACCCCGGATCCCCAGGCCCGGCCCCGACGAGATACACGACCCCACAGCGCACAGTCGGAGAGGGCTTCGCAGGAGTCGGGGAGTCAGTCATAAGATCGCAACAGAGAGGGCGGACGCATCGCGGCGTTCGACAGGGGTCGGAAGGTTCCCGCCAGATTCGCAGGACCACCCCCGCATTGTACCTTACAGCCGGTACGACTCCCGATTCAACAGTTGGGTCGTTTCGGTGAAGGGGGGCGTCTTGTTTGTCGGTGAGAGGCTGGGGCGAGCTCGCGGGCGACATGTCGGGAGGGCGAGGCCAGTGCTGTGAACAGGTTTGAGGCGTCGGGACTCGTCTCTGGTCGTCGATTTCTTCGAAATCGACCTCGTCGGCGATGTCGCTCCGCGACTCGCATTCCGTCTGAGAGAAGACCGACTCACGCGGGGTGTCCCGA
>JAYWFM010000073.1:0-5856 GCA_043778825.1 Planctomycetota bacterium | reverse complement strand
TGACACACCTCCTTGCGCCGCCGAGAACCATCAGTCCTCCTTGATATTGCGCAAATGTCGTGCCATGAAACCGGGAACTTGTGTATAAGGATGAGAGCAGTAGCTTGGGACCGAGGTCTCAATCCCAACCCCTCTTGTTCCTGCGTCACCCAGACGCCCAAAGCGGCGTCTGGGCCACCCCGCCACGCTCTCAGACACTGGCGGTCCAAAGCGACCGCCAGTGGCACCCACCAGAGTCCCTCATTCGTCAGCCGGAAGCCTCTTCGTCAGTGCCACCCCGCCGGCACCCAATTCAGCCCTCATTCGGATGCCGGACCTCCGTCGACAGTGGCACCCGGCGAATCAGTCGGGGTTACCCCGTTTGACAGAAGTGCGTTAGCAATGATAATCATCACTCCGTTCATCCCTCTTGTTCCTTCGTCACCCAGATATCCAAAACGATGTCTGGGCAACCCCGCCCGACCATCTTCAAGTGAGTGACTTGTGATCGTCTTCAAGTGCGACTCATGCGAAACACCAATTTCGACGCCAGAAGTGCATGCTGGCGGTAGAGTAAGTTGCCCGATGTGTAGTGCGATAATGGTGATCCCACAATCATCAGCCGAAGATATATTGCCGATAAACGTACAATTGCGACAGATTTCTAGTGCAACGTATCAGGTTGACTGTCCGCGATGTGGTAGAACAACCAACTTTCGGGAATCGTCTTTCGGCGGACATATAAAATGCCGAAACTGCGGATTCAGAATGAATGCACCCAACCGCATTCATTAATTCTCTGGGTGCCGGGTGAACCTATCAAGAACAGCGGGGTAGCACCGGTTGGCCCGCATTGGGGCCTATCGGTGCGCCAGCGGCATGAGAGGTTCGCCCAGAGGGAACACTCGATGCCACATCCTCCGGTGGCAAGGGTGCCTGGTGGATTCCAAAGCGAATCAACCGGGGCTACCCCGCTGTTCTTCATAGGTTCATCCTGCCTAATTCATCCAAGGCACTATCTCTACGCTTGGTCCGTCCGGCTCTGCAATGCGATTCGCGTACTTTCCATTGTGGCCACAGAGCCTTAGAAGTATCAGGTCGAGATACCACATCGAAAGTCGCCACGCATCATGGTGCATTTCTTCCAGACCATTCTGCCCCTCCCTTGGATGAACCAGTCCATTTCGAAGATCTGTAATGGCATCCATTGAATCGACCCACTTCTTCCCCGGCTTCGAGTGCAATGATTTCAGATGTGTTGGAATTTCGAGGGGGATGCCGAGTGAGGATGTAAGCAATCTCAATTTGTCCGCCGCATTCAATCCTCGCGGTTCAAATGCTTTAGCCGACACCATTTTCCGGTCGCGGACACAATAATTCCACGCTAGCAGTTCCAAGGCTGTTTGAGTAAGGATCAATGCACTATCGACACCGAGGCTTGAAGCGGCGAGATTGGCTTGGGAGTACCAGTAGATCACATCCTCGATTGGTTTCTTCCAGATTTCCCGTTCCCTCAGACTCCAGAAGCCACCGATGACATCCTCTAAAAGGCAGGATTCTCGATCATCAAACCATGAGCATCCTCTATTCCACGCCCCAGGTTCGTCTGAACCCAATCCCAGTTCAGCATACGCGACATTTCCGAGACCGTCATGCCCTACTGCTAAGCGGAGATTGGTCCGTCGTCCCATTGCGAACGTCAAGTAGTATCCGAGGCCTTCCAGAATCTCACTTGTATCGGCAGTTGAGAACACTTCGCCATCAAGTCGTGTGATTGACCCAACATGCGTGAGGGCGTAGCCACCGGTCCTTTTCAAAGTATCTACGAGATTCTTGGTATGCTCAGTCTGAGAGATTCGAATCCTCCATGGACCCGCATGGAGTTCCAACTCATCCTCAACGACTAAATGTTCTCGCGCCCAAAAATATGGCCAATTGAACAGGTGAAAAACAACATCTCTGATGTGGCTTGATGGATCCATGATCTGAATCGGTTGAGTACTAGGCACGAAAAGTGCCGAGTTACCATTGCGAGTTGTCGAAAATACGGAATGTGTTGCCTGTTGGCCAGAAAAAGACACTTCCAGAGTATTTGAGTCGTTGATGTTGATGAAGTTGAAGAAATCAAGTCCTTCCACCTCGATCTCAAGACTCACTACCGGGCTTGGTAACAAGGTGAGACTCACTTTGGCTATCCCTCCAGGAGCCTTGTCGATGGGCCAGTTCGAGAAAGACACCGGAAAATCGCCGAGTTTGATCGGTTCATTGATCGCCGATTGCCGGTAGATCGGAGTAATTGGTTGACCATCATTGATTTTCATCCCAGATTCTCCTGCCTCATCACTGTCGCCTTGCCCATGTCGATTCTGCTGGGTGCCACAGGTTGGTTCGCTTTGGAGCCTACCTGTATGTCTTGGCACAGGAGGCTATCTGGAAAACGCCCATCGTGCAAGAACCTCTTCCGCCTCCTCCGCCTCGGTAGAGTCCATAGCGATTCAACCGGGGCCACCCTGCGCGTCGATCACGTTGTCGTCCTGGCCGCTGGATTAACGGGGGTGAGAGAGGCGGGTTGTGATGGTCCAGTCCAGACCGGCAGGCCGGAGGCGGCTTGACGTTGACGGGCGTCGGCGGCGATGCGGTGGATGTCGTTGTCGAAGCGAGCGGCGATCTCGCGGCGGATCGCGTGCAGTTCTTCGAGGATGGGGTCGGGTTCAGTGTGCATCTTCATCGGAGGAATCCAGCATGTCTTGAGGAGTGCAGATCACCGGAAACGGCAGATTTGCGATCTCGTTCCCAAGCTCCGGCTTGGGAACGCCTATCCTCGAAGCTCTGCTTCGCCGCGTGCCCGACGACTCACTCTACATCCAGTCGGTCACGATCTCAATCAGCCCGTCGCTCTCGTGACATCGTCGTCGGCAGTATCGACAGCGAGCGGGAGGACGTAAGTCCCCCGTGCTGGGTGGTGCTGTTACGCTCGCTGGCCGCTGTCTGGTTGGAGAACGTCACTCGAACACGTTGGACTTACGTCCAACGCTCGCTGCGGTCTGGCAAGCGGGCGAAGCGGAGCTTCGGGGATTTGCGGTTCCAAACAGGAGTTTGGGACCGAGGTCGGGTGGGAGGGAGGTCGGGTTGCTCCGACGAGTATACGCAAAAAGCCCCGGCTTGGATCACCGGGGCTTCTCGGAATTCTCGAATCACTTCTTCTCGAACTCGGCGTCGATCACGTTGTTGTCCTGGGCACCGGAGGTGTGGGCTGGGATCGATTCTTCGTCTCGGGAGGACGATGCGAACGAGACGACCTTGCGGCCACTCGCTTGTTGACGTTCGCGGGCGCGCTGGCTGATTAATCGGATGTCGTAGTTGCACTCCCGAGCGATCGCCTCGCGGGCGGCTCGGACTTCGGCAACGATGGGGTCGATGTCCATGGCTTACTCCTTGAGCAATTCCTCGGGCGTACAAATCACCGGGGGATGATACCCGAACTCCCGACAGATCGATTCGATGATCTCTCGAAGCTCGGCATTGGCGATGTGTGTGCAATTCCAAGTTAGCAAGAATTGGATTTCGTTGACAGCTGCAATCGCGATATGGAACGCATCGACTGCTGCCCGAGGGGGCAAAGGGATTCGTCGGATCAGTTCTTCCGCGAGTTCGAGAACATCATCGTTCGAATCGAGCAAAGGTAAATCAGTGAGGAATTCCAAGCGACGTCTGGCGGCATCGGGATCACCAGCGCTGGCTTCGTCGATCACGTACTGCGAAATGTAGATTTCAAAATCTTGGCGGCGTGTCTGCCACCAATCACGAGTCACTTGTTGGTGAGCACTCATCACCAGTTCTCGACTCGTCCAAGCGGTCAAGTAGCTTGGAATCGTGGTCTCCAGATACACACGCGGTTTCATGGATGGTCCTGTGTTGCTGAACAACGATCAAGTTTGACTTCGCGATCTCGGGACCAGCAGGGGTTTGGGAACGCAGTGAGATTCCAACGCAAAAGCCCACCGGTTGCAACCGGTGGGCTTGGATTACGTCGCGAGTGAGGGGCGAATCACTTCTTCTCGAACTCGGCGTCGATCACGTTGTCGTCGGCACTGCCACCGGGGCTGGCTCCGTCGGCGGGGGACTCGGAGGGGTTACCCCCTCCGCTCGCTTGGGCGGCTTGAGCCGCGTCGTACATGTGTTTGGACAGGGCGTGGGTGGCTTGTTCGAGGTTCTCGGTGGCGCTGGTGATGGCGGCGATGTCTTCGGTCTTCGTCGCTTCGTGGACCTTCTTCACAGCCGCTTCGATGGCGGACTTCGACGCCTCGTCCAGCTTGTCGCCGAGTTCCTTGACCTGCTTCTCGGTCTGGTAGGCCAAGTGTTCGGCCTTGTTGCGGGCTTCGGCGAGTTCCTTCTTGGTCTTGTCGCTGGCGGCGTTGATCTCGGCTTCTTTTTGCATCGCGCTGATCTGGTCTTTCGACAGACCGCTCGACTGCTTGATCTCGACCTTGTGCTCCTTGCCGGTGCCCTTGTCCTTGGCCTTCACGCTGAGGATGCCGTTCACGTCGATGTCGAAGCTGACTTCGACCTGCGGCGTGCCGCGCGGGGCCAGCGGGATGCCTTCCAGGTTGAACTGGTCGAGCAGCCGGTTGTCGTTGGCCATCGCCCGTTCCCCCTGGAACACGCGGACCGTGACCGCCGTCTGGTTGTCGACAGCTGTGGAGAAGGTGTTGGACTTGGTGGTGGGGATGGTGGTGTTGCGTTCGACGAGGACGGTCATGACGCCGCCCTCGGTTTCGATGCCGAGGGAGAGCGGGCAGACATCGAGGAGGACCACGTCCTTCACATCGCCGCCGATGATGGCCCCCTGAACCGCAGCCCCGATGGCGACGACTTCGTCCGGGTTGACGCCCTTGTGCGGCTCCTTGCCCTGGAAGATTTTCTTGACGAGTTCGACGACCATCGGCACGCGGGTCGAGCCACCGACGAGGACCACTTCATCGATCTGCGACGGGCTGAGCTTGGCGTCCTTGAGGGCCTGCTCCACCGGGCGGCGGCAGCGCTCGACGAGCGGGTCGATCAGCTTCTCGAACTGGGCCCGCGTGATGTTCATTTGCAGGTGCTTGGCCCCGCTGGCGTCGGCGGTGATGAACGGCAGATTGATCTCGCTGTTCTGGGCCGAGGAGAGTTCCTTCTTGGCCTTCTCAGCCGATTCGCGGAGCCGCTGGAGCGCCATGGCGTCCTTGCGGAGGTCCATGCCGTTCTCTCTCTTGAAGGTGTCGGCGATATAGTTGATGAGGATCTCATCGAAGTCATCCCCGCCGAGGTGCGTGTCGCCGTTGGTCGCGAGAACCTCGATCGAGCCCGCCTCGACTTCCAGGACCGACACGTCGAACGTGCCCCCGCCGAGGTCGAACACGCAGATCTTTTCCTCTTTCATCTTCTCCAGGCCGTAGGCGAGGGCGGCAGCTGTCGGCTCGTTGATGATGCGGACGACATCGAGCCCGGCGACCTGGCCGGCGTCCTTGGTGGCCTGGCGCTGGGCGTCGTTGAAGTAGGCGGGCACGGTGATGACGGCCTCGGTGACCTTTTCACCCAGGTAGGCCTCCGCGGTTTCCTTCATCTTGCCGAGGATGACTGCGCTGATTTCCTCGGGGCTCAGCTTCTTGCCGTTCACATCCACCACGCAACCGCCCTTTTCGGAGCGCTCCACGGTGTAGGGGACGAGCTTCTGCTCTTTGTCGGAGTCCGCGAAGGGCAGGCCCATGAACCGCTTGATGGAATAGATGGTGCTCTTGGGCTGGGCCACGGCCTGCCGCTTGGCGGAAACGCCCACGAGCCGTTCGCTGGTCTTGGGGTTGAAGCCCACCACGGAGGGCGTCGTGTTCGCCCCCTCGG
>JAYWFM010000072.1:0-32837 GCA_043778825.1 Planctomycetota bacterium | reverse complement strand
TCTGCGTTTCAATTCCTCCCGTCCCTGGCGTTTGAATGTTCACCTCTGGATGCCGCGAACCAATGGGGGGAGAGGCGACTGGTTATTGGGCTGCCTACCTTTCTGATACACACACCGGGGTCGGAAGAGCCGCCGACAAACCAGATGCACACCCCACTGGCGATTCCGACATCGCACAGGTTTGCCAACGTGCGGTCGGGCGGCAACAATGCGGCGTCCCCCGCGGTCTCGCGCCAGAGACTCGGACCGGCCCGCCTCCGCACCTCGACACCTAGCCCCCTGAACACCTATGACCGGCAACGCCTTCGGTTCACGTTCCACCCTCCAGACCAGCAGCGGCGATTACACAATCTTCCGATTGCAAAAACTGGCTGAGGCCGGGATGCGGGGGATCGAGACGCTGCCGTTTTCGATCCGCGTGCTGCTGGAGGCGTGCCTGCGGAACGTCGATGGGTTCATCGTCAACGAGGAGCATGTCGCCGAGGTCGCGGGCTGGAACGCTGCCAAGCCGAAGGAAGTCGAGATCCCGTTCATGCCGGGGCGCGTGGTGTTGCAGGACTTTACCGGCGTGCCCGCTGTGGTTGATCTCGCGGCACTGCGCGAGGCGATGGTCCGCATGGGCGGCGACCCGAAGAAGATCAACCCACTCGTCCAATGTGACCTCGTCATTGACCACTCGGTGCAGGTCGACCAGTTCGCGACTGAGGGGGCTTTGCAGGGGAACATCGACATCGAGTTTGAGCGGAACATCGAGCGGTATCAGTTCCTGAAGTGGGGCCAAAAGGCATTCCAGAATTTCCGCGTCATCCCGCCCTCCATCGGCATTGTGCATCAGGTGAATCTGGAGTACCTCGCCACCGTCTGCCTGACCAAGAACGGCGTGGCCTATCCAGACTCGCTCGTCGGCACCGATAGCCACACGACGATGATCAACGGCCTGGGCGTCGTCGGCTGGGGCGTCGGCGGGATCGAGGCCGAGGCCGTCATGCTCGGACAGCCGATCTACATGCTGCTGCCGGAAGTGGTCGGGTTCAAGATCACGGGCGAGTTGCCGGAAGGAGCGACCGCGACTGACCTCGTGCTGACCGTGACACAGACGCTCCGCAAGCATGGCGTCGTCGGCAAGTTCGTCGAGTTCTACGGCCCCGGCCTGACCGCGATGAGCCTCGCTGACCGGGCCACGATCGCCAACATGGCCCCCGAGTACGGAGCCACGATCGGGTTCTTTCCGGTCGATGCCGAGACGCTCCGTTATCTAGAGCGGACTGGTCGCTCGAAGAACACGGTCGATCTCGTCGAGCGCTACTACAAGGAGCAGGGTCTGTTCCGCACGGATGCCTCGCCCGAACCCAGGTTCAGCAGCAAGCTGGAACTCGACCTGTCCACGATCCAGCCCTCCATGGCCGGACCGAAGCGCCCGCAAGACCGCGTGCTGCTGAAGGACATGAAGACCGCTTGGCACAAGGAACTGACGACGACATTTGGCAAGGCCGCCCCATCCGCCTCTGTTCCCCTCACTCACCACTCACCACTCACCACTCACCCCACCTCCATCACCGATGGAGCCGTCGTCATCGCCGCCATCACCTCGTGTACCAACACCAGCAACCCGAGTGTGATGGTCGCAGCCGGTCTCGTCGCCCGTAACGCCGTCGCCAAGGGCCTGACCAGTAAACCGTGGGTCAAGACCTCCCTCGCCCCCGGCAGCCGTGTCGTCACCGATTACCTCGACAAGGCCGGGCTGACCGCGCCGCTCAACGCCCTCGGTTTCAACACCGTCGGGTACGGCTGCACGACCTGCATCGGCAACAGCGGACCGCTCCCAGACGCTGTCTCGCACGCCATCACCGAAGGCAACCTCGTGGCCGCTGCGGTGCTGTCAGGCAACCGCAACTTCGAAGGACGCGTCCAGCCGCAGGTGAAGGCCAACTACCTCGCCAGCCCGCCGCTGGTGGTGGCCTATGCGATCGCCGGGACGACCGACATCGACCTCGCCACCGAGCCGCTGGGGACGGGGAAAGATGGGAAGCCGGTGTACCTCAAAGACATCTGGCCATCGCAGAAGGAGATCAGCGATACGATTGCGTCTTCGCTCTCCCCGTCGATGTTCACCACGCAGTACGGCAAAGCTGCCGATGGCCCACCCGAGTGGCAACGGATCAAGGGCTCGGTCGGCGACCTGTATCAGTGGGACGCGAAGAGTTCGTACATCCAGGAACCGCCGTTCTTCGTCGACATGCCCAAGGTGCCCGGTCCGATCCATGGGATCAGCGGAGCACGCTGTCTGGTCTCGGTCGGCGACTCGGTCACCACCGACCACATCAGCCCCGCTGGGAACATCAAGAAGGACTCCCCCGCCGGGCTGTTCCTCCGCGAGAGCGGCATCGCCCCCGAAGACTTCAATAGCTACGGAGCCAGACGCGGCAACGACCGTGTGATGACCCGTGGGACGTTCGCGAATATCCGACTGAAGAACCTGCTGGTTCCCGGCAGCGAGGGGAACGTGACGAAGTACCTGCCGACGGGCGAGACGATGTCGATTTACGACGCGGCTATGCGCTACAAAGCCCATGGGTTGCAACCCATGGGCGTTCCGCTGGTCGCACTCGCGGGCAAAGAATACGGCACCGGCTCCTCGCGCGACTGGGCTGCCAAGGGGACGTACATGCTCGGCATCCGCTGCGTGATCGCCGAGAGCTTCGAGCGCATCCACCGGTCAAACCTCGTCGGCATGGGCGTCCTCCCGCTCCAATACCGCGAAGGGGAGAGCCGCGAGGTGTTCGAACTCGATGGCACCGAAACATTCTCGATCGCCCTTGACGACAGCCTCAAACCGCGCCAAGCGGTCGAAGTCACCGCCCGCAAAGCCAACGGGGACGAGGTCCACTTCGTCACCACCTGCCGCATCGACACGCCGGTCGAGGTCGAGTACTACCGCCACGGCGGGATTCTGCACAAGGTGCTGCGGGATCTGGTGAAGGAGTAGCGGTCGAGTTCGCCTACGTGCCGTCCGGCACTCCGCGAGTTGTGACAGTTCGGCAGCGAGCGGCGGATGTCAGGGGCTGTGCGACTTGGCGGGCGTCGATCCACCGGACTCGGAGAGTCCGGCGACTTTGTCGGCTTCCTCGCAGTGTGTCTTACTCCGTCTTCCGGTGGTCGTCCACCGCCTGGGCGGTTGTCACATTGAGCGTCCGCAGGTAGGCGTACAGGTCGGCGTAGTCGCTGGGGCCGAGATCCTTCAGCAGTCCGCCGGGCATCAGCGAGGTACTCAGCGGTTTGCGGGTTTCGATGTTGGTGACTTCGATGCGGAAGGTCTGGTTGGCGGCGTTGCGGATCACGACGCCGTCGATGGCCTCGTAGACGACCATGCCGGTGAAGATGCGGCCGTCCTTGGTCTCGACCAGCGTCGTCTGGTAGCGCGGAGAGACATCGCGGTTGGGGAGGACGATGGCCGTGAACAGATCCTCACGGGAGAACCGGGTGGCCGATCCTTGCAGGTCCGGACCCAGCGCGCGGCGGGAGCTGTGGCACTGGACGCAGGCTCGCTGGCTGAACAGTTTCTCGCCCCGGCTGGCATTCCCGTGAGTCCAGTCGACGGTGGCCAGCGTCTGCTTGAGTTCTTCCATGCCCTGTTGGATGTCGCCTGCCTGGCGGGCGAACTCCGTGGGGAATGTCTGCTGCACGTAGGCTGTCCACTGCTCGACGATGGCAGCCTGGGCATTGCCGTCCTGACCGGCCTGATAGCCGAAGTTCTGGCCCAGGTTGCGGCGGAGGAGTTCCTCCAACTGGTCTCGGACCTGCCGTTCCTGGTCCACGGGCGACAGCTTGCGGAAGGCCCGCAGGAGGACCACGTTTTCGAGTCCCGAATCACTCGCCGGGAGCCGCAACAGCGCCTTCACGCATTCGGCCATGACATCGATCGGCGAGCTTTCCAGCCCGGCCATGAACTTGTCTCGGTCGACCGGGCTGGGCGCTTCGGCCAGTGACATCAGTACCGCGTTTCGCAACGCGAAGTTCTCGAACTGGGCGCGCACGAGATCCCTCACCGGTTCTTCCAAACTCCCCCCCAGCAGGAAGACCACATCGTTGGTCCACTGGTAATCCGGCACAGTCTGGATCTTGTAGAGGAACGCAGCGGCCAACTTCGGGAACTGTTCTTCCTGGAACTCACCCACAAAGATGACATGTCCGGGGCGACCGAAGTCGGGGTTCTGAAGCAGTGCGTCGGGGATTCCAGGATCCTGCTTGACGAGGGCCGAGTACATCTCGGTGATGCGTTCGTCCCAGTCGCTGTCCTGCGGCAGTTTGCGAAGCTTGATCTTGTCCTCGATGCTGACGAGAGCCTGGGCGATCACCTTCTGCTGAGTGGGCGAGGGCTGGACCTTGAACTTGGAGGTGACCAGGAGCCGGTGGATGTCCGCGACCGGGTGCGACTGCGGGGTGATCTGCGTCAGCACTTTCTCCAGCAGGATCGGATCGGTCGGCTGGGACAGGGCCATGGACCGTTCGATTTCGAGATCGACCAGCTCGGAACCACTGGGGTAGAACTCGGTGTAAGCGGCGTTGAGGGCGGAGATCTCGGGGAGATTGAGCGTCAGATCCCAGCGGCTGGTGTAGCCCAGGAACGCCTCGGGCACCAAGTCTTCGGCAGGCATCATGTCGCCCAGCGACAACTGGAGCAGACGGGCCGCTTCGAGCTTGAGGGCCTCGCTGTGGTCGCGTTGGAGGATGCGGGTCGCGATCTCGACCGGGTAGTTGTGGAACTTGCCGCGTCGCTGATTGAAGGCCACCGCCACGGAGATGCCGGACTGCCAGCCGTGCTTGACGGCCTCTTGGGAGATGGCGTGGTAGGTCTCGACCGAGGCCCGCGTCAGCAGACGTACTGCGGTCTGACGGATTAGTCGGTCACCGCTGCCGAGTTGCAATGCGATCGGTCCCGCGAGGTCGCGCAGGACCGCATCGTCGGCACCTTCGAGTGATTCCAGGGCCATACGGACGACCAGCGGCTGCTTGTCTTCCAGGCACGATTTCAGGTACTCCACATTCGGCGTGGCGGGTGTCGTGCGACCGAGCGACCACGCGGCACGGGCCTTGACCGCCGGGGCATCCGAGGCGGTCAAACGGGCCAGCATGTCCGCATCGAGCCCGTGGAACTTTTCTGTGAGGATCTCAATGGCCCGTACGCGCTCGGCGGGGGAGCGGCTGGCATCGAGGGCGGCCTCGATGATTGCGGGAGCTTTGAGTTCTTTCGCCAGTGGTTCCCAGCGCAGGCGGGACCAACTGCTGAGCGGCTGGGGAGCAGTGAGGCACTGGGCGAGTTTTTCCTCCACGGTGGTGGCGTCGGAGGGCAGGGGGGCGATGCGGGCCGGTTCGCTCGTGGCCTGGCGAATGCGGTACACGGCTCCGCGAGTGCCGCGACCTCCGACACACACGAACAGCGAGCCATCGGGGCCGACTTCCGCATCCGTCGGAGCAAACCCGTGTTCCCCGACAGCAGTCATGAACTCGATCGGCTGGGTGGTCCAGGTCGAGCCATCGGCCACCATCGGCAGCGCCCAAATGCGGCCATAGGTCCAGTCGAGCGCGAACAGTGCCCCGTGGTACTGCGCCGGGAATTGTGTGTGGCGGTAAGTCACCAAGCCGGTCGGGGAGCTGCGACCGAACGAGGCGAGGACCGGCGGCATGTCCAGGAAATACTCGGGCCGCTTGTAGCTCTTGGAGAACCAGCCGCAGTCGGCACCGGGCACCAGTTGATACAGCCGGGTCGGCTCGTACCAGGGCAGGGTGATCTCGCGTTCGCCGTCGCTGTCGAACGTATAGATGTCGCCCCAGGCGTTGAAGTCGAAGTCGTACGCATTCCGCAGCCCGTGAGCGATGACCTCCCCCTTGGAGAGATCGGGCGTGAACCGCATCATCGTGCCCGCGCGGGGGGCCTTGACCGGGGCATTCGGCAGCGTGTTGTACTTCTCATTGACTCCGGCCATGTTGCCGCAGATCAGGTACCACCAGCCATCCGGCCCCTTGCGGATGGCGTGGGCGTCATGCTCGCCACCGCTGTTCAGTTTGACGAAGACCTGCGAGGGGCCATCGGCCTTGTCGTCTCCGTTCGAGTCGGTAAAGCGTTGCAGCCCCTCATCGCCGAGGCAGATCAGATCGCGGCCATGGAAGAACATGCCCTGCGCCCCGGACTTCGGTTCGGCGGCGTACTCTTTGAACGATTCGGCGCGGCCATCCTTGTCGGCATCGACCAGGATGCGGACATACCCCGCTCCCGAAACGACCACGCGCCCCAAGGCATCGATCGTCATCGAGTAGATGTCGTGGGCGAGTTCATCGTCGGCATAGAGCGAGACCTCGAACCCGTCCGGCACGCGCACACCGAGGGCTTCTTCCGCGTGGGCCGCAGTGGCCCAACTGGCTCCCAGCAAAGCGAGACCAGCGAGAATTCGGGAAGTCAGTGAGCGTTGGGATTCAATTGCGGAGGCTGGCAACATAGGATGGGCTGCCCAAGTCGGAGTGACGGAAGTGGTGAGCGGGGCGGACTATAGTCCCGATTCCGATTTTGAGGCAAGACGCGGTTTGGGGAGGCCGGGGCTGAAGTCGGGGCCGCCTGAAACCGACGGACTCTTTTCCGAGGCGGCTCGCCCTCGGGGAGGAGGAACTCCCATGCACCACTCGAAGGAATGTCCGTTGAAATCCCAATTTGCATCGACCGCTCCGTCCACCGAAGTCGTTGGTGAGGGCCTTCGCCTCTTGGCCGTCGCCCGCGGTCTCTGCCCCCTCTCCCCCACAATCGATGCGACTTTCGGATCCGACTCCACTGTGGGGGAGAGGGCCGGGGTGAGGGGGCCTGAGCGAGAGACGTGGCCCCCTCACCCCAACCCTCTCCCCCGCAAGGCGTCCACCTGCGGGGCGGATGTCGCTCGCGGGGGAGAGGGAGCAGAGTACCGCCCATGGGCGAATACTCCCGCCGCTCTCCATCGGTCCAGTCTGTGGCTCCTGTTGCTGATTCTCGTCGGCCTGCTGTCGTCGCCGGTTCTGGCTCAAACTCCGGCGACGCCAACGCCCGTCGCTGCCACGGCTCCCGCTGAGAAGGCCGCCCTTGCCACCCCGCCCGCTGTCGAAGCTCACCCCGCCGTGACCTTCGAAAAGAACAAGCCCGTCGAGTATCTCGCCACGCTGCTCTTTGCCTTGGCGGTTCTGCACACCTTCTCCGTCAAGTTCTTCGCCAAACTGGCTCTCAAATATCCCCAAGGTTCGGTCCAGGAAAACCTGTATCACTTCCTCGCCGAGACCGAAGTCGTCTTCGGTGTCTGGGCCACCGCGCTCTTCTTGGGGATCGCAGCCTTCCGGGTCTCGATCAGCCAGGCGGTGGCCTACATCGAGGCCCAGGACTACACCGAACCGAAATTCGTAATGGCCGTGATGGTCGTCGCCGCCACCCGTCCCGTCGTGGCTCTGGCCGAGAAGATCCTCAGCTATCTCGCCCAGTTGCTGCCGCTCCCCGCCGGGTTGTCGTTCTATCTTGTCGCACTGTCGGTCGGGCCGCTGCTGGGGTCGCTCATCACGGAACCCGCGGCGATGACGCTGTTGGCGATGATGCTCAAGCGGCAATACTTCGATCAGGGGATCAGCAGAACACTGGCGTATGCCACGATCGGGCTGCTGTTCGTCAACGTCTCGATTGGCGGCACCTTGACCCACTTTGCGGCACCACCCGTCGTGATGGTGGCTGGCAAGTGGGGCTGGGGGACATGGCACATGCTCACTCACTTCGGCTGGCGAGGTGCAGCCAGTTGCGTACTCTCCACCGTGGTGATTGCCGCACTCTTCCGCAAGGAGCTGTCGGCGGTCCCCTCGGCTCCTGCGGAGGGAGGCCCGGTGCCGAACTGGTTGACCGGCTGCCACCTGGCATTTCTGGCGGCGATTGTCGTGTTCGCGCATCACGCGGATGTGATGTTCGGAGTGTTCATGCTGTTTCTCGGACTGGTGGTGGCCACGAAGGAGTACCAGGATGCCCTGAAGCTGCGCGAGGGGCTGCTGGTCGGGTTCTTCCTGGCCGGGCTGGTGACGATGGGAGCCTTGCAGCAATACTGGCTGGAGCCGCTGATCACTCGCATTGGCGGGAGCACGCTGTTCTTCGGAGCGACGGCCCTGACGGCGATCACCGACAATGCCGCGCTGACCAACCTGGGCGGAACGGTGCAGGGGATCAGCGACGAACTGAAGTACGCGCTGATGGCCGGAGCCGTGACCGGAGGCGGGCTGACCGTGATCGCCAACGCCCCCAACCCCGCCGGAGCCGGGATCCTCCAGTCGTCGAAGGCGTTCGAGGAGACCGGCATCAGCCCGCTGGGACTGTTTCTGGGGGCGCTGTTCCCGACGCTGGTGGCGATCGCGATGTTCTGGTTCGTGCCGTAGGGAAAGCTGTCAGCGATCAGCCATCAGCAGTCAGCCAAAGGAAGGCGTGCTCGACAAGTGGGGTGGCGTTGTGTCGAAAAGTCCAAACGGCCTGTGGCTTTCAGCACAGAGATTCGACTACCATCAGTGTGTCGGACTCATCGCCACAAAGCCCTGTCCGTTCAGGAAACAGTCATGACCACAGCCACCCAACCCCAAATCTTCGAAGAGATCGCTGAGTTCCTCGCGGGATTCCCGGCGCGCGAGCAGGTCATGGCCTTTCGTCCCTCCAGCGAGTCTCAAGAGCGTGCCCGGCAGTTGTTGTGGAAGTCCAACGCGGGTGAATTAGACGAAGATGAACGTGACGAACTCGCCGATTTCGGTCGAGCGGAACTGTTCGTGCGGATGCTGAAGGCTCGTCTCTAAGGGAGCTTGGCGGGTATGTCGGAGTACATTTCTGTAGCTCTGCGAGGCACCGTGCGCGAACGAGCGGGGTTTCTGTGCGAGTATTGCTTGCTCCCAGAGTCCGAGGCGTTCTTTCCCTTTGAACCGGATCACATCATCGCCTTGAAACACGAGGGCCTCACAGAGACCGCGAATTTGGCGAGCAGTTGTTTTGAATGTAACCGTCTCAAGGGAACTGATGTCGCGTCTGTCGATCCCGAAACAGGATCGATTGTCCGGCTCTTCCATCCACGTCGAGATCGCTGGTCGGATCACTTTGAACTGCGAGAGGGATTGATCGTGCCGAAAACCGATGTCGGACGAGTCACAGAGCATCTCCTGCAACTGAACCGCCCCAAGGTTTTGTCGATCCGTCAGTTGCTTCTGTCCCAGGGACGCCATCCCCTCAGTGGTCGCTAGGAATCCCCCCATGCCCCACCTCCTCTCCATTCAAGTCGGCACCCCCATCGAGTACGGCAGCGACGCGGCCACCGACCCGCAGGACCAGCGCTGGCTCACCAGCTTCTTCAAGCAACCGGTGACTGGCCCGATCCGCGTCCTCACCGACCGGATCGAGGGGAACGAGCAGGCCGACTGCCGATACCACGGCGACGCCGACAAGGCGCTCCTGGCCTACTCCGCCGACCATTACCCGCTGTGGCAGGACGAGCTGACGATTCCGGAGATGACCGGCGGCGGGTTCGGAGAAAACCTGACGATCACCGGGCAAACAGAGCAGGGCGTGTGCATCGGCGACCGGTACGCCATCGGCGACGTGATCCTCGAAGTCACCCAACCGAGGCAACCCTGCTGGAAGCTCGCCCGCCGCTGGCGACTCCCGGACCTCCCCAAGCGCGTCATCCGCCACAGCCGCACGGGCTGGTATCTGCGCGTGATCCAACCGGGGACCATCGAACTCGGCCAGGAGGTTTTTCTGTTATCCCGCCCGCATCCCGAGTGGACCATCGCCAGGGCCAATCAGGTGTTCTACACCAAGGGGGGGCCGACCGAGGAACGGCGACAACTGGCCATGCTGCCGGAACTCGCCGACGCCTGGCGAGAAGAGCTTGTCTAACAACCCTCATTCGCCGCACGCTGGGGCAAGAGCACATCGTTCCTCTATCGCATGTCAAACGGCGGAGGGTAGAATCAACGCTGTAACGAACTGGCGGATTCCCAGCCCCTGACCGAGGAGACACCCATGCTAACTCAAGTGATGCAAGAAGCCCTGAACGATCAGATCAATATCGAATTCTTCTCGTCGTACAACTATCTGGCGATGTCCGCGTTCTGCGAGAATCAGAACTTTCGCGGCTGTGCCCACTGGTTGCGGATGCAGAGCAATGAGGAGCACATGCACGCCCTGAAGCTCTACAACTTCATGATCAACCGCAGTGCCAAGGTGGAATTGAAGGAGATCAAGACCCCGCAGAGCAGCTTCAGCTCCATTTCGCAGGTCTTCCAGGAAGCCCTGACGCAGGAGTTGGAGGTCAGCCGCCGGATCGATCTGCTGTACGAGTTGGCCTTCAAGGAAAAGGCATTCGCCGCGCTGGTCGAGTTGCAGTGGTTCATCAGCGAGCAGACTGAGGAAGAGCGGACCGCTCGTGACATTGTGGCTAAATTTGAACTGGTCAAGAACGACCCGACCGCGCTGCTCGAGATCGACCGCGAACTGGCCTCGCGTGCGGCCCCGACTGAGGCGACTGCGGGAGGGAGTGAGAATGTGAGCGCTCCCAGGAGACATTGATCGCTGGTCGGGGGACGGGCAGGATTGACGCAACCGACAAATGTCTGTTTTGGACGAAATCGCTCTCAAGAACACAGTGTTTTTGAGAGGGTAGTTTGCTATTTCTTGACTATTGTCGGTTGCGTCCACTGTGCCCGTCCCACTTTTGGCGCTACCACAACCCCAGCCAACCCGACTTCTCCTTCACCGGAGCCATTGGACGGCGGGCCGAGTTCCTCGACGGACCGTGACCCGAAGTAATCACCCGGCCCTCGGGCAGCAGGACGCAGCTGAGATCGCCTTCAACGCCGCCGGTGGTGTCGATCAGGATCTTACGGTGCGAGAACCGGACCTCGGGGACCGGGACGTGGCCGGAGATGATCGTGAACGGGCAGTCTTCGGGCGTCTGGGCATGGGTGAGGGCTTTCGAGCAGAGCCACGGCGGGCGGTTGAGCGTGAAGTCCCGCTCGCGAAGGATCGATCGCTGCACCTCAAACGGAATGTGCGGGTCGAGGCCCGCATGCACGAAGAAATAGTCGTCATGCTCGATGCACCACGGCAGGTCGGCCAGGAACTGCCGGTGGTCACTCGGCAGCTTGTCCCGCAGCTCATCGAGCTGACCGAACTCAACCCCGTAGCTGGCGAACGTCTGCTCCGAGCCGTAGTGGTCGAGCCAGCGTTTGTCCCAGTCGGAGTAGCTCGGCGTGTCGATGACCTTCAGCGAGGCGGCCATCGCGAACTCGTGATTGCCTGAGATCGCTGTGGTGCGACCGTGCTCTGTCTGGAGCCGCAGCACGGTCTCGATGGCCCCACGCGGGTCGGCCCCGCGGTCGACGAGATCGCCAATGAACACGATCCAGCGGTCCCGATAATCGGGCAGAGCCTGCAGCTTGCGCAGCACGATGTCCAGTTTGTCGGTCTGCCCGTGAACGTCCCCGATCACCGCCACCGGTCCGTCGATCACTTTCGACAAGCCCATCACTGCCCACCCTTATGCTGACACTGCTGCGGAACGTCGAGTTCCGGATTGGGCGAGATCATAGGACCGATTGGCGATCGAGGACAAGACGGGGAGGGGGGAGGAGGTTTATGGTTTATGGTTTATCGACGGAGAGTTGAGGGGAGGACGACCTCGTTCGATAAACCATAAACCATAAACCTCTTACTCCAAGCACCACTCCGTTGAGGCGGGTGATTCGCGATTCAGGATCGCCGGGCGTTCGATGGTGATCCCTTTGATCTGGATCTTGAGCTGCGGCCAGACCTCGCAGGGGGTGATGAGTTCGGTGCGGTCGGCGTGGATCAGCACGGTGTCGCCGGTGGCGGCGAACCTTACCGAAGGGTGCCAGTGCAGCACCTGCCCCGTGCTGAATTTTCCGGTCTGCTGCGGCGTGACCTGCATCCCGCACAGGTCGTAGCCCAGCGACTCGGCCTGCTCGGCCATCCGCCACTCGTCCGGGACGCCGAACTTTTCGTAGATGCGTTGCAGCCGCTTCCAGGTCTCGGCGACTTCCCACCCGGCCTGCGAGAAGTAGATGCCGGTGGCTTGCAGCAGGCTGGCGACCTGGTGCGTGTCGACCATCTCGGCGGGCGGGGTGCCGAAGCAGACGGTCCGCGTACACCCGGCGTGCAGGCCGCCTTCGCGCCCGATGGCCGAGATCACACAGTGCCGCTCGACCTTGTCCAGACCGTACGCCCAGTGGCGATAGCGGGCTCCCTGGCCGTCGGCGAGTACCTGAATCCGCACCGGGGTGATCTCGTGCTTGATGAGGCGGTGAGCAATCTGGCCCGCAATCTCGGCTTCCGACATTCCCCGTTGCAGGTTGCGAGCGACGGCCTCGACAGCGTGAGCCACCCAACGCCCGAGGATTCGCAGCCTTTTGGTCTCGAACTTGTTGATCGCGCGGCGGAAGTCGGCCAGTTCGTGTGCGACATTCAGCGTGCCGAGTACCCCGGTATCGCTGGCCACGTTGCGACCTCGGCAGAGGTCGTTGATGAGGACTTCTCGCGATTCGTGCCAGGGGCGCTCCTTGACTTGGAACCCCAACCCCGGCACCTCCCGATCGAACAGTTGACCGCTGTCGACGGCGTTGCACAGGACCACGCGGGCGTCGCGGCTGATGAAGAGCGCGGCGGAGGTTTCGGCGGTGCCGTGGCGGGAATTGTCGCCACCGCTGGTCAGCCACGCAAAGTTTTCGGGCCGTTCCAAGACCAGCCCATCGAGCTGTTTGAGTTCCAGATATTCCGCCAGCAGCTTGTGCTTGCGGTCGACCTCATCGTACCGATCCAAATCCGGCAGGCGGATTTCGCCCGAGGACATGTGTTGGTAGGGAGGGAGTGACGTTGTCGACATCCATGCGATCCCGGGGAGGGGAAGGAAGCACGAGCGGGGGGAGAAGCTGTCAGCCATCAGCCATCAGCTGTCAGCATTCAGCCAGAGAGCCGATTCAAACTTCCGAAGTCTCCGAGGACTTCGGAAGTTTTGGGATTGGCCACCCCATGGAGCGATGGCCATCACCAGCTTAGCAAACCCGTGGCGGCATTCGTAGAATCATGAGTCAGTCAACCGGCAATTGCCAAATGAGGAGACTTCTATGACGAGGACTCGGATTGAAGCGGATCGCGAAGATTTACTGGCTGAGGCTGTGAACCTCCGCGAGCGGATCGAGCTGCGGGTTCCCGGTTCTGAAGAGGCCGTGACGATCGGTTGTAACGATTTGGGGCACTGGTCGTTCTACTTCGGAGCCGAGCCGATGTACCGCTTCGATGCCGAGGGTCGGCTCCGCCGGGCGGTGCGGGGCGGGAAGCTCTACCGGACCCAGGGGGGGACGCTGGCGGAATTGGTGCGAGTGCGACTGGAGCAGGAGACGCAACTGCAACGGCGGGATCTTTCGCTGACTGAGGTGGAGGGGTTTCTGGCCGAAGTTCAGGCCCACCTGCAACAGCTTCACCAAGCCTACGCCATCGACCGCTGCCAAGTCCTGCGCGAAGTGGGGACGCAGGCGGATTTCCCGGCGCGGCTGGCAGCGCTGCTGAGTCGATTCGCGGCGGAGCCGATCACGCTGGCTCCGGCGCTGGCGACGAAGCGGAAGTGAGACGGCCTGTCGTGAAGGTCCATGCCGCCTCGCAGCAGTGCAACTCTGACGGTCGTTCCGGTTTGCCCATCTGTCCGGATTTTACTGGAAATCCGAGCGGGAACACTCGATGATGGGGAGGCATGTCGCCACCTTGGCCAGAGGGTGGGGCGAGCGGGAGTGATCGACGCCGCAGCCAGCCTACCCGAGCGGGGGGCATCGGCTGCATTCGGATGCGTGGTCCGGCAGCCCGCGTTCTGGCGAACGCAGCTACGGCAGGCGAAGAACCAATTCCGGGGGAACTGCTCGTGCGATTGGCGAAAGTGACCTGTCTGGCTCTCGCCCTGATGGCTGTTGTAGCGGCTGCACGCGCGGAGACGCTCAAGCTCAAAAGCGGGTTAATGTATTCGGGAAAAGTGGCCGGGCTGAACGATGTCGCGGTCTTTGCGAACCTGAAGGCCAACCTGAATAAAAAAGTCCCGGCGTCGTGTCCGATCTGGATGGTGGACGATGGGCCACGTCGACTCATGGTGCCTGGGCGGCAGATGGCCGAAGTGCTGGACGACGCAGAACTCTCCTCCAGTGTCATGAGTTTCAAGATCCCACAGCGAAAAACGGGGCAACAGAATTTCCCCATTCAGGTGGGCACATTTTCCCGCGTGGAGGAGTTCGACGAGTTCGGGCATGGCATGGTCCAGCTGCGAACGGGGACCGATACGACGCTGGATATCGTGCTGGGGATTGTCGAACTGCGTCCGGATTATGTGAGAATCGAGGCTCTGAAGTACGACTGGTCATTCGCCCGCACGACTCAATCACTGGGGCAGGAGGTTATCGACCGGATCTTAAAGAAGCGTGTCAATCGAACCAGTCTGATCGAACGCCGCAAGTTAATCGTGTTTTACGAACAGGCCGAGATGTACAAGGCGGCCCGGCACGAGGTCCAGTTGTTCGTGAAGGACTTTCCGGCTGAAAAGAAGTGGTGCGAAGATGTCACCGCCCAGATGGATGAACTCGACTCCCGGCGCGTGCTGAACGAGATCACGCGCCGCCGGAGTGCGGGGCAGCATCTGCTGGCTTACGGGGCAGTCAAGACGTTCCCGGTCGAGGGCGTCAGCGTGGAGATTCGCCGACAGGTCGAAGGGATGCACCGCGACTACGACGCGGTCCGCGAACGTCGGGCGACGATTCTGCTGCAACTCGACATGCTGCAAGCGGCCATCCCCGCGGACCAAGCGGCCCAGCTCAAGCCGCTGCGGAGCCTGCTCGGAGAAGAACTGCATGCCGTGGAGAATCTGGAGCGGTTGTCTCCCTATGAGCAGATTGCGAATGCCCCGAATGTGACTGCCACCGAGAAGCTGGCGCTGGCTTACTCGAGTTGGGTCGTGGGGCCCTCGGATGCGGTCGATTCGCTGCCCGCTGCGGTGCGGATGTGGGAGATGCGGTTTTTAATTCTGGAGTATTTGCGGACTCCGGAGGATGCGGTGCGGCGCGCGGCGATTATTAAAACACTCGAAGCGACCGAGGATGTCTCGGTGGAGCGACTGGCGCGGATGGTCGGGTTCCTGCCGATGCTGGAGGACATGGCTCCGATCCCGCCATGTACGCCGACGCGGGTGGAGACGACCTCGGACGGAGCGGGGACTCCGTTGTCGTACGTGGTGATTCTGCCCAAGGAATACAACACGCAGCACACCTACCCGTTGCTGGTGGTACTGCACGGTTTCGGGAAAGATGCGGAATCGGAGGCGCGCTGGTGGGCGGGTGATCCCGAGCGCGAGGGGCACGGCCAGCGCCGTGGGTTCATCACGATTGCTCCGGAATACGCGAAGCCGAACCAGACTCAGCACGAGTACGATCTCGCATCGCACCGGGCCGTGCTGGGCTCGATCCGCCATGCGATGCGGACGCACCGCATCGACGCGAATCGCGTGGTGCTGGCCGGGCACGGGATGGGGGCGGATGCCTGCTTCGATCTGGGGATGTCGCATCCGGATGTCTTTGCGGGGGTCGCTCCGATCTGCGGCAAGAGTCAGCAATACTGCATGTCCTACTGGGGGAATGCGACGAAGACCTCGTGGTATGTCGTCTCCGGAGAGCGGGACCGGGACACGGTCGCCGACAACATGCGTGACCTGAACAAGTATTTCAGTAAAGGGATCGATATTACTTACAGCGAATATAAGAACCGGGGGCTCGAGCCCTACTCCGAAGAGTTGCCGCGACTCATCGACTGGGCTGAGACGGTCCGCCGCAAGCCGATCCAGGAGTATCTGGATTTCGAGGTCAAAACACTGCGATCGTTCGACAACCACTTCCACTGGATTCAGGCGGGCACCTTGCCCCAGGAGCTGTTCCAGCCCATCGTCTGGGAGGACCGCCACAAGAAGATCCGCGACATGCCGATCAGCGGCAAGATCACTCCCGGCGGAACCGTGTACGTGACCCATCCCGGCAAGACGACGACGATTTGGTTCTCGCCCGACATGATCAATTTCGACGAGCGCGTCCGCGTCCACGTCAATGGGACCGAGCAGTTCAACGGCTCGCTGACGCCCAGCGTCGAGGCCCTCCTGGAAGACCTCCGCACGCGGGCCGATCGCCAGCGGCTGTTCTGGGCGCGGCTCGATTTGAAGTAGACCGATCGCCTGCAGCGGGAAGAACGCTCCGTAAGAGTCGCTCACTCGAACTGCGACTTTCTTCTGAGCAGATGGTGATAGTGCTGCGCGAACCGGTGGGCTTCGTCGCGGACGAATTGCAACAGCCGCAGGCCGAAGGAGTGGCGGCTCAGTTTTCGGGAGTCGGATTCGCCGGGGAGAAAGACTTCTTCCTGCTGCTTGGCCAGGGAGATTGTAAACGGCGGTTTGATCTCCAGGGCGGCGAAGGTCTCCATCACGGCGTTGAGTTGCCCCTTGCCGCCGTCGATGAGCAGGATATCCGGAAAGGGTTCGCCGTCCTGTTGCAGCCTGCGGAAGCGGCGGCTGACGATTTCGCGCATGCTGGCGTAGTCGTCGACCCCTTCGACCGACTTGATCCGGAACCGCTTATAACCCTGCTTGAAGGGGAGGCCGTCGATGAACTGCACCAGGCTGGCCACGGTCTCGCCGCCTTGCAGGTGGGCGATGTCCATCCCCTCGATGCGTCGCGGCGGCTTGTCGAGTCCGAAGACCTTCTTTAATCCGTGCATGCCCCGCTTGGGGTCGACGTAGAACGCCTCCGGTTGCAGGTTGTTCTCGAGGGCACTCTTCAAGCTCCGGTCGACATTCTCCAATGCCTTAATCGCATCCCGCAGCTTCCCGGCCCGCTCGAACCGCAGCTCCTTCGACGCCGTCAGCATCTCCTCCCGCAACTCCGCCAAGAGGTCGGTCCCCTTGCCGTCCAGGAATAACGTCAACCGACGGATGTCCTGTTTATAATCGTCTTTACTAATCCGCAGATTGCAGGGTGCCGTACATTGGTTGATGCTCGCGAGCAGACATGGCCGGAACCACCGCCAACGCTGATCCCCCTCCTCGATGTCGAGGCCGCAGTTGCGAAACTTAAACACCTTTTGCAGCACCACAATCGTCGCCCGCAGCTTCTTGGCATTCGTAAATGGACCGTAGAGCTTGACGCCACTACTCGCCGGTTTGCGGGTGAACTCCACGCGAGGGAAGTCCTCATTGGTCGTGATTTGCAGGTACGGAAAGGTCTTGTCGTCTTTCAGTTCCTGGTTGTACTTCGGCTGAATGTCCTTGATCAGCCGCGATTCGAGGAGCAGGGCGTCGACCTCGGAATGCGTCTGGATGAAGTCGAGGTCGGCAATCTCCGGAACCAAGTTCGCCGTCCGTCGATCGACGGCTGCCAGCGAGGAAAAGTAGCTTCCCGCGCGGCTGCGAAGGTTGACCGCCTTGCCGACGTAGATGACCCGTCCCTGGGCGTCCTTCATGAGGTACACACCGGGGGCATCCGGGAAGGTCTTAACCTTCTCGCGCGGGGGCAGGGGGGTGGGGGAGGCGCTTTCAGCCATCAGCGGTCAGCCAGGGTTGAGAGATGTCATTGATGATAGGCAAATCGGTGAAGTGTCGACATCCTCACCGTAGCTCACGCCGCTCCGCGACGGAGATTCCTGCCGCTGGAGATTCTTCGGAGGTGAGGGAGGCTCCGTGGAGAGTGCCTGTCCTTTGGCGGAATGCGAGTCGCGGAGCGACATCGCCTACGAGACTGGTCGGACGGGCCAATGTGCCCGTCCCACAAACTGACGCCTACCCGCTTGCTGTCGAACTGTTCATTCGTCTTCCCCTGTATTGCGATTGTCCATACAATACCTGAAGACCTCATCCTGTCTCATCCACTTCACCTCCCGGAACGATTCCATGCCCAGCCCGCTGATGGTTCGCCTCGACGAGGCGAGCAAAGCACTCCTCTCCCAAGCGGCGGAACTCCGCAAGGTGAGCGTGAGCGACTATGTGCGAATGATCACCCTGGCCCAGGCCAAGCGGGAGGTGGCTGCGGCTGGCGACCGAACGATCGCGTTGTCCGCCGACGAACAGCTCGCCTTCTGGAACGCACTTCAAGCTCCGGCCAAACTGACTCCCGCTCAGAAGAAACTGGGCAAGCTGATGCGAGGCGAGTCTTGAAAGAGATCTCGCTGCCGGACGGGATGCGCTGGGAGGGACTTCGTCGCGAACACCCTCGGAAGGGGTTCGATTGCGGCGAGGCTGCCGTCAACGACTGGTTGCGGACCACAGCCTGGCAGCATCAGACGAAGCATCTGTCTGCCACCAAAGTCCTCCTGGATGACAGCGGTGCGATTGCCGGGTTCTACACATTGGCAATCGGCCAAGTCGATTTTGGAGACCTGCCGATTGAGATCAGCCGGACGTTGCCCCGGCGCGCACTCCCAGTGGCCGTGCTGGCCTGGCTGGGGGTCAACCTCTCCCATCAAGGCGATGGCCTGGGAAGTCTGTTGCTGGCTCAAGCCCTGAGAGATTGTCACGAGGCGGGTCGGACTTTTGCTTTTTTGGCGGTAATTCTGGATGCGGTCAACGACCGGGCCAAGACGTTCTACGAGCGCTGGGACTTTGTAGAACTGCCTGGACATCCTTACCGATTGTTTCTCTCGGTCGGGCAGTTGGAGGCGTTGATGGCAGGCTGATGGCAGGTGGATTCGCCAATTGGCGAATGCACCCGCTGATGGAGTTCCCGACCACTCTCTCTACCCCCAACCGCCAGCCAGCGTATATCCTCCCGGTCGTTGTTCTCTGTTCCGCTTCGGCGAGGTTTGCGTTGGCCAAAGATTCGCGACCCAGTCCCAGTTCCAGTCCGAGCCTTGCGGCTCAGGAACCTGATGAGTCCTCCGCAGCGGTGCGGTGGGCCGGGTTACTCATCATCCTGCTGGGGATGTCGCTGGCGACATCGCGGCTGTTGTCGACGGGGCCGCTGAACAGTGCGAACGACCGGTCGCGGTGGTGTACCGTGTGGTCGCTGGCGGAGAAGGGCACCTATCAGATTGATGCGGCTCGACTGAAGGTCGACCCGGTCTCGAAGCAGCCTTGGGACACGATCGACCTCGTCAAGCACAACGACCACTTCTACTCCACCAAGCCGCCGCTACTGCCGTGGATGGTGACCCAGCTGTATCGCGTGCTGAGGTTGGCCACGGGCTGGACGCTCGATACGCACTTGCTGACGGTGACGCGGATCCTGCTATTCCTCATCAACATTGTGCCGATGACGATCGCGCTGCTGTTGTGGCGGGGGATGATCGCGGAGAAGACTCGAAACCCGCTGGCCCAGCTGTTCGCGATCGCGCTGCTGTCGGGAGGCACGCTGCTTTCGCCGTTTCTGTCGGTGTTCAACAATCACACGATGGCGGCGACGGGGCTGATGATTGCGATCTGGGCAATCGACCGGATTCATCGCGAGGTTCACCAGAAGTGGGACTTCGCCTTGGCGGGGGTGGCGTTCGGGTTCTGTGTCTGCAACGAGTTACCATCGGCGGCATTTGTCGGGCTGGTGTTTCTGCTGTTGTGGAGCCAGGTGCCGCGACCGATGTGGGGCCTGATGGTGGGGGCGTTCTGCGTTCCGATTGTGATGTTCTTATGGACGAACTACGACGCGACGGGCGGGCTCAAGCCGTTCTACTTCTACTATGGGACGGAGAAGTACAACTTCATCCACGAGGGAGTCCCGAGCTACTGGATGAACCCCCGGGGGATCGACGCCAACCGGGACGGGTTCTGGGTGTACCTGCTGCACTGTACGGTCGGGCACCACGGCTGGTTCTCGCTGACGCCGGCGTTCCTGTGGACGCTGGTCGTGTGGGGCGTGCCGAAGATTCGCGAGGCCGGGGACAATACCGGACGCTGGGCGTTCCTGACCGGCTGGGTCTCGGTCATCGTGTTCGCGTTCTATCTGCTGAAGACCGAGAACTACAACTACGGGGGCGGCAGCGTGGCCTTGCGGTGGATGCAGTGGCTGGCCCCGGCGTGGGTGTTGGTGATGCTGCCCGCGATCGAGGTGATCGGGAGGAACCGCTTCGGGCGAGTGGCCCTGTTCGCGACACTGGCGTGGTCGGTCGTCTTCGCGTGGTGCCCCAGCGATGGCCCGTGGAAGCAGTCCTCGCTGTTCACCTTCATGGATAAGGCGGGCTGGATCGACCAATACCGCGATCCGAAGCCGAAACTCCCGCGCCCCGTCTACAGCTGGATCTACACGCTGCCCGATGGGATGCAGGCCGACCCGGACTACTGGGTCGAGTTCGCGACTGACTCCGCGACTCAGCGGCTGGAGACGCTGCGAATCAGTGATGGTGGCCCGGCCGGTTCGGCGGGGATGCCGCTGCGGCGGATCGAGTTTTCCTGGAACGGTGGTCAGGTGACGGAAACCATCTTCATCCACCGGAGTGCGTTCCTGGCGGGTCAACCGGTTGCGGAGTGCGTGATGATCGGACCGGAGACCACGCGTCCGGCGCAGGAGGCCATCCGGCTGATCAGCGGGTTGCCGTCCTCGGCACAGTATTGGAGTTCAGCCATTCGCTACCTCCACACAGCGATTCAGAAAGACGCGATCAAGTGCCAACAGGCGTACGGCTACGTCCAGGAGAAATCCCCCCGTGGCCAGCCGATCCGGCATTACACCCGCAACGTCTGGTTCAGCCAGGAGATCCCGTTCGGCGTCATCCAGATGCAGATTGAAATCCGTTCCCTGAGCAGTCCCGACCCGCACGCGGTCCAGAAGTTTTGGATCACGAAGGTCGGGAAGATGTTGAAGCCCGGAGAGGGCGGTTCTCAGTGAACTCCTCCGACTCAGTTTTCGCGCGAGGTGTTCACCGGGCTGTGGCATGTCTCGCGGCGTGTGGCGCGGGGGGTGGGCTGCTGCTCTCCGGTCTGGCGTGGCTCTTTCCTCTCGAAGTGATCCAGGGGTGGGCCGTCGCGCGTGTTTCCCCTTCCGATCCCTATGCACAGTTCGAGGCCCTGGGGATCGCTGAGGCGGGGCAGTGGGCGGCGCGATGGCTTGGGCTGGCGATTGCCGGGATGTGCTTCGTTCTCTGGCGGCAGCGGTCGCGCGTGGCTCCGTGGATCGAGGGGGCAGGGCGGGGCTTCTGGCGAGTCACCGACACGACAGCCTGCGCCTCCTCCAGTGAGCCTGCCAGTCCCCGGCTGGCGCTCGTGGTCTCGACCCTCAAGCGTGTGGCGATTCTCTCCGCCCTCGTCCTTTCGCTGGGGCACTGGGGCGGGGCCATTCGGCAGCGGTTCCGGGACTGGCCGTACTATCGGCTGAACGATGGGGACCAGGTACTTCCCAACATCAGCGATTCCAACCGCGCGGTGATTCGCTATCTCCGAACAGCCACCCCGGACCACTGCCGCATTCTGGTGGTGAGTGACCAGAAGCTGTTCTTTCTGTCGTATTATCTGCGACCGAGGCAGTTGTATCACCGCATGCACCCGTCAGCGGAGCATCTAATCCCGCGCGCGAATCAAGCCCGGCAACTGGCGGCGTATCGGCTGGACGATCTGCCAGCGGATGCGTGGGATTGCCAGCCGGATTATGTCCTGGAGTACTTCGAGGGCGAGGAGTACGTCGACCCGGCTCGCACGACCGAGGACCGCGATTGGCTGGACTTTTTCCGCCACAGCTCGGGCGACCCCGCAGCCGTGCCGGGGTACGTCGTCCGGCTGCGCCGCTGGCCGCTGACGGAGGGTCAGCCATAATGGACGAGACCGAAAAAGTCGAAGTCACGTGGGCTTTAGCCCACTTTCCCTGGATAATCGCGCTCCCGCGTGGGCTAAAGCCCACGCTACCAAGATTTTCTTCGGGGCAGCCATGATGGGATTCTGGATGGCGGTCATCGCGGCGGCGGGATCCACACTGGTGGGGCGGACGGTGCTGGCTGTGATGGAGCGCGTCCTCCGCGCGGGCCACATCGCACGCCCCCGGTCCGAGGTCTGTGGTTTGTCGATCCTGCTGGGGATGGGCTTCACGGCGGGCGGCGCGTTCGTCTGGTCCGATCTGGGAGGCCCGCTGAATGCGGGGTTTTCCTGGGGGCAGATCGCATTGAGAGTGGTCGTGGGCCTCGCCACGATCGCGGTTTGCGGGCGTTCGGGGACCGATGCAGTTCGGCCCGTCGAGGTGTCTCCCCTCGCCGCGGGAGGGCTGGCCCGAATCTGCCAGGTGGGAGTCGGAGTCATGATCGCTCTGGCCTTTGCCCAGACCTTCCTGACTCCGCAGCGATTCTGGGACGAGCGGGCGATCTTCGCGATCAAGAGCCGCGTCCTCTATGAAACCAAATCGATCGACGCCCCCGAGTTGAAGCATCCCGACTTCGTGCAGTATCACCCGCGATATCCGCTGCTGATCCCGCTGCTGGAGCGGCACACGTACGCCTTGTGCGGTGAGGTGAACGACCGCTGGGCCAAGGTCTGGTTCCCGCTGATGTACGCCGGGCTGGTGCTGAGTTTTGCGGGGGTGCTGTCGCGGAGGTCTTCTCCCGATGCTGGCTGGCTGATGGCGACGCTGCTGGCCACGGTGCCGGTGCTGATGCCGGACGAGTACGGGTTCCTGTGTGCCCAGGCCGACGCTCCGCTGGCCTGCTTTCACGGGGTGGCGGTGTTACTTCTGTGGGATGCGTTTCAGGCGACCCCCGGCGGGGCGCGCCGCATCGGTCTGTTCCTGGCCGCCGCGATGGCAGCCTGCGCGGTGTTCACCAAGGACGAGGGCCAGGCGTTTATGCTGGTGCATCTGCTCGCCGGGGGACTGGCGCTGCTGCTCAGCGGGGGCCATCTGGGAAGCGGGCTTCCGGGGGACAGTCGAATACGCAGCGCGGGTCGCCAGCTCGTCGCGATGGTCGCGTTCGCCCTCATCGCCGCCGTACTGTTGACCCCGTGGATGATCCACCGGCGGACCCTCCCCACCACGACCGAGATGCACTATTTCGAACGTCTCGATGTCTGTCGATTGATCGATCGGCTGTCGACGCTGCGCTGGTCGATCCCGCATCTGGTACACCGGATGTTTGGGGAGTGGCGGACGTGGGGCCTGCCGTGGTGGATGGTGCTGCTGGCGATCGTCACAGCCCCGCGTCGGAGTTTCGCGGGACCGCAGCTGTTTCTACTGCTCAATCTGCTGGGGGCGCTGGCGGCGTTTGTCGTGGCGGGGATGCTGGCCCCTGCTGAATTGGAGGAGCATCTGGGCGGGTCGAGTGCGCGGTATCTGATGCAGTTGGTGCCAGTGGCGGTGCTGTTCGTGGCCGGGGCCTGGGGCCGAGTGGGGCACGTTTCCTCCGTGCCCGTGCCATCGCCCAGCACAGGGCGAGATGCCCCTGATCCGGCGTGAAATCACCGCGGGGGGATGGCCGCAAAAAACTCAAGAAACGCAAAAGGGGGGATTCTTCCTTTTGCGTTTCTTGAGTTTTTTGCGGCCACTATTCCCCGACAACACCGTCGGTCTCTGGCAACTCAATCTCCCGTGGGCGGAATGCGAGTCGCGGAGCGACATCGCCTACGGGTCGGGAGCGAAACGTCTCGCCTGTCATTTTGGGAACAAACTTCGAATACTTTCCGGTGTCGAGCGTCTCACGAATGGGCTGGTGTCGTCAATAAGCGACGACTGGCTGTGACCGATTTCGAAGGGAGTGGACTCATGCGAGTGTTCTCTGCGGTGTGTATTGGATTACTGTTTGCGGTAGCCGCCCCTCTCCCGCATGGGGCAGCGGGCGAGCCGCCGGTCAGCGTGATTCTGCCCGACGGAACCCCGCCGATCGAGCCGAAGTTGGTCGAAGTGAAGCGCGGGCATGTCGCCTCGTACCCGCGCGTGATGACTGGAAAGATCACGGACGCGGACGGGAAGCCAGTGTCCGGGGCACTCATCGAGTGGGGGCCGGACTACCCGCATGAGGCCCCGCGCGAAACGACCCGCTCCAGTCGGGACGGCACGTATCGTCTGGAAGTCCAGAAGGCGGGCGGACGTTACCGGCTCGGCATCTCGGCGGTTAGTTTCTGTCCGCAGTGGCGAGAACGGATCATCCCCGGTCCGGTTTCGGCTCCCACTCCGCTCGACTGGAAGCTGGCCGCCGAAACAGTGATCGAAGTCACCATTGTTGGCGAATCGGGCCTGCCGATTCCGAACCTCGAAGTCACCCCGATGACCCCGCAGTCGGGGTTCAACTCCAGCTTCTCAACGGTGCAACAGCCCGAGCCGATTCCGGGGCACTCGAAGCCGGTCGTGTGTAACGGGCAGGGCGTGTGCCGACTGCATCAGCTGCTTCCCGCTCCCGTAGTCCAACCTCCCAAGCCCAGCGGCAACACCGTGGAGGAGGTCCAGCAGCGGGACTATCAGCTGAAGCAGGGCTGGCTGCACCTGCGAATCACCCAGAACGGCAAATGGGTTCACGAGCATGAGATCACTGCGCAGGAGTACCTCGATACCCAAGGCAAAATCCGCGTGGTGGTGCCCGACTACCGTAACCCGCTCGTGGAGCAACTCTACACCGGGACGCTCTACGGGCAGGTCGTTGGCCCCGATGGGACACCAGTCCAGAAGTACCACGTCACGCTCCGCCATCGCGGGGAGCCACTCGTCGTGAGCGATCCCGAAGGGCGGTTCCAATGGGGCAAGAACCTCGACCCGACTCGGGAGTACGAGGTCCGCATCTTCGCCCCGGGGTTCGCGCCTCAACTGGCCAAGTTCTCCCCGCGCTCGACCAGCCGCGAGAAGCCCGAACGCATCGAGCTCTCCCCGCACCCCTCAGTCGAATTCCAGCTTGTCGACACCCAGACGCTGAAGCCGATCCCGAATGTGCCGGTGGTCACGGGGATCTCGAAGAAGACCGGGTGGAACTATATCGAGTGGTACAGCCTGAAGGATTATGCGGACGGCAGCCACGGGTTGGAGATGGTGTTGCACATGGTGACCGATGTCGAGGGGCGAATCACCGTGCCCGAAGGGGACGAACCGAAGACGCTGGTTATCTTCACCCCCGGCTATGCGCGAGCCATCATCACCCCCTTGCTGCGGCCCGATCCCGACGCCACGGGGTTGATCCAGATTCCAGTCGAGCCCGCTGCGGTCATTCTGGGAATCGCGGCTCCGGACTCCCAGATCAGCCCAGGGCAGGGCGGGGTGTCGCTGCATTACTTCGCGACGGATGGCTTCGAGCATATGTTTCACAACCTCGCGCAAGACGAGCAGGGGATGTGCCGCATCGATTCGCTGGCGGCAGGGGATTACCTCGTGATGCTGCAACACAGCGATGGCAACATGTCGACCAGTTGCTGGACGAAGAAGATCACGCTGAAGGCCGGAGAACAACGGAAGCTCCCGCTGGGCGAGATGACCGGATCGCTGACGCTCAGCGGCCGGACGACCCCGTTCACCGACATTCAGATCACCCGCAAGCCGAACCTCCCCGGCGTCGATGTCGCCGGGTTGGAGGACAAGTCGAGCGTTCTCAGCGTGGCGACAATCGCCGATATTGACGGGTATTTTGAGTTCCAGCACGTCGAGCCGGGTGCCTATACCGTCGAGTTTAGGAGACTCAACCGCATCTTCTACTTCCGAGTGTACGGCAAAGGCCCGAAGGAACTCTTGCTGGTTGAGGACACCCACGTCGACTACGCCACGGGCGAGGTCACGCCGCCGGAAGCTGCGGTGGAGACTCTGGGCACGGCCAGGTAGTGGTCTGATGAAACGGGCAGACTCCGCGACAAATGGGATGACGGGGAGCCGGGAACTCTGAGGAGATTCTCGCTCGCCTGGTGATCGAAATGTCTCGCGGCGAGTGGCCCACCTACGGAGTCGTTCCCTGCACGAACCGAAACAGGTCGGCCAGATCCTGCGGCGTGATCTCCTGTTCCAGACCCTCGGGCATGAAGGACTTACTGGTCGATTTCAGTTCCTCGATGTCGACCCTCAAGACCACATCCTTGTTGCCGTCGGTGCGGGCGAGGGTCAGGCTGGTCGCGGTTTCATCGACGATCATGCCGGTGAACACGCGACCGTCTGTCGTGGTCGCCACGTACCCGGTAAACTTGCTCTCGACGGCTTGGTTGGGATCGAGGATGGCCCGCAGCAGGAACTCGCCCGACTTGTTGGTGAGGGCGGCCAGTGGCGGCCCGATCTCATTGCCGAGGTCGCGATGCTTGTGGCAGGCGGCACCACGTTGTCTCAGAATGGTTGGACATGTCCTGGTGAGACGGTACAAATGTCCCATAGATGAGACAGATCGAGTGCCGTGACTCTCTCTTGCTGGGTTGTTCCACGATCAGGCTGGATTCATCGCACAATATTCAGGGCGAGGGACCGTGATGGGCCATCACAAATCGACATCCAGGCAGCCGTTGAGCGCGACGGCCAAACTGTTGCTGTTTGGCGGAGCAGCGCTGCTTGGGTTTTATGGGTGGTACACCGAGTCGGCCAAGAATCGTCCGCAGCCAGTGGTCGGTTCGACAACAGACTCGAACTCGGATGAGTCGGCGGGCACGCCGAACTCGAATCCTTGGGGTTCGCCCCCCCCCCCTTCTCCATCTGATGCTGTTGCTGTAGTTCCACAGCCCGCGACGGTGAATGAGATTCCGGGGGCTGCTTCTGTAGAACGGACCCCCAGGTCCGTTCTGTCTGGACCTAGGGGTCCGGGCGTCGCGAAGTCTCCGCTGACCGGCCCTCTGGTAGCTGCGCCGCCGCCGCCGAAAGCACCCACACCGCCGCCGCTGGAACCGTTGAGCGAGTTGGCGATCCAGGGGCTGCGGCGGGAGATTCTCAGTGAGGTGCAGAAGAAGTCGGGGGCGCGGAGCATCCAGCGGATTCATGTGACGTTGGGGACTCCCGCGAAGTATGTGATGTGTGGTCGGCAGTACCACGAATTCATGGCGGCCCCCCAGAAGCATACGAAGGAAATGTATTACCTGGTGGGCCAGCATCTGCTGCTGGCTGAGGCCATGTTCGCGCAGCAGGATCCCCAGGTGCAACTCTCGGGGATCGGCATCGCCAACGAGGTGATCTCCGTCCTGGCACAGACTCTGAAAGATGGTCCGCTGGCAGCCCGCGTGGCGGATGCGTATTTGATTCCGCATCTCGATCTCGCGCCGCTCAAGATGTATGCGGTTCTGAATCGGCGGTTCCTCATGGTCTACGCCATCCGGGCCTACTCGTTTGGCGAGCGGTATGACATGCTCGAACGAGTCTGCGGACACACGATTGACCTGTACGGTTCCGATCGCAACAGCACCGATGCCGTCCGCATCCCGCTGGCCAAGGCTCTTAAAAAACAGAACAAGTGGGACGCGGCCATCCTCGTGCTGAACGACATTCAAGACCCCGGCCTCACCGGCCTCCGCGACGAACAGCTTCCGAAATATGCGATGGAACGCGACGCGTATCTGGCATCCCTGAAAACCAAAGATCCCCAGAAGTAAGGGCCACCGGCACATGCATCACATCATCGATCACACGCCACCGGGCTTGCCCAGTAGCTGCACTCGCCAGAGTGCGGGCTCCCCGCGTTCTGGCGAACGCAGCTACCCCAGTGGGTTGACCACTACCGGTACGGGGGCGCTCTCGATTATCCTGTTCTTACTGGCAGCTCAAGTCGCCACGGCGGGCGAAATGCTGGTGGACCTCGGCCCGGAGTCCACCCAATAATATGATGTGAAACCCTATGCCGCTCGGATCGCCGCGGATGGCGATGCGACAAAGCTGGGGATCAGCAGCGCGGGGCAATACGCGGGGCAGACGAATTTCGATGACCAGCAGGTGACGATCACGTTCACGCCGGAGAGGGCGGGGATCAAGATGGTGGCCTTCAGCGATGACGGGGTGACGGTCTTTATCCGCGATGTGACCTCGGGGACATCCGGCTCCGGGGGCCTCGCGGGGACAACACCTCCGACCGGCGGAGCGTCCGCTTCGACGACAGCCTCCTCGACGGGCGGCGGCACCAAGGTGCTGAACAACAAGACCAAGGGCCAGGCCCTGCCGAACCTGGGCGAGTCGCTGAAGGACATCGAATTCACATTCGAGCTGGGTCACACCTACGAGATCACCGTCGACTACATCAACACGCTCTACACCGGCGGCGGCGATGTCGACGGGGCCCAGCTGATCGCCTATGGCGGGGAGGAGGGCGGGTCCGGCGGCAGTGGCGGTGGGGGCGGCAATGGTAATACGGAGACCGGGCCGGTCGATCTGGTGATCTACAACGGACAGGGCGGCGAAGCTGTCCCCGCAGCGAAAGAAGAAACCGTGGGGGCCTTCACCGTGGCGAACCTCAACGATACCGACAGCAGCCAGAGCGGGGACAACACCCAGACCTCTGTGCCGGGCGAGAAAGACTTGATGAAACTCGAACTAAAACGCCCGACGTGGGCAGCGGACACCGATGATGTGACGCTGACAATCGGAACAGGCGTGAAGCTGTGGAAGGAGTCGACGAAGGAGACGGCGGAGACGAATCTCACATGCAAAGCCAGCGATCTGCCGAAGACGCTGTGGGTCGAGGCAACCGGCGGGAGCGTCGCTCTGCGGGACATCCAGCTGAGCCTGACGTGCAACGGCATGTCGGACACGGTGAAGGCCAGGGCGATCTGGGCGACCCTGTCGGGGTTTCGGAATGAGAATTCGGATGATCCACCCTTGACTCTGGCGGACGCCGCTGACAGCGGGGACACGACGATCACGGTGGCGGGCGGAACCTTTGTCGCGGGCGATCACATCGTCATTTTAAGCGCCCCGGGGGCTACTCCGCAGAAACTGCCCGAAGGTATGGATGTGGTTTCGGTCAATGGATCAACACTCACAGTGACTCCGGGGCCGATGAGTTCATGGCCTGCCGGAAGCGAGGTCCGCTTCGGAATGTCACGGGAAATCGACGATAACCCGACAATGGTCAACCGATTCGTCGAAGGAGGTGGCAAACTCGGATCAGCCCACGTGTCGCCGCGTACGAACAATGCGATGGAAATGCAGTTCACGGTGGGGCCTCCGGGCATCGGAAAAGAGCCTGGCATCAAGTTCGACATCACGCGGCAAAAGGAATCCTTGGGCTGGACACAGGATTTCCTCGCGAATGGGAACTTACGATGGGACGACTTAGAGTTTGGGGATCAGATACCCAGCAACTTCCCCGCAGGAGATGAAGTCCCCAACGATGATGGACCGTTCACAGTACCGGGACAACAAGACGAGGACAACACTCCGAACAACGACCAAATCTATTCGCGAGACATGCCAGGAATGCTGAGTGATCAGGCGCAAAACTACCGGCGGGTCATACGGTACAACATGAAGGAGTTCGTTCGCGTGAAACTCGACAGCGGCGGATTTGACAATCTCAATTACAAGATCGAGGGATCTCGCTGTTCCGACAAAGTACCGTGGTACTCACGAATGGATCTGATTCGGGACAATGCGACAGGAAAATGGACACGCAACGGGACAATGGAGAACGAGATCAAGGAGGGGCGTAAGAATCTCCTTCCAGCACCACAGTAACATTGTTCACACTTCAACACCTACAACAGGAATCTGCCATGAGAGTCCATCGCTGGTCACAATTCAGTTCCCTATCTTGCACCGCAAGTGTGTGTGGTGTCTTGCTCCTAGTGTCCGGCATTCTGCTGGCTCAAGGGAAAGGCAAACCCAAAGTCCCACCGCCGCTCGAATTCGCTGATGCGTTGTCGGCTCAAACAGCCGTGGAGTCTGTCGGTCCGAAGCTGATCGCGCTGCTGGACGACGTGAAGCGACCCGCGTCCCAGCGGCTGGAAGCCTCGCTGTGGCTCGGAAAACTGCGGTACATGCACGCCATCCCGACACTCATCAAGCACATCACGCTGATCGATCCAAATGCCATCGTGTCCGGTGATCCCCCCGATTCCGTACAAGACGCACTAATCGATTTCGGCGACGCCGCCGTCCCAAGCATTGTCGATGCCATTATGGCAGACAATGAAGAGGGCCAACATCGCCTTTTCTGCTTGTCCACGGCGATCGCACATAAGTCGCAACCGGCGGCTTGGACCTATGCTAAGGGCCTTGAGGCCACGAATCCCAATCCCGATAAGATGTTCAAATCTCGGATGGCTTACTTGATGCAATTCATCAAGCCGCAGGTGAAGCCCGAAAGTAAGAAGACCACGCCATGAGAGTCCATCGCTGGTCACAGTTCAGTTCCCTGTCTTTTACTGCAAGTGAGTGTGGTGTCTTGCTCCTGGTTTCCAGCCTCCTGCTGGCCCAAGGGAAAGCCAAACCCAAAGCTCCACCTCCGCCCGAGTTCGCCGACGCGGCTTCATCTGAGAAAGTATTGGAAGCTGTGGCTGAAGGCTCCGCTGGACTGGAATCTCAGTAATTAAACTCGGAGCAACTCAGGAGACACGCGATGCAGACTCACAGAACACCTTGGATTTGCAGCTTGCTGCTGCTCACAATGTTGGGCGTCGGTTGCGGGGGGCAGCCCGCCCCAAGTACTCCCCCCAACTCCCCGACAACAAATGCCCCTGTCGCGGCGACCGGAAGTCCTGCACCCACACCGGTGGCGCTGGCACAACCTCGGGCGATCGAAGTCGCCGAAGTGCCTGCCTCGGAGATTGTCCGTGAACTGGTCATCGAACAACCAGCCACGCTCTATTTTCACTTGGGACATCTCTATCGCCCCCCGTTCCGATTGATTCAAACGAAATACAAGTTAATTGTGAAAAGTGCCAGCGGCAGCTTCATTGCTCGGCAATTCCCCGCGATTCCAGAGGGTCAGGTCGATGCGATTCCGGCACTGCCCGAGGGTGTCACGGCGAAATCGTCTTGGCAAGAACTGGATAAACAGAAGATATCGAAGACGATCATCAATAATGCAACACGCTATTTTGGACGTCGATACAAGACGCCGGAGGCCGCCGAGAAGTTCACGGAGTACGTCAAATCCCTTCCCTTTGTAAAAACTGTGTCTTGGTCTGATGCACCCGAAGGGACCGAAGGGAAATACAACCCCGCCAACAATAACGACGGTGGACCCAGGCAATATTTGCGTGTCGTCTCGAACGTCGGAGACGAACGCGATCTGTTCACTTCATGGTGGAATCCCCATGCGACAAAAGACGAAAGGGATGATTTTCCGTATGTGCATGGATATCCTAACCAAGAACACATGATCGCGAACTCGCCGGAGCGGCTAGCCTGGATTAAAGGGTTGCTGGATCATTCCTGGAGAGATTTTGAGCATATTCTGTCTGACGGAGATATCTACATCTTTGACAGCGAGAAAAATGTCAGGGATCGGCTGCGGGAACCCAAGGTGGAGACACTCGCCCAGATCGGGGTGATCCTGCAAAAGAGCATGTCCAAGCAACAGCGTTCCAAAGAGATCATGCAATTGCTGCTGTTGAGCGACAAATTAGACCCCATCGCGGACTGGGATTCGCGGTTGCAGGTCGTGATCGAATATTTCGACAAATCCGTGGAGATGCAGGACTGGATCAAATCCGTCCAAGCCCTCAACGCTCAGCGCCTTCGCAGTGATCCTCTAAAGCCCGGCACACCGTAGGATGCCCGACTTGCCCCGCCTCTCCTCCTGCTGCACCGCGGGGTGGCCCCGGTTGGGTCGCTTTGGACCCTATCGGGGCGGCGCAGCCGGAAGAGGTTCTGCGTCGAGAATGTCCTCTCCGTGAACCTCCTGTGCCAGAGGCACCCAGGTAGCCCAAAGCGGCAACCTGGGCCACCCTACGAGCAGGGCCGGGGAGAGGTCGGCAATCGCCAGGCCGACCACCTCCACGACGCGGTCGCGCACCCGGTTCGTATAGGCATCGGTCCGGGCCTGCTCCTTCGCCGACTGCGGCACGGCATACAGATTGTCGAGCCCTCGCGACAGTTGCGGAGCTGTGTGGGAGTGCGTTCCGCTGATGACCAGATCGGCCCGCTCGATGCCGTGTTGCTCTTTGAGAAGTCGACCGATCTCGACAGTCAGCTCCCCGGGGAACCCGATCGTGTCAACCGACACGAGTACGCGGAGCGGCCCGGAGCCTTCTCTCAAGACCAGAGCCCGCGCTGACAGCGGCGTGTCGACCGACTCATACGCCGTCGACCGCGCCGCGTACCCCGACAGCCGAATCGGCTCCGTCGGTGTGACCTCGACTCGGGCCACCCCCGCGAGAAACTCAGCTGCGTCCGATGCACGGGCCAGGAGGATCAGCAGACCACACAGAACCGCGAGGAATCGCCGCATGGCAGTTTCGCTCCAGGAAGAGATGAGGTGGAAGGTGACTGGAATGGCCAGTCTGCCAGAACGGGCGGTGAATCGAAAGGGAACGCGTGGGGGGTAGAGTGGAAGGGAGCTTGGGGACAGGGCTTCCAAGGTGGTCGATTCCCACGGAAACACCTGCTCTTTGTCCCGTCAGGGACATCCGACAATAGCCCACCGTTTCAACGGTGGGACCAATCCGATCAACGACCCGCCCAGTCCCGTCAGGGACGACAGAAGCTCCGGCTCGCCCCCAAAAAACGCGAGGCCCACGAGCCTGATCTCGTGGTCATGAAGAGGGGGAGCGGTGGTAGGTCGTCGATCACCACGTTGTGTGTCCATTTCTGTCGCCCCACGGGGCAACGCCGTGAAGGATTTCTCGCGGATCACATCGACAAGGTAGCCAGCACGTTTCCGGCCCCCTCTCCCCCGCGATTGATGTGTCTTTTGCCCTGTGCGTGTTGCGGGGGAGAGGGTGGGGGTGGCCTGG
>JAYWFM010000071.1:0-13875 GCA_043778825.1 Planctomycetota bacterium | reverse complement strand
GCCACGAATCCGCTGGGACGGCCCGGCTGCTTGGCACTGGGACCGGTCACCGGCTGATACGCTTTCTCCACATTGGACGAGAGCTGCCGCACCTCTTCTCCGTTGTTAGTCACCAGGATCACGACCGCCTTACGATGGTCGATCCACACACCGGCTTGAGTCTTCATGGGTTTGCCTTTCAAAATGAGTCATTCGAGAATGTGACTGATCGCTCAGTTCCATACGCTTCATTCCCCGCCCAGTGGTTATACCGGCGGGCGGCCCTGAATGACACGAATCAGCACCGTGGCGATCGCGATGACCAGCAAGATGTGGATGAATCCGCCGAGTGTGTACGACGTGACCAATCCCAACAGCCAGAGAATCATCAACACCACAAAGATTGTCCACAACATGATGCCGCCCCTTTCAAGACCTGTTCCGAGAATCCGTCACGAGACCTCGTGACATGCTGATTCTTCGGAGAATCGTTCCTCGTGACTACTCTTCACCTCCATGACGATGTGACAGATTGGGTCAATAGTTGGTGATGACCCACTCGCCAAAGTGAATGATCTCCGTCGCACCCAATGCTTTGACCATGCCTGCGGCCTGTTCGACGGACTTCGGTTCCACCACAGCTGCGAAAACGGAATGCCCGTTCTTGACCGCCGCGAGGTAGCGTTTGACCATCACTTCCTCCATGTCTCCGAAGAAGAAATGGGAGACGGCTTTCTTGTCATCTTCCAGGGTCTCGACCCCCGAGCCCCCGTCGAGCAGGTCAATGTCCCGAACTCCGAGTTGTTTCAACACATCGGATACGGCCCGGAACTGATCGGGGCTCTCGACAATACCGATGAGCCTTCCGTAGGGCGTTTTCTGAAGCTTGACTGCGACTGACTCTTTGACAGTGCTCATGGCCATCCTCCTCAATGTGAAGTTAGAAGGTTGATCTTTCAGGTTCATAGTCTCTGGGGATGAGGTCTGGATTCAAGATCCACCTGCCTTCGCAGCCCGGATGATGTCCTTCACGCGGAGTCTCATCAGGAGTTGCCATCCCACCTGATCTCCCGATGCATCACAACCGGCGTTGATCGATGCCGAGATCGACGATCATGAAGAACACGACATCAAGACGACACTGAGTTCCTCATGTCGAACACGAGATAGGAATGTTGCAGGATGCGGTGGAGACCATCGAATCTACAATCGCCCCATCAGCACCAGGATGAGCAGGATCAGGACCACAAGCCCCAAGCCACCGCTGGGGCCGTAACCCCAACCGCGGCTGTGTGGCCAGGCGGGAATGGCTCCGAGGAGCATCAGGATCAACAGGATCAGGAGTATGGTTCCGAGTGGCATGGCATTCGTCTTTCGTGAAGTGGTGTCTCAGGAGTGTAAGTGTTTCGTTGGGCTCACCTGCGAGAGGCGAGTGATTCAGTGGTGTCTTGGCAGGCTTACGCCAGCAGGGCGACTGGATCGGAGTGAACATCCAGGGGCACGTTGTGCAGGCGAATTCTGGACAGTTCGACATTCTCGGGAGCCCCATTGACGATCAGCAGGACTTTGTCCATCTTGACCAGGAACTCGTAATGCACGACTCGGCTCTGCGGGATTCCCACGCCGATGAGCGAAGCTCCCAAGGCATTCGTGGCTCCATGAGTACCTACCCCATTCAGTGCAGCCACGATGGGTAGGACCAACGGTCCGGCGACCAGCACAGAGCCCAGATCAGAGAAGCGGAAGAAGGAAGATCTGGCGACCAACCCCCAGATCGTTCCCCAGAACTCACCGAGCCTGCCCCAAGCCTGAATACGAGGCCCCATGATGTCATCGCTGACAGATCGACTGCCGGAGTAGAAGCCCTTGCCGACTACCGACAAGCTCTGCATGTCGAAACCGGAGTCATGAAGTTCACGAACGACTGCAACGGCCTGCTCGTGGGAATGAAGAACCGCGACTGCAACTGTTTTTTCAGACATGAGGCAACTCCCGTGGTGTGGTTGAGTGGATTTCCGAAAACCGAGTGCTGGTCAAGGACCAGCACTCGGGGCTAGGAGTGAAGCGTCTTGCGACTCGATGGTGATTACTTCACCGCCGCCGCAGGGGCTTTAACGTCCTGGTCGTATTCCGTGTGCTTGTCGAGGGCTTCGATTTCGGTGACCTCGCCCTTGTCACCATGCTTCGTGGTCACTTGGATCTTCATGCCAGCCTTCAGGTCAGAGGCTTTGCATTCCTTGCCATCGCAGCACACTTTCGCATGGGCCGAGATGGCATGAGTGTGTTCCTTGCCTTCGGCGTCCTTCATGACGAGCTTCTTGTCCGTCAAGCTGACAAACGTACCGTCATGGGAGTTGGCAAACATGTGATTCTTGTGGAGTGCTTCCACTGCCATCACGGCCACTTTGTCGCCCGTGGTGTGAGTGGTCACACGAACCCGCTCACCGGCCTTGATGTCTTCGGCCTTGCAGGCGACTCCATCCAGGGTCAGCTTGGTCGCAGCAGTCAAGGCGTGGGTGTGCTCGGGACCGCCCTTGCTCGTCATCACCAGTTGGGTACTCGTGATGCTGACAACTTTGCCCTTATGGGAGGCTTCTTTGGCGTCATCGGCTGCGAAGGCTTGCCCCGTCACCAGGAGCAGGGCGAGTGCGATCGCGTTGAGTTGGATCATCCGGAAAATCATGGTCATCGTCATTCGTTCAAGACATGGGGAACATACGCAGAGGCGACATACCTCCGTGTAACACAGACCTTTCGAGTCCATGATTCGTCTGAGACTGAAACCGGATACTGGTCAACGACCAGCATCCGGCGATTCACCAATGCAGTCACCGAGTGACTGAGTTACTTGGTCATCATCTTCGACATTTCGAGACATTCCTTGGCACAGTTGCGACAAGCCTTGGCACAAGCGGCCATTTCTTTGTCATCAGGCAGCGCCTCGCAGGCAGCGGCACACTCGTCACAACACTTCGCACAGCACAACGTGGCGTGGCCCGAGAGTGCGCTCTGTCGGGCACACAACGAGGAACACATCTGGCAGCACTCTGCGCAGTCCACACACAGATGCATGCACTTGGCATGCTCCTTCTTCCCGTCAACGACGAGAGTTGCGCAGTGATGGAAGCAGGCATCGCACTGCACCTGGCAATCCGCGCACGTCGCCGCGCACTTCTTCAGGTGTGCGGCATGCGGATTATCCGCCGAGAACGCAGAGCCGCTCACTGCGAGCAGGGCGAAGGCGATGGTACTGAGTGACATCCGGTAATTCATGGTCATCATCTTTCGTGAAGAGTGATTGTGGACCGTCCCACGGCTGCGATATGCAACCGCTGTCCTCGACCCGAGGGGTCTGGTCTGAGGTTCATCGGGTCCGAACTGACGCACGGCACTCGGCGCGTCTCGAGTCTCAGCGGGCATGCACACGATGTCCGCTGGCGACTGGTCACCGATCCACTCGCGTGTGGAATTACGGTCACCGCCTCGGCGATAAATGTGGGAACACCCACAGCAGAAGGATCGCGCCGAGAATCGCGACGATCCATCCGTACCAGTTTTGGCTGGACAGCGAAAAGGGTTGCACAGATTCGCTTCGGATCAAGGAGTACAGAAACCCCCCAACCAAGGCACCGACGATGCCCAGCACCGTCGTCATCATCAACCCCATACTCTGCGGCCCCGGCACCAGAAACCGCGCGGACATCCCCACCACCAGTCCGCAGACGATCCAACTGAGAATGCTTCCGATACTCATGATGTCATTCCTGTTGTGAAGCCACTGGATGTGGACGCCATCTCGCGAAGACGGTCTCCACGGCCATTCTCACTGTCGCGTCTGTTGGTCTACTCTTTGACCACGGAGAGCTTCAGGTCGTTCGAAGTGTCAGCGCCCTTCGCAGGGTGACCTGTCACTTTGACTGTGAAGTCTCCCAGGGCGGCATCTGCCGCAGCTGCGAGAGTAACCTGCGTCTCAGTTTCGCCTGCCTTGATGACGGGAGATTCTGGTTCCACAGTCACCCCTGCAGGCAGATCGGCAATCATCAGCGTCACATCCTGGTCAAAGGTCTTGTCTCGCTTGATGCCGATCGAGACGGTCTGTGACTGGCCTTGCTTGAGAGTCGTCGACAACAGTGGCAGACTCACACTGAAGGACTCCATGGCCACGACACCGAGTTTGAAGTCCACGAGTGCGTCGCTGCCTTTCGTCGGGTGCCCGGTGACCTTCACGGTGAAGTCACCCAGCGCAGCCGCATCCCCCGCCTTAAACATCACTTTGACGTTCTCGTCGCCATGCTTGATGACGGCGCTGGCGGGCTCGACCGTCACGCCTTGCGGAACGTCCGCAAAGTGGAGTGTGACATCTTCGTCGAAGTTCTTGGCCCGATTGATGGCGATCGTGGCCTCTGTCTGTCCCCCCTGTTGAAGGGAGGTCGATGTCAGCGGAACGCTCAGGTTGAACGTGTCATCCGTCTGCCCGACAGTCGCCTGCTTCTCGGGCGCAGCAGCAGTACCCGGACCGCCCGGCTTCCCTTGTGTGCAGCCCGTCAGTGCAGCCAGAGTCAACACCATCGCCGCCGTCTTGAAAGATGTCATAATTGATCGCCTCCGGTGAAAGTGAGAATCCCACGTCCTCCGCGACAAGCGGAGTGGTACGAGATCCCAAAGTGATGTCAGTGAATGAGTCCGAGTCGGCTACGGCTTGAGCGACTTGAAGAACCCATCCAACTCCTTCTCAGCCTGGTCCTTCTCGAAGCCATACCGCTCCTGAAGGACGCCGACCAGTTGGTCTCGTTTGCCAGCAATCGTGGTCAGTTCGTTGTCAGTGAGCTTGCCCCACTTCTCCTTCACTTTGCCAGCCAGCTGCTTCCAGTTACCTTCGACTAGGTCCCAATTCATGGCAGTTCTCCTGAAATATCCGGTTACTCCGCAAGACTTGAGCTTTGCTTGTACCGCACAAGCAAAAAAAAAGGCCGACGCAAAGAAATCCCAAGGGATTTCACTGCGTCGGCCTACTCATCAACTCACCCGCGGATCGAAACCCACGTGCGATCTGGTTAGTCTTCCGAAGAGTTAAGAACGTGCGGTTTGACTCGTCACGCCTTAACTGAACTCATTGTACAGAGCAGTGACAGAAATGCAATGATCGGCCAGATTATTCTGCTTGCATTGTCAGAGGTTTCAGAAGGCATCTGCTCCGGTTGAGGACTCTGTTCTGGCCACATCGGCGAAGTGGCTTTGAGTGCGATCCAGACTCGCAGTCAGGTAGTCCGCCATCAGGGGGACCGCTCGCGTGGCGGCTTCCCGAGCAATCCCGAGGAGTGTGTTGAGCGCCAGGCTTTTCAGTTGCAACAACGGAGAACTCATCATCAGTGTCTCGTTGTATGCTTGGGTCGCAGCGGCGGTTGCAGCCAAATGGACTGGAGGATCCTGGTGATCCGGGGCGTGACCGTTCTGGGGAGAGAATACTCCCAGCGTCGTTGCCGCTTCCAAAGACTGCGCAGTCTTCAACTCGGTCCCGGTCAGTAGCTCATGCGCTAAGTAGCCCAATGCAGCTGCCCCACCGAGAACCATCCAGGGGTGCTGCTCGATCTGGCGGCGTACATCGAACGCATTGCTGACGGACTGCATGGCACCGGTCACGGTCTCAGCCGTCGCTTGAACGGCCTCTGCGGTGGCGGCCACAGCGGATCGGGTCGATTGCACGGTATCGGACACGCGAAGCTGAAGATCCAATGATTCCAGTTTGTCGGAGAGTTGAGACTTGGTCTCTTCCATCCGCTCTTGAATGAGTGTGGGGGTGTCGATCATTTGAGGGTCTCCTTCATGATCTCGGTGATGGGATTTCGAAACGGAACGATGGATCTGAACTGGGCCCGACCGACGCACGCCAGGATCCCGCCGGTCAGGCTGAGGATCGCAGCCACCACGGCGTGACAGGCCCACAACGGAAGCGACGCCGGATCGATCCCGAGTGGTGAAGTCATCCAGTGCAGCAGGTGGGAGACGCTCAAGCAGACGAATATCGCGGAGACCAGCAGCAGCAGCACGCCAGTGGCCAGCACGGCGGCTGCGGCGACACGCTCCCGCAATTCGGCTGCAATCTGCATCCGCGTCAACTGAAACTGCTGTTCGACGAGATGCTGCAGGTCTCCGAGGATGCCACTCACCAGCGACGCTGCGGTCTGCACCGGGGCAGGTTCGAGTTGTACCGGTAAAGGTTCAAGTGGCTCGAACAACTCTTCGAGTGGCTCGGATGGAGCTTCGAGGACGGAAGGCATGATTTAGCTCCTCATCTTGCGCGCCACGAACCAGCCCAGGCCGATGGCGATGAAGACCGCCGGGAACGGGTTTCGCCGGATCATCTGCGCCACGTCCTCGACCATTCCGCTGAGCTTGGCGTCCTGCATGTACTGGCCACCGTCATGCACGGACTTCGCCACCGCTTGAGAGGCGTTGCCCACCATTCCGGAATGTGGTGCGTTGTGACTGAGCCTGTCGCCCAGCCCCTTGATGCCAGCCCCCGCACTGGCGGTGAGATCGTCGGCTTTACGACCGACATCGCAGGCCGCTTGACTGGTCATGGACCCGACCGCACATCCCGCCTCGCTGGCCATCTCGCCTGCTGTCGTGACGGCTCGGCTCGCCGCCTCCCCGACATTGGCCACCGCCTCCCTGGCCTTGTCTGCGACTCCTTCGAATCTGTTGGTGTTGGGTGAGAGTGTTGAATTTGACATGACTGAACTCCTGTGGATGGACCGCCTGCCTGAACCATTCGGCGAACGCCATGAGCATCCGCCAGAATGATTCCGGCTTGATATGTGAGGGGTGAGCGAGACGCCGTTTGGCACCTCGGAAACAAACCAACGGGAGGCCCGATTTCCACTGACATCACCGAAGCGTCTTGCGTGTGGTCGCACAGCGTGCGTTCCAAGTCACGACCTCGAAGAGAGAGAGCTGGTGAAGTGTCGATCGAGAACATGGGACTCCCGTTGGTATTGAACGTGGTTGTCGCCGAACCTAGTCGTCGCTCGCTAGAGCCAACGCTTCCGCGTTGATGACCGACTCGGCGAGGTCAGTCAGATGCTTGTCCGTGGAGCCTTCTTCGTCGAGCGTCTCCTGCAACAGGTCGGCGGCTTCGTCGTAGCCCAGCAGCCTCGCGAATGTCCGGACACAACCGTATCCGGCCATCTCGTAGTGTTCGACACGCTGGGCCGTCGCAATCAGAGCGGCGTCGAGGACTGCTGGCTCGGCGTCCTCGGCCATGACATCCTGGCCCTCTTCCAACAATCCTTCCATCGCTTTGCATTTCTTCCCCAAGGGACTGACGCCCAAGTCTTTGAAGATTTGCTCCAAGCGTTCGACCTGCCCCTTGGTTTCCTCCAAGTGGTCGGTGAATGCTTGAGACAACTCCGTGTTGGATGCGGCTGTCGCCATCTTGGGCAGCGCCTTGAGCAGCTGGTGCTCCGCGTTGTAGAGATCCTTGAGTTCTTCCACGTACAAGTCGTGGAGCGTTGCAATTGCCATGATTGACCTCCTGTGTGAGATGTGGTTGTGAAGTGCTTCGTCATGTTCCTCTGAAATGCTGGGCAGCATTCCAGGCCACTATTTGCCGAACATCTTCGCCACAAAGAAGATGACGACCGCCCCGAAGAAGCCTCCTCCGAGCAGTAGATAGGCCAGCGAGTACTTGATCGCCGCCAAGGGCAGAGCGATGAGAGCAAGAGTGAGCATGGGGTTTCTCCGGCGTGTGAGTGACGATGTGTTCTCAAGGAGTCTTGGTGTCGGGTTTGTCAGGAGTCTCCTTGACTTCCTTTTCGGTAGTGATCGTTGTCGTGCCACTGGGCGTGTCGATCTTCATTTCGTGCTTCGAAGTCGTCTTAGACTCGTTGCATCCCATCAGCCCGAGGGAGAGGGATCCGAGAACCAATGTGGTGGAAAACAAGCGGTTCATGTTCGAGACCTTTTGCTGTTCCAGGGTGACGCTTTGGGAAATCATCCCGGTCACGTTTCTTGCAAACCAACGAAAAAAGCCGACGTAATGACACCCCTGTTTCCAGGGAGTCCACCACGTCGGCTTACAGATGATCTTGCCTCCCGAAACTGCCCAGGCTGCAATGTCTCTTGTCTTCCGAATGTTGGAGCCAACTCAGACGGAACCATCCGCTGAACGAGCTACAGCTCCATACTAACCGGGTTAGTTGGAAGTGATAGACTCCATTTTTCCAGTTCGACCGAATTCCCGAGAAAGGCTGCGTTGGCTCAAGATGCTGGCACTCATGCGATTCATGTGCAGTGCCTTTCAAAGGGGGCTGGCAGTCGTATGGGTGGCTTGCATCACGAGGCCTGGTTCGTTCACACGGCTTGCAGAGCGAGGGTGTCTTCGAGTTGAGTGACATTCGGAACATCTACGCCGAGAGCGGTCGCCAAAGCGATCTGGTGATCCTGCTCTTGGACCAGGATGTCGCGAATCTGTTCGGCGAGCGCGTACTCGCCCAACGCTTCGCACTGTCGCACCCGCTGACGGTAGCGGGCGATCGTCACGTTCTCGTTCTCCAGGTCGAATCGCAGCATGTCCTCGGCCAGCGGTGAAGTCTTCACCGGTTTGGGCACGGCCAGTGGCATCCCCCCCAGATAGTCAATCTGCTTCGCAATGATCAGCGCGTGAGCGAGTTCTTCAGAAGCATGAAGTTCGAGTTCAGCTGCGATGGCCATGTACTGCGCCCCGCGGATGACCTGAGAATAGATCACGTAGGAGATGACCGCCTGGTACTCGCCTGCGAGATCCTCGTTCAGGAGGGCCACTAGGTCTTCTCGCGTGACGGTCTGTACTGCGTGACATCCGTGTGTGGATTCAACCATGATGATCTCCTGTTAGACCATGAGCTTGCCGCTCACGTAGGTGTTGAAGTCGCTTGGTTTTCACATCGTCGATGATCTCCCACAACAGGGAAGGCTGACTGAGCGTGTTTCCGATGAGAGACGCTACTGTCACCGACAGGCAGAGAAAGAACATGACCTTTTGCCACGTCCAGTCCGGAGAGCCATCGACACCGTAGGCGATGGTACCGGTGGCGATGGCACAGATCAGTGACATGAGTCCGAAACTGGACATGACAAACTCCATTTCTGCGGGCGTGAGCCCATCATGCGTGTGCCTACTTCTGGAAATCGAGACCCTTGTCGTCTTCCGGAGCGCCCAGCATCTTGAAGTTGAACTTCGAGTCACCCGCAGGAGTGACCTCAGCGATCAGAGATCCCCCGTCTTTGCGTTCGAGTGCCAGCACGTTTCCTTCAACGGTGTAGGTTCCACCAAAGGCTTGCGCGGGCTGCCCCTTCTGGGCAAAGCTCCAATTGAACGTCGAGGCATTGGTGAGGTTCAGATCAAAGGTCGAGCCATCCGCCCGGGCGGCCTTCCAGGATCCCACGAGTGTCGCCGCCGCCACTGGCGGTACTGCGGGCCTCGCAGACACATCGGCTGGCGACGGAGCGAGTGGTGTGGTTGCCCCATCCGGCTGAGTCGGCAGAGGAGAGCCGATCATCTTCAGGATGTCGGAAGCCACGCGATCGTTGGGCATCAGCTGCACGACGACCTGCAACTGCCGAACCGCATCAGCCGTGTGTCCGCAAGTCATGTAGTGGTAGGCCAGCAGAAAGTGCGAGGCGGCGTCCTGGGGATTCGCTTTCGTGAATGCTTCGAGATCACGGAGTTGGTCCGTGTAGAGCGAGGCATTGGCGTAGAGCCCAATCAGGGTGGTCCAGTCCCAGCCTGGTCCCACAGCCAGCACCGAGTGGATCGTCCCGGCGGATTGCTGATAGTCACGTTTGGCAAACAGCACGAGCGAGCGGAACTCATGCAGCACGGCATCATCGGGATGTTGAGTGATCCCTTGGTTAGTGATGTCGAGAGCTCGGTCGTAGTCGTTCTGCCGAAACGCCGCGACTGCGTTGTTAAACGCTTCGTCGGCTGAATCCGGGGCATTCACAACGACTGTGACGGGCGCGTTGTACGACACGGGAATTGGTTGAGAGTAGTTGTAGTAGATGGGACCGGAGTTCACGTAGTACGGGTTCGAGTACCCGAGATACCCGCTGTTGTAGTACAGCGATCCGAGGCCCCAGCCGCCGAGTCCCCAGCCGAATGGGCGATAGCGATAGCCACCGTAACCCCGTCCATAGCCACCTCCGTAACCGCCATAGCTGTTCCCATATCCATTCCCCAGTCCCCAGCCATAGCCGTTGTATCCGGAGTTGAATCCCAGTCCATAGCCAAACCCGGAGCCAAAGTTGTTGCCTCGGTTCCCGTTCCAATACCCGTGGTAGTTATTGTGGCGGTAGTAGGAAGGACGGTAGGAACCGTGGCCCACGTGGAACTGGCGATCATTGAAGTTGACAGTGTTCCCGGTGAAGGGGCGACTACGGATGTTCGATCGGTTCGTCCCGGGGCGCTGTTGATCGATGTCGACACCGGCATTGCCTCGCACTCCGGTGTTGTTGGGATTGGTGTTGCGGGGATTGGTGATGTCGGGCCGGAGATTGATGCGAGGTCCACTTCCTCCGGGGGTTCCTTGCCCCGGGTTCACAGGGGGACGAATTCGGACGGAAGGTGAGGGAGTCGCACCGGGCTGACGGCCAGGCTTGGGGTTGCTGAAGGAGGGTGAACGATTGCCGGGAGTCCGTTGTCCGTCATTCGTGGGCTGGCGCGGTTGGGCACTCGAGGGCAAACGATTTCTGCTTCCGGAGTGCGGAGCACTTCCGCCTCTGTTTCCACTATTGTCTCCTCGACCCGCGCCACCCGCAGGGTTACCTCCACCAGAGTTACCTCCTCGACCCGCGCCACCGCCAGGGTTACCTCCGCCAGAGTTACCTCCTCGACCCGCGCCACCACCGCCCCCGTCTTTGCCTTTCCCTTGAGCGATCAGCGTATCCGGGGAATCGCCGGTCTCCACGTCAGCAGGCGACTGGGCCCACAATCCGGCGGAGCTGGCACAGCAAACGAGACCGCTGAACAGTGCGGTTCTCCATGTCGTTCGGTTCATGATCTGAACTTTCGAAAGAAGTGTGTGAAGTCCGATTTCAGCGACCTGAAACCGCGAGGATGTCCACGATCCACTATTTAGGATCGGTCGCGATCGTCTGGACTGGTGCGGGGGAAGGTGACTGGCGGACGATCGTGACCACTTCGCTGTCGGGTTGTTGCACCCCGGCGATTTCGTGATCGATCGATTGCCAAGTCATCGTGTGATCGTTGACCAGGGTGTAGATGCTCGTGCTGGATGCGGACTCTCCATCAGCGGTCGTGCCGGTGCTTTTCAGCACCCAGTTCTCGCCATCACGATGCCACAATCCTTCTCCATAGGCACCCTCGGAATCGAACATCCAGCTGCGAAGTTTGCCCGTCAGGGGATCCCATCCCATCCGCTGAGTCCCGCTCATGGCCTCTCGGCCCGCGATCTGAATGTTGAATTTGCGAAGCAGGAAGTTCCCGTTATCGGTGGGCTGACAGGAGAAGCTGACAATCGATTCGTCGCCTTCATCGATCCAGTCTCCGTTCAGCCAGTTGAGTTGCTGAAGTGCGGCGCGGTGCTGTCGGCGATCTTTCGGAGCGCGATCGCGAATACTGGCTGCCAGCCATTTGCCGTCAGTCTTCACATGCACGGTGGTGTAGTGGCTCTCCACAGGCTCGGAACCTTTTTCTTCATGGATGATCGTCGTGCTGCCATCCTCCACCGCGACTCCTGGACTGATGAATCGAATGGTGTCGATGTTCATTTCCAGCGTGCAGCGGGGGTGTTCGGCGAAGAACTCGGTGAGCGTCTGTTCAATGGCCTGACGGCCTTGGAAGAGTGTCCCGACCTCGTCGACGTACTCGGCGTCGGCGGTGAAGTGAGCAGCAACCGCTTTGGCATCCCCTTTCGCATAGGCGTCTGCGAATGACTCGTCCGCGAGACGAATCTCCTCGATGGCCGCAGCCTGCTCTGGGGAGACTGGCTTGTCGCTGGGCAGTGTCTCTGCGGGCTTGGCCACCTCGGGGGCGGTTTTGACGGTTGATGGTGCGCCCGGAGGGGCAGGTTTCTTCGGCACTGCTTTATCGTCGGCGCCGAAACAGATCACACAGACGGAGAGTACGACTCCGGAGAGAATCGATGTGGTACGCATGATGACACCCTGAATGAGACTATGGAAAGCGGTCAGCGCGGGGGGCGATGACCAATTCGACTCAACGACACCTCTGGCACTGTCGAAGAGGTGATCCCTCAACGACCGCGATTGATTCGATAGACTTGATGGAACTCACAAAAGAGACGGACGGAGTTTGCGGTCGATGGTGACAAAGACCGCCTGAGTCAACTCGCGTCCGTCCCTCAAAGCGACGGAGCCCACGCAGGATTCATCATCCCTAGTAGCCGTAGCTGACGCCTCCGTAGCCGACATTGCCGTTGCCGTAGCAACAGTTGCCGCCATGGGAGTATCCGCTATGGCCGTGGCCACCGTAGCCATAGCCACTGTTCCCGTAGCCATAGCCCTGATTGCCATGGCCATGTCCACTGTGCCCATAGCCCTGGCCGCCATAGCCATAGCCACCGTTCCAATTGCCATAGCCCTGGTTCCCATAGCCGTAGCTGACGGACTGGCCGGAGCTGTTGCAGCAGCACGCGCGCCGGCCGTGCCGGGCCTCTGCATCGGTATTGCCCAGCACGAAGCTGAACATGGCGGTGAGCACCGCGACTGAGAGAAGTTTTCGAAACATGATCAACACTCCCTTGAAGGAATTCGACTTGCGGCCCGAAGTGGGCCATGACTCCTGGGAGGAACAAACCTCTCCGGAGGGACTGTTCTGTTAAGCGCCGACTTGTTCGAGTTCGTAGGATGCGGGGCTGGACATCGCCTCGCTCTGAATCCGGTTCCAGACCTCCAGTCGATAGACGGAGACATCGTCCTTCATCTGGAATCCCAGCTTCACGCGATTCCCTTCGATGGACAGAACCGTCACGGTCACCACACCGTGTGGATCGGTATTGCTGCCGAGAAGCAACGCTTCTTCGGGCTTCCGGGTGAGCACCAACATGCTGAATCTCCGAGTGATTGAGGGATGAGAAACAAGGGTTACGCGGCTGGCTGGCAACAGACGCTGTCTTTCGTGACTTGGTCGTTCCAGGCTTCGGGGGCGATGCGGTTGGCGAGACGGAACACCTGCACCATCGTTCCGTTTGAAAATGCATGCTCCACAGCCCCCGTGACCGTTTCGGCCTCGACGGCTGCTTCCTGAACTGGAACACCGGTAATGCGGTTGATCTCTTCTCGCAACGATCCGACCGAGCTCTCAAAGAGTTGGCGATGAAAGTCCCGAACGAAGCTGGCTCCGTCCAGAGACTGCGACAGGACGATCTCAGCGGGGGAGAGCGCCTCGTGCAGCGTCGCCACCAAAATGTCAGCGCACAGATTCACCGTCACCGACTTGGGAGCGTGCCCCGTTCGTTCGGTTTGAAACCGGGTGACTGCATCGGCCAATCGTTGCGCCATGGCTCCGGCTGATGTCATCATGGGGTGGTCTTTCCGATGAACCAACGAAAAAAGCCGACGTGGCAAACCCCCTGTTTCCAAGGAACTCACCACGTCGGCTTACAGATGATCTCGCCGTCCGGGACTGCCCAGACTGCAATTTCTCTTGTCTTCCGAATTCTGTTGTGCAGGCGGCTGGTTCAACCAGTCCGCTCATCCACACCCTCATGGTAGCCATGACACTCGGGAATGCAACAGCAATCCAGTTTCTTTCTCCGAATTCCCAAGTTCGCCCCAGGCGTGTGTGCGTCCCGTTCGTCGGTCGCGGTTTCGCCCACCACACACGCAGGAATCCAACCACGAAAGGCACGAAATACACGAAAAATCAGGGTGTCG
>JAYWFM010000070.1:0-5884 GCA_043778825.1 Planctomycetota bacterium | reverse complement strand
ACCGTCACTGACCGCGCCCAGCCCCCGGAGCGCGCCGAGGTCGCCAACAACCTCCCGCCAAGCCCCGCTACACCCCGCTAACGAGGGTCACAGTGCATTTCTTGGACAAACTCCTAGCCTATTCCACGCTCAATCCAGCGACACTGCCAGCACCTCTTCGGCGGCAGCCTCGACCTCCACGCTCGTCAACTCACGCATCCCATCGGCATACCCGACCAGCAGCGACAGATCGCATATCTGGTTCATCCGACGCGGGATCCCTTGGGAAATCTCCCAGAACGCCTGATACGCATCGTCCCGAAACATCGACTCCGTCGCGCCCGCGATTCGCAGCCGATGTCCGATGTACTCTCCCGTTTCTTCGGCGGTCAGCGGGTCGACGGCCATCCGGACCGCCACGCGCTGATCGAGTCCCGGCACGCGCTCGACACGGCTGAGCAGTTCCGGACGACCCACCAGGACCAGCGACAGCACATTACCCGCGTGCTGTTGAACGCTCATCAGGAGTTGCAGCGTCTCGAAGTGTTGCGGCTGAAGCAGGTGGGCATCGTCGAGGACGATCACGCGGCGCTGCCCCTCGCGGGCCATCGCTTCGAGACGACTTTCGAGGCTGCGCAGTGTCTGGTCCTGGCTGCCGCGTTGGACGCCGGGTCCGGGGCTGGCTCCGAGTCGCATCGCCAAGTAGCCCAGCATGTCCGCCGGGGAGAGCTGAGGAAACACGAGACGCTGGAACGGCCTGAGCGGGCCGTCCAACTCCTGCTCTAGCACGTGCGTCAGGTAGGTCTTCCCGACCCCGTGATCCCCGACCAGCAAAGCGATCCCCTTGCGATGCTCCAGGGTAAACCGCAGCTTGAGCAGTGCCCCCTGATGCGAGCGGGCGGGGTAATAGAACTCCGCGTCGAAATCGCTTTCGAAGGCCGGTCGGTCGAGATGCCAGTATCGCTCGTACATCGCCCGTCCATCTGCTGTTGGGAAATCAGTGACTCGACCACATTTCAGCCATCAGTCGTCCTGCAAGACGCCCATCAACCAGACCGGAGAGTCTCCGGCGGTGTGTGGCTCAGCCTCACCCGAGATCTGCTCCACCCGCCTGCGATTCTCGGCCTCGAAGTCGTCTTCGACCGCCACGGCATGCGTCAGATGGGCATCCATGTAATGCTCGCGGCCTGCCACGCGGGTGGACGTGGCGGGGGCGTCGGTGGTGTCGGCTGCGACCTGTTCGATCTCCGACGCCCAATTCGGATTCGCGGTGAGATCAATCACGACTGCGGAATCGGAGGCGTCCCCCATGTGGGCGACACGGAAGTTCTGATGACCCGGACACATGTAAATCGTGGTCGTGATGAGCAGGACAGCTGCGAGGGCCGCACGCATCGGGCTTTTCCGGATCGTGTGGGCGAGTTCGTGAATGAAGTGGTAGGCCATCCCTGCCTCCCGTGAGAATCGTCCCAGCGCAATGGGGAACACGGGGCGTGGAACACCCCTGCATCCGGTATCGGTCGATTGGCCCCTGCGGGTTGAGGGCAATTTAAGGAATCTCCGGGCGAGTCTTGGAACAGTCAGCGTAGGCGATGTCGCTCCGCGACTCGCATTCCGCCAGGGAGCAGAGTGGCTGACAGTTCCAGACGGCGATGTCCAAGACTGGTGGCCGCAAAAAAACTCATAAAACGCAAACGGGGAGGACTCTTCCTTTTGCGTTTTTTGAGTTTTTTGCGGCCATCCTTTCTCTCTCGACTGTTGGAGTTCAGCCTTTAGGCTGCTTCGCCCGCGTTCGGCGATTTGGCACTGCCAGGCCAAAGACAGGCTAAAGCCTGAACTCCAACGGTCGAACTCTGAAGATTCACACCATGGAGAGGAACCTCGTCCAGCCCTTCGCTGAGTGACGGACATATCAGAGCCAATCGGCTTCCTGTTCACAGGACTGCTGCGAAGCTCCTGCGAAGCCGCGAGCGAGTGTTGACGTTGTCTGGCATGAGCGGCTCAGCAGGAGCTTCGCCCTCCCGATCCGACATGGCTACGACGGGAGCTACGGGCGAGCGGACGCATCGGGGTCGATCGACCGCTGATAGAAATCGTCCGGCTCGGTCGTCGGAGGCTGATACTCGGAGAACACGTACCCTTGATGCGGCACACCCGCCAGTTGCAGGAAGTTCGCCAACAACTGATGCCCCCCGCTGGTGAGGACCGATTCCGGGTGGAACTGCACGCCCCAGATCGGGAGCTGTGCGTGCTCGAGGCCCATCACGACACCATCATCGGTCCGGGCAGTGATGCGCAGTGGGGACACGACCTCGTCCACGACGAGCGAGTGGTAACGCATCGCCCGGAGCGGCTGGGGCAGTCCGGCGAACAGCCCTTGGCCAGTGTGTTGCACGAGCGAGGTCCGACCGTGCATCGGCTGGTCGGCTCGGCGAAGAGTGGCCCCGAACGCCAGGCCGATCGCCTGATGCCCCAGACAGACGCCCAGGATTGGAATCTCGCCGCCCAGCTCGCGGATCACATCGAGTGTGATTCCCGCCTCATGCGGAGTACATGGTCCCGGAGAGAGGACGATGGCCTGTGGCTTCAGGCGGCGGATGGCATCCACGGAAGTCGTATCATTGCGAACCACGAGCGTCTCAGTCCCTAACTCCTCGAAGTAGCGGGCCAGGTTGTGGACGAAGCTGTCGTAGTTGTCGAGCAGGAGGATCACTGGGGGGTCTCCCACACACGGAGCATCCCGGCGGCCTTATGCAGCGTCTCGTGGTACTCCGCCTCGGGGTCCGACTGCACGGTGATGCCGCCGCCGACCGAACATTGCACCCAGCCTCGCCGGACCACAAACGTGCGAATGAGGATGCTGCTGTCACACCGCCCATCGAACCCGACATAGAACAGCGATCCACAGTACGGGCCGCGCGCCACCTGCTCCAACTCGGCGATGATCTCCATCGCGCGCACCTTCGGAGCCCCGGTGATCGACCCTCCGGGGAACGTGGCGCGCAGCAAGTCCCACGCATCATGGCCCGGCTGGAGTTGTCCCTGCACGACAGACACCAGATGCTGCACCGTCTCGTAGCTCTCCACCTGGCACAGCTGAGGCACGCGGATGGAGCCGGGTCGGCAGACTCGTGAGAGATCGTTCCGTAACAGGTCGACGATCATCAGGTTCTCGGCCTGGTCCTTCTCGCTCTCTCGCAGCTCATCGGCGGAGAACAGATCGACCTCCGGATGATTGCGACGAAGGCGCGTCCCTTTGATGGGGCGTGTCTCTGCGAATCCCTCCCCGTCTAACTGAATGAACCGTTCCGGCGAGGCACTAAGGATCGCCCAGTCATCGCGAAAGAAGCACCCCGCAAACGGAGCCGGGTTGCGCTGCCGCAATCTCAGATAGAGATCCTGCGGCGATTCTTCGCTCGGGTACATCAGCCGCTGAGCGAGGTTCGCCTGAAAGATGTCCCCCGCGCGGATGTACTCGATGACTCGCTCCACAGCGGCGAGGTATCTCGCGCGACTGAAGTTGCTGAGCAACCCCACCGGTCCCGGAGCCGGGTCGCACGGGGCGGTCAACTCCCCGTAGCCACGTTCGCCAGAACGTGGGCGAACGTCAGTCAGACTCTCGCCTCGCTCACCACGCCCACCCTCAATCGTCCCCAAGACTTGCTCCGCCCGCTCTTTCGCCCGCCGCTCTCGCCGCCCCGGCTCCGTCTCCGGAAACCCCTGCGAGATCAACCAGCACTTCCCCTCGACATGGTCCCAGGCCAGTACCCAGTCATACAACCCCACCGCCAGATGCGGGATTTCCAACTCATCATGCGGCACCTCCGGCAGGTTCTCAAAACACCGCCCGAGTTCATACGACAACACTCCGGCTGCCCCGCCTTGAAACGGCGGCAACTCGGGAATCGGTTCCGCCGGGAAGGTCGCCAGAGCCTCTCGAATCTCCACAAACGGATCAACGCCCGGACGGGCATGTGGCAGCTCAAACGTCTGGAACGGGTCCGCACTCAGGTAGCTGTAGCGACCCAACTGCGGCGAAGTCTTCGCGCTATCGAACACCACCAGTCCCGGCCACTCGGCGAAGAGCGGCAGCAGATCGTCGAGCGCGGGCATGGTCGTCTTTTGCTCCGCAAAAGAACGCTCTGTTTCCGAGACACGAGCGACCTTCGAATCGGCTCCGACGCGAAGCTCATTCACCAGTGGCTTCATCGAGGTCATGGTTGGACCTCCTCGGTGTCATCCTTCAACGGCGTCGCCTGAACCGCCCGGTGCCGCCGCTCCAACGCACTCGCCTCGGCCCGCATCAACAACCCCCAGTTCAACGCCTCATCCTGCTGATATTGCTTCCCCAGCGTGAGCGCCGTCACCGCCTTGGCCATCTCGTATCCCAGATAGAACGCATGCGACGCCGAGAGCTTCACGTTCGTCGCCGCCATCTGGTCGAACACCTCGAACGCATCCGCCCCGCGCCAATACCCCTCACGGTTCATCACGTGCAACTGCCCCCGCTCGGCGAAGATGCGGTAGCTCGGGTCTTTGATCTGAGCGGCCAGCGCGACGAGTGGCTCCTCGCCGTACTCCCGCAGCTTCGAGTCCCGCAGCATCACCAGCGACGAGTCGATGTGCTTGGCGATCGTGCCGTTCTCGATGGCGAAGTGCATCACGCGGCGAGCGATGTTGAACTCTCGCACGGCTGAGCTGCACCAGTTCGCGACCTCGGTGGTCAGGACCGATGTGACCCCCAGTTCGCCGCAAATCCCGGCGAGCAAGAGACTGGCCCCCGCCGTGTCGGCCTCGGCCAGTTCGGTCACGTTGCCAATCCCCATCATCACCGGGATCGCGGGCCAACGCCTGCGGGCCTCGGCGTACCTCTCCAACGAGGCTGTAAACCCAACCCCCACCGGATCGAGGATCGGGTCAATGCGGAACTTCTTGTTGGCCGACCGAAACACCTCGATCATTGGTTGCAGGCTCTCCAACGACCGCGACTCGTCCGGGATCACCACGAACTCTGCGGGCACCTCCACCGCCCAGTCGAGGTTCGTCGCGTTCGCGCTCAACACCAACGCCGCCCCGGCCTCCACCGCTGCGGTCACTTCGTAGCGATCAAAGCTGTCGATCGAGACCCGAAACCCCTCTCGGACGAGAGCCTGCACCGCCGCTCCCGCTCCCTCCCACCGCTCGCCGGGGATACACCCGACATCAATCAGGTCAGCCCCCGAATTGCGATAGTGCTCAGCCATCCGCAAGATCGAATCGAGACCCATCTGTGGCGCATGATTGATCTCCGCTAGGATCTCAATGTCATACCGCTCCAGGCTCGCCGGTTGGCGCTTGCCCAGCCCCAAGAACTCCGGCAGATCCAAAATATCCTTCGGCCCCCGCTCGAACGGCACCCCATACCGCGCGCTCAAAGCCGCCAGTTCCCCCTGACAATACCCCGGCAGCAGCACCCGCTCGAACCGCCACTCCGCCCGCCATTCCAGCTTCCGCTCGACCCACGTCGTGTGCATCAGCGCCGCCACCGTGATCGGCAGCACATGCACCTCGAAGTCCACGGGCGCACGGGCCGACACCTGAGCTGTGGTCTGCCTCACCACAGCCTCAGCCAGTCTTCCCGTCAGCAGGAGTACCCGTTCGCGCTGGTCCATGCAGACATTGTGTCAGGTCAGGGAACGGCTCGCGAATGTGCGGCCGCGTGTTTGCCGTCGAGCTTACCCGATGTGACGATGGCGTGAGCGATGATTCCCTTTCCTCAAACCATCACTCCCCGGGCTCTGTTTCGCCTCGCCAATGGCACCCAGGGCACTCGTGTGTGCGTCCCAATCGTCGGTACTCTGGGTCAGACTTTCCAAACCCTCGGAGTGGAACCACGAAAGTCACGAAACACACGAAAAAGATGACC
>JAYWFM010000069.1:0-32859 GCA_043778825.1 Planctomycetota bacterium | reverse complement strand
GTGGGGTCACTGGATGATTTGCCGCCGGGGGCCAAGGTCGGCACCGGAAGCCTCCGACGCCGGGCGCAGTTACTGCACCGCCGACCGGACCTGCGATTCGAGGAAGTCCGGGGGAACGTCGAGACGCGGTTGCGGAAGGTCGACGACGGGGAGTACGACGCGATTGTCCTCGCGGAGGCGGGTCTGAGGCGGCTGGGCCTGGCGGGGCGGATCAGCGCGGTGCTGGCTCCTCCGCTGGTGTATCCGGCTGTGGGGCAAGCGGCGCTGGGTCTGGAATGCCGGGTCGATGACTCGTTCACGAGCGAGATCCTGGGTCGCCTGACCGATCAGGTGGCTCTCACCGAAGTGCTGGCCGAGCGGGCGTGCCTGCGGGAGTTGAAGGCGGGATGCCATGCTCCGGTCGGAGTGTTGACTCGATTCGAGGGGGATCGCCTGACCCTGGAAGGGGTCGTCCTCAGCCGCGATGGTCAGGAACGGATCACCACGCAGGCCACCTCCACGGCGGTCACCGCGGAGGCCCTGGGTCGGTGCGTGGCTCAACTGTTGATGGCTCAGGGGGCTCATCGGTTGATGGGGGACACGGTCTTGGAGGGGTGACTCTGATTGCCAGAACTTGCCCCGATGTGCCAGTTCGCCCTGGGAGCACCCGAGCAGCCCGAGATCGAAGTCCATCCCCTGCAACTCCGCCCGCTCGATCGGCTGCAGCTCCAGGTTCCACTCGGCGATCTGGGCAGTCTTGTTGTCTGCGATGTGCAGAGCCTTCACCTGCTCCGACGACAAGCCGCAAGCGACATGCACCGGAACATCACTCAGTCCCAGTGACTTCGACGCCTTGAGCCGCGTGTGCCCGAAGACCACTCCCGCTTCGTCGACCACGATCGGCTGCCGAAAGCCGAACTCCCGAATTGACTTCGCGACAACCTCGACCGCGTCATCGTTGAGGCGCATGTTCTTGTCCTACTTCTGGGGTCGGTCGATGGGCCAGGGTTCGATGGTCATGGGACTGGCAATCATGGCGTGTCCTGGGGGGTTGGTGAGATGTGGGGATGAACCTTACATGGCATCCTTCTGAACCGGTGGAGCAATGGTTTTTCGATTGATGATCTTGTCAGCTCGCACCAGGATCTCCTTCCAGACCACACTGACTTGGGCTTCCGTGCCATCATGCGAGTGGCAACTGGCGCGAAGATGGATGTCGTTGACATGCAGGGGCTCGTCGGTGACTTCCTCGGAGTAGAGAACCTGAAAACTGTCGGAGTCGTAGGAAGAGGCCAGGAAGGACAGGGTCTTGCCACGACGGACAGTGCGCAAGCGGCCCGCGGGACTTTCATTGGTGAAGATCGCAGGATATTTGGGGCCCCTGCGAGCAGGATCGAGATTGAACATCTCGACTTGCATGACCTGCCGGAGCGGCATGTCTTTGAACTGTCCGGCGGTGTGGAGGAGGTTGTAATGCCGGGGTGTCGGTTTTGAAAACAACGTGCATTGATAGATTCCGCTGGACCCCTGTTCCGGCATTATCACTTGCAGGTTTTCGAACCGCGATGTGATGTCGAAATCTCCCTCCACTTGCAGTTTCGCGCCGACCATCAAAGCCGCATATTGGCCGACGGCAGCATCGACGGTCATATGCAGTCCATCGGGCTGCAATTGGAGGTCACCGGGAGTGTTGATTTGGTTCCGTGACACGAAGAATTGACTCTCCAGTTCTGGGAGCGTTGCCTTGGTGAAATTGAATTCATACTTTGCGGGCAGGGCCTCGCGGGCGAGGTTGAACTCATCGGCTTGAGTGCCACGGAGCTCCTGCTCATGCACGGGGGGCAGCGTTTTCGGCCAGTTTCCTTGGAGGACAACGTTACGGACGCGAGCCTCGGTTTGACCGCAGTCATAGAACAGCCCGAAGGTGCGGTCGTTGGTCGGTTCCAATTCCTCGGTGTAGATCGAGACCCCATTGAGCTGCAAGTGGATGGTGTCGCCCCTGAGTCGCAGGGACACTGTGTTCCAGGTGTCGGGCTTCAGCGGCAGCGTGGCCGGGCTCCCGGGAGCGGGGGTCGCGTTGAGGGGATCGAGGTCTGAGCGGTCCCAGACTCCGTTGGACACCCAGTGTCTGTGCAGGCCCCCTCGATCCAGCAGAAATGCCAACCGACCGATGGCCGGATGCGTTAGCGACTCGCCCTCGCGATAGAAGAAGTCATAGGTCACCTCGCTATCCCAGACGAGTGGCCAGTGATACCGCAACAGCCGCTCGGCACCGATTCCGGCGTGTTCGGATGAGTAGCGACCGACGATCACGGTTTTCCCGCCGTCGTCCGCCACCAACTGCCACGACTGCTGTTCGACCTGCCACAACTCATCATGCCACGGCATCCAGCCATGCAACTGGCTGATCGGACGGAACGGAAGCCCCTCGGGGAGCGGTTCGGAATAGGCGGCGGTCTTGAACTCGGAGAGCGTGATGCGTTCGGGAATCGTGGGCGAACCGGTGATCCGCACATCGCGCACGTGACCGTGGCCGGAGTTTGGGACTCGAATGGCCACCCACGGGTCGTGGTCCTCGGGCAAAGTCTCGGTGTGGACCAATCGTCCGTTGATGAAACGTGAACAGATACGGTCCTGGACTTGAATGCGATAGCGGACGAAATCATCGAGCTGCGACAGATTGGAAGATAGCGGAATTTGGGGACGCACTGTCCACAGGTCACCGATGGCGACCGCTTGCTGCATATAAATGGGCGCAATCCAAGTGCCAGCGAGCATCGGGTGACAGTCCTTCCATCCATAACCCGTGCAGAGGCATTCGACGGTGAAGTCACCGCGCAAGGGAGTTCCAAAAAACAGGAACTCGTCGTCATTTCGCGAGAGGCAGACGGCCGTTCGATCGACGAGTTGCCAGTGCGCTGCGGGCACCCCGTTGCCGTTCACCCAGGAATGTTTGCGAGTGGCCCCATACCAGGTGGTCAGTGGGGGAGGACTGTTGTAAGGCTGATCCGCGTTCAGGGCAAACTCGCGGGCGTGGCGTACACGGCCCAGCAATACAGGAATCATGCGATCCCACTCGCCCGGTCCGCTGTTTTTGGCTTTCCGAATCTGATTATCCAACATCGGAACGAGGAATCGTTCGGATTCCATCAGCAACACCCCTCGTTCGGCGGCAGCCCACACGAACAGCGATTCCGGCATGCGATCCATCAGCTTCGGTGCGGGCCCAGTCACAAACCTGGCGAATAATTGGTCCGCTGCTCCCGCTGCCGACTTTTCATCGCCGCGCGCCATCTCGATCAAGGCCAGCAGGCAGAGCTGACCGCGCTCGGGGATCTCCCCGGAAACCTGGAGGGTCAGGATCTCCGTTCGCAACTCATCCAGCCGATTGAGTTGTTGGGCCGTGTCGATGAGATCATAGACGGGCGACACCAGGTTGCCCCCGATGAGCACCCGCCGCTGCCCCCGCTGGGCGGCGACTTGGAGCCGGGACCGATCGAAGGGATGCTCATCTTGAATCGGGAGGACTGGTTCGGCTGGTGTCAGCTTGGCGAACAGACGGACTGAGCCGCGCGACGGCAGCACCCAGGCCCGAAGATATTTGTATCGAGCCTCCGGCGCGAGCGACCGGGCACGCTGTCGAACCGCAAAGACATTATCCGCCAACACCTCGGCATCAAAAAGTTTCGCGAGTGGTGGGACCACATCACTCGCGAGCAACGGGGCGGCATGCCGCAGGATGTTGGACAACATCAGCACCAGCCCGATCCCATATCGGGTACGCCATCTCGGGATGTGGAAACGTCTCGGGCTGGCCAGTTCAAATGCGATCATGATTTGATGGATCCAATGCAAGAGATCGTCCGTGTCGCACGACGGGAAAAAGAGACACAGCAATTTCTCAGTTTCCGGGCTTCGGGCTCAGGGCGACGGGATTGGTCATTTGTTCTGGGGTCAGCTTCTCGGGCCATGCGGCGCCTCCGACGAGTGTGACTTGGCGAATTCGTGCCGCTGTCAGATCGCGATCGTGGTAGAAACCGGGATGATGATTCGAGAGGTCAGCGACCGGACGAAGATAGACTGTGACATCATTCAGGCTGATCTGAAGTTTTCCATCAAGGATCTGCAGCGACACGGCATTCCAGTCCGCAGGCTTCAGAGGCAGAGCGCGAGGCCCCTTGCGATTCAGGGGCTCGACCACTCCATGATCCGGCTCCAAGCCCGTCCAGTCCCCTGGACCAGGTGTGATCCAGCGGATGCGAACCCCATTCGGTTCGAGAAGAAACGCCAGCCTCCCCAGGGCGGGATGCACCAGAGAGCTGTGCTCCTCATAGAAAAACTCATAGCGCAGCGTCTCGCCCTCCAGAAGCGGACGCATCCAGGCGAGCATGCGCTGCGCCGACTCCGCCTCGATTGGAGCCTCCAGCTTGTGGCTCTCCAGCACACCGCCTTCAGTGACGATCCAATCAGATGAGGCCGCTGTCGGTGGAGCCGCTTCCGGTGCCAGAGCAGTCGCAGTGATGAGCGGCTGGACAGCTTTCGTCAGGGGTTCGCCGAGCGGGGCTGTCCAGCCGCGCAGTCGGGAGTCCCTGACGAGTAGGACTTCGCGTGGAATGACCGGATCGCCCACGATTTCCAGATTGCGAAAATAGCTGCGACCAAAGCCGGACGCCTGCAGGCCCGGCCACGGACTGGTGTCACAAGACGCCGCCAGCAACGCGGCTCCGGGATGCAGGTTCGACAGAAACTGCACGCGTTCGCCATCACTGCGAATGTGGAGGCGATTGAACAGCCTCAGCTCCTTGGCCGCCACGAATGGCCAGCTGCGAGTTTCTTGAAACGGTCGCATGATCTCGCGCACCGTGAACAGCCTGTCAGTCGCGTCGAAAGCCAGCCCGCCATAGGTCATTCCGGCCACACCCACTTCAAAGACACTGACTTCACCCTTCAGCTCAAACTTTCCTTGTAGCGGATACCGAAACAGCAGCAAGTCCTCGCCCGGTCCGGAGAGCTTCTGCACATGATCTTCGTGAGTCAGCCAGAGGGCCTGATCGGACCCCGTGGCATGTCGACTCCACCGCTGGTCACCGGCGGCGATCCAGAGGGAGGGAGTCTCCCTGAGGATCGTCGTGCCATCCGACTCCGGGCTATTGCATTTCAGAATGGCAATGGCCCGCAGACGACGCAGGAACGTCATCCACGAGCCAGCGCCTTTGGTGAAATCGAACCGGATGACTTTCTCGGCGAGAGGCTCACAAACGCGGGCCAACTCGGCGCGCTGCATCGCGACCGCCAGCAGAACCGCGTCTTCCATGCGCACCGACATCTCGGGTGCCTCCGATTTCACGCGAGCATCCAGCATGGCCTTCAGATCGTCGATCGAAGACCGACTGTCACGCAGGCGCGCCAGGGTCAGCACGAACGCGGCATTGGCTGTTCCTTTGGAGTTCTTGGATTCCAATTCAGCAATCAGCTTGCGAAGATTGCCCGATTCATCGGCGGCAGTGATGAGCATCCACGCGGAACAGAAGAGTCCGGGAACCTCTCCGACGGAGGCGACTCCGAATGACTCTTTCGTAGGACGCTCTCCAATGGCTCTCGCGAACTCCATGGGAGGCGCACTCTCCGGGACGATCGCTGTCAGAACGCGAACCGCAGATCCATCGCTGGGAAGCGTCCACGCGGACAGAATCTCGTACTGTTCGTCGCTGCTCAGTTGCAGGAGGGAGCGATGGACCGCAGCTGCGGCGGGTGACAGGCGAACGAGAAACGGATCGGTCAGGACATCAGCGGGAAGATCGCGCAGTGCGTCGAGAGCCTTGGCCGGTCCGTCTGATTTCAGCGTTCGCAGGATGGGGGCGTTCGGATCATGGAGGGGCAACTCCCGGGCAAAGACCGATGCCTCGAAACACGCCAGAGCCAACAAGAGAGTGACAAGACACTTCATGGGTTCGGTTTCCCGGGAGGTTGTTTCGGCTCGATCAGTCTCTCGGCCCACACGGACAACGTACGAAAACGCACGCTAGTCATCCGTTTGTCGCCGCCGGTATGAATCAACATTCGCAGATCCCCCGGAATTACGGGCTCGCGACCAATCTGCACAGCCCCGAGAACGATGGGGCTCTTCTGAGTCGAGTTCTGGAATACTTGGTAGACGACATCTCCGCGACGGGCCAGTCGCAACAGCTTGGCGTCGTCGGAGGGCTGCGAGACCAGTTCCTGGTAGTCGAATGACTTGTCTCGGCGCATCCGGCGCAGTTGAGTTTCCGCCTTGCGGTCGCCTGCGTTGTGAATAGAAAACTTGGCTTCGATCGTCGTCTGGCGTTTGTCTCGAAACTCCGTCTGCAAGAAGACGCAGGATTCATTGTGCAGCATGCACGGCTCGATCTGCAGAATCTCCAGCTCCAGTGAGATATCAAAATCTCCTTCGATCCGACTCCGAGAGAAGAGTCCCGAAGCAGACCAGCCGTCACTGCCGGGAACATCGACTCGCAAGCCTTCAATCTCAGGCAAAAACTTAGCCACGGAACCTCCCGCAATATCGAACTCTCCTAAAGCGAGAGAATTGTCACCGGGCTTCTTCACGCGGAAATCCCAGGTGCGATGTTTCGACAGCTGGGAACGTTCGGCATCCAGCTCAGCGATCGTTTTGAGCGGACCGCCGGAGACCCCAAAGGAGTCTTCCGCACGGACATCCAGGGACTTCCAAACAACACTCGTGGCACCACTTTTGTGATGCCCGACACGCAATTGAAACTTCGCTTCATTCTGTGTCGCTGGCTCGCGATGGACCAGCCGATAGGTGCTGGAGTCATTTTCAGCAATGAGGCTATAGATGGTTGTCCCACGGCGAGCCAACCGGAGTCGTCCCGATGTGGACTCTTCTGGGGGGGCATCGAAAAAGGAGTACCGCATCTCGCTTCCACGCTTCTCGCCGACAGCGGCCTGTGTGACCTGCTCCTGTCGATCCGCAAACACGAATAGTTTTCGTTGCAGGTGGTGTTCACGGGCTCCTTCGTCGTCCAGCATCGCCAATAGCTCGATGTTCCCTTCACCGCCCGCTTTCGCCTGAACTTGGAACTGGTCGTACTCCGCGATGATGTCGAAGTCTCCGGTGAGTGAAATCGGAGAGTTGATGAGATAGGTGACATACTCGCCTCCGGGACGAGTGATCTGGATGCCATCGGCTTGCTGTTTCAGATGCGACTGCCAGTCGTCTCCCGTCACTGACATCAGATGGGCTGGGACACCATTTCGAAAGTCATGCGCCAGAACACTCTTTAAGGCCATCCGGTCGCCCAAAGATGCGTCTAGGCTCAGATCGGCCAGCGATTGCTCCTGGAGCGGAGGAAGCTGTTTCGGCCAATCGCCCGTCCACTGCATTTTTCGCACGCGAACTTCGGTCTGATCGGCCCAATGGAACAGTCCGAAGGTTCGGAGGTTGGTCTCCTCCAAGGGTCGCGAATAGATCGGCTCCCCGTTGAGGCTCAGATTCACGGTGTCACCGACCGTCGCGAGCGTCACCTGGTTCCACTCGGCAGGCTTCAGTGGCAGCGGCCCCTTCGAGCGGCGATGCTGTGGTTCACTGGCGATATTGTCCGGACCGACTCCCGTGCGGTCGTGCCGACCATCGGTGGCCCAGTGAATGTCCACGCCCTCCGGATTCAGAATCAGGCACATCCGGTCAAGCACCGGATGGACATGGGCCTTGCCCGGTTCGTAGAAGAATTCGTACTCGATCGTCCCATCCTCGATCATCGGACGATGATAGCGCAGCAGGAGTTCACTGTGTGTTTGCGACAGATCTTCGCGGCGGCGGCAGTACAGCTCCCGGTCCCCTGACTTCGGCGGGCTCTTCGTTCCGAACCGGCCCGCATGCAACGTCGACTTCACACCCGGACGAGAGAGCCAGTTGGCATTCTGCCCCCCCACGGACTCATCATAGTAAGCCACCCAGCCGTCCAGACCCGGTGTCAGGAGCGACACCGTTTCGGGAATGACTGGCTTGCCCGTGATCCGCAGGTTCGAAACGGTCCCGTTGGTGTACCACCAACTGTGAATCGACAACCACGGATCTCCGGGGGCCTGGAGTTGTTGCGTGTCAGCCAGGCGTCCATTGATATACAGAAGGGCCTTCTCATCGGAGACATCCATCCGCACTCGCATCGTGTCGAACATGCGAGTCAGCGGGGGCCTGATCGGGAGGCCTTTCTGGTCGCCCCGAAAGTCTCCTCGCACCATGAAATTCAAATCCCAATACGGCCCCACCCAATAGCTGCCGAATCCGAGATGGATGTCTCGAAACGCGAACGCGGTCGCATCCGCCTCAACGGTGAACTGGCCGGATAACGGAGATCGGTAATAGAGAGAGTCGTGATCATGGCAGACGGCATGAAATACCTTGCCCGGCTGGCACTGCCATTGCGGCTGTGGGTATCCGGCCCCGCGAGTTTCCGAAGTCATCCGACTGACGGGTATCCACATGGGCCGTTGAATTTCGGCGGCTGACTGGGAGTTCGGGGGCAGCGGCAACGATGGCCGTTTGGCGTGGACCAAGCGCTTCCAACGTTCGCTGCGTACGTGGCGATGGTGTTGGTCCTGGCGGATGTCTTCATAGAGAATCGCTGACAATTCCTGTGTCAACGGCAGTAACTCTGGATGGTCGGAAGCCGTCCAGAGTCCAAACGCTTCCGGGATGAGTTCCAAGCGATCCCCCAGATTCTCCCGCGCGAGCTTGATGAGCGATTGCAGATGCGTCTCGGCAGCGGGGAAATTCCGCTGGGCACACGCAATCGCACAGAGCATTGCCGCGACACACTTGCGGTCCTCCACTTCGGTGGGTTGCCAAGTCTCAACTCGCTTTCGAATCTCAGGCAGTCGCCCCAGCCTTGTCGCCACACGGATCAGTTCCCAAGCAGGCGAGGCGAATTCGCTCCCGGAAAATCGAGGCGTGACCGATTCGGTCTTCGTCTCCTTGTCCGCTTCGAGTCCAGGCGATTCAGTCACTGGCTTCACGACTGGAGCGGGGCAGGTCGGGGTCATGTCAAACGCTAGCCGCAGCGTGTGGTGGTCCTCGGAGGGCAGGACGTAGGCCGCGAGCAGTTCGAACCGTTTCTCATCTGACAACCGCATCGCGCGCTCACAGACGGAGTACGCGGAGTGAGCGACATGGTCCTCCGTGAGAATCTTCCCCAGCGCAGAACGCACGGCGGGAGATTGCGCTTCCTGAGCTGCGACAAATTGATCAGCCATTGTGACCAGAACGATCGCCGCAAACACTTTCCAACCAGCGACGATTTCCGAGGAGTAACGCATTAGTCGCGACATCCAATTTCAGGGCACTCATCCGACAACCGCTCTCGTGTCCGCACTGTAGCATGTGGTGATGTGCTTCCGGGAGGCTGCGAACTTGGAGTCCCATTCACCGTCGACTGGACTCCCCATTTCACGCAGACATTTTTTCGGTTCGAGGAGATTCCTGAAAGTTCGTCCCAGTTCTGGAAATACTTTGCGTGAATGCAACATCGCTGGCGACCTTGTATCCAGACCGCGACTGTGCGGTAGAATCGGGTTTCATTCTTCGGAGGGCATCGTGTACCCGTGTGGGCCGACTGCGGCGGGTTGCACCGTGATGACGTGGGATCTGAATCACATTCGTGTCAGTGCGGACGCTGACAACTCATTGAGGCCATTTTGGACGATTCTGCCTTGGTCGAAGGACTGCGCTGTCGCGATCCGGCGGCGGTCAGGTATCTCAGTGAGACCTGCCTGCCTGCGGTGTGGCGATTTGCCTGCGTACGAGTGAGGGCGGATCGACACTTGGCAGAAGACATTGTCAGCGAAGCGGTTCTCGCTCTGCTGAAAGCCGTGGCCGATCCGTCGGTCACGATCGAAAGTCCGATGAGTTGGTTGCGGACGGTCGTCGCGAACAAGGTGGTGGACCACTTTCGAGCTGCGGCCAGAGTGCAGCATCTGATTGATCAGGTGCAGGTGACTCAGCCGCATTCCAAATCTCAAACGGCCAGTGAACAGCAGCACGTGTTGGAACGTCGCGAAGAGGTTCGCGAGATTCTGGAATCGCTGCCGGAGCAGACCCGCATCGCCCTCGAATGGAAGTACATCGACAAGGCCAGCGTTCGTGAGATCTCGGACCGCATGGGAATCACGGAGAAAGCGGTCGAGTCGATTCTGTTCCGCGGTCGTCGCGAGTTTCGAGAGCGGATGTTGCGGCAGCAGAAGTCGGAAGGGCGCGAAGGGCCGGTGGCTCCTGCTCCCGTGGAGGGCGACCTTCACACATGGGACCCACTGGGCAGGACCATTGTTCCTAACAACTAGGGCAGTTTCGAGATTCGATCTGGCCTTCGTCGCTTGGCCCCCCAGGTCCGAGCGAACGGATGTGGGCGTCCGTTCTACAATTCACCCCATAGTCCAGGGGTTCGTCGAGTCAAACACATGCATGATCCCACAACATCCACTTCGGAAACGGTCGAAGATCGTGAGTTCGAAGAGCTGCTCACGCAGGCGTTCGATGCGCCTTCCGTTCCGCGCTCACTGCTGAAACGGATTGATCAGGTCGTGCAGCAGGAATGGGGCGCGTCACCCCGTCTAGCCGACTCAGCCGCCGACAAGCTGCAGCGGAGTGTCGTCCGAGGGACACGCTGGTTTCGCACTCTGCCGATCGCAGCGGCGGTTGTGCTGGGGGTCGCGTTGACGGTCTTCTTCCAGCTTTCGTCTCCGGTCTATGCCTGGAACACGATGGTGACGGCGCTCGGCCACGCGGGGCTGGTGGAGATTGAACAGAACGGGGCAGTACGATGGCTCTCGCTCAGTGAGCAGCAGGCTGGTGAAACGACATCGCATGCGACTGTACTCCTGGACGGCACGAAGAACATCCTCCTGCGGCGCAGCTCCCAGGCATCGTTTGTAGAGCGTCGTTCCCTTCCCTCCGCCGAACTGGGGACGCAGGACTGCCTGGTTCTGGCATTTCTCATGGGGGATGCCGCACAGGCGAAGTCGGTGGAGTTTCTTCATGGTGCCCGAGTTTCTGGCGAACACTCCCGACTGGTCGAGGTCGACGGAACGTCGCAGATTGAACTGACCGTGAATTTGGAAAGCGGAGACCAGACGGCGCTGCTGACCGTGCTGGTCGATCCGCAGAGCCAACTGCCTCTCCAGAGTCGCTTCGAGCCGCACCCGGCAGCGGGGATCCCTTCTTCGGCGGAGTTCCTTCCCTGGAAGTATCGCTCCGACTCGGACACGGCGCTCGCTTCGAGACTCGCGGCGATCCCCGCTTCGTTACCGGTGGTCGATGTGGAGGCATTCACGTCGACCACAGTATTGGCCAATGCTCAGGCACCCGCAGTCGATCACAACACTTCGTCCTCGCCGATCGCAGCAGTGGCTGATCCTAAAGTCACCCCGGTCGCCCAGGCGGCTCCGCTCGAGGTCGCCCCAGCAGAGGTGGCTCCCAGTGAGCCCTACCACGGCAACCTCGAAGTGCCCGCTTCGCAATGGAAGCCCGTGGAAGTCCGCCACAGCGTCACGGGAAATCGCACCCAAGATCTCGATGCGGTGCTGAGCAGGCTCTGGACCGAGAACCAGATTCAGCCCGCGTCCGAGGCCGCTCCAGAAGAGTTGCTGCGGCGGGTCTATCTCGATCTCGTCGGACGAACGCCGAGCGTGACCGAGGTGCGTGATTACCTCAAGGACCACTCGCCGGATCGTTATAAAACACTGGTCGAGCGGCTCCTCAACAGCCCAGATCATGCCAGTCATCTCGCAGCCCGCTTCCGCTCGTTCCTGATTCCAGAGGGGATCGACCTAGCGAACTTTGGCGGCATTGAAGCCTTCGAAAAGTGGTTGTCAGAGCAATTCTCCAGCGGTCAGTCCTACGACAAGACCGTTCAACAACTGCTGCTGGCCGAAGGGCGGTTGGTCAAGTCGGGGCCGCTGCTGTTTTACTCCGCGACCCGCCTCGAACCAGACCAACTCGCTGGTCGCACCGCACGGGTGTTCCTCGGGATGCGGCTGGAATGTGCCCAGTGTCACGACCATCCGTTTGAACCGTGGAAGCAGGAAGACTTCTGGGGCTTCGCAGCCTTCTTCGGTCGAATCTCCCGGCCCCAGGGCAAGCTGGAGACGGTGTCGACCGTCATGCAGGTCCGCGACATCAATCGCGGCGAAGTGACCATGCCGGAATCCAAGGCTCCCGTGGCTCCGAAGTTCCTCAATGCCACTGCCCCTTTGGAATCTGGAGAAGCGGTCGCTCGGCGTCGCTTGTTGACCCAGTGGTTGACGGGCAAGGACAACCCATACTTTGCTCGCGCCACGGCCAATCGGGTCTGGTCGATGCTGTTTGGCAAGGGGATCGTCAATCCGGTGGATGACTTCGGAGTGGGCAATCCACCCCTCTCGGCAGAGCTGCTCGATCTACTGGCCGGTCAGTTCATCGAGTCGAACTTCGACCTGAAGGGGTTGTTTCGCACCATCGCTCTCTCCCGGGCGTACCGTCTGTCGAGTGGCGCGGAAGACGCCAGCGAAACGCGGCTCGACTGGTTCGCGCAGATGAACGTCAAGATGCTGACCGCTGAGCAGGTCTATGACTGCATCACCGTGGCGACAATGCCTGGCAGTGGGACTGCTGATGCCGCGACGGGACTGGTGGACCGCTTCGGCAATTCGTCCCGCGAAGGGTTTCTCCGCGACTTCCGCACACCATCGGGACGGTCCACCGAATATCAGGGTGGCATTCCCCAGTCCTTGACCCTCATGAACGGAACGCTGGTCGATGGAGCCACGGGGTTGCAGTCGAGCGGTCTGCTCAAATCACTGGAGGCTCCCTTCTTCAGTCGCGATCAAAGGATCGAGATCCTCTACTTCGCCACCCTCGCTCGTTCGCCGAAACCGTCCGAGAAGGAACTCCTCCAGCAATACATCACTGAAAACACCAAGGGGGCTGAACTCCGTGAAGCCCTCTCCGATGTCCTCTGGGCCTTACTCAACAGTGCCGAGTTCACCATGAACCACTAGTGCCCAGTTCGTCCTTCATCCTTCATCCTTCCACCTTCATCCTTCATCCGAGCCCTCCCATGAACCTCTCCCTCTCTCGTCGCCATTGGCTCGGATCACTCGCCGCCAGCCTGGCGGGGGTCAGTGCCAGCGGGTGGTTTCCGCTGTTCGCTCAGGAGCAACTCGCAGCTGCGAAGAAGAATTCGCGGCATGTGATTCTGTTGTGGATGAGCGGCGGTCCGACTCAAACGGACACCTGGGACATGAAGCCCGGACACGCCAATGGCGGCGAGTTCAAGGAAATTCAGACGGCTTCGACGGGTCTGCGTTTCAGTGAGCATCTGCCCAAGCTGGCCGCGATGTCGGGCAATCTGGCTGTCATGCGTGGGCTCTCGACAGCGGAAGGCGATCACGGGCGCGGCACCTATCTGATGCGCACGGGATACGTCCCCTCCGGCCCCGTGCGACATCCGTGCATCGGCAGCTCGATGGCCAATCAACTCGGTGGACCTCCCGGCGGGCTTCCGGGTTGTATCAGCATCGGAGCGTTTCGGACCTTCAACGAAGACGCTTTCGGCCCAGGCTTTCTGGGGCCTCGGTTACAGCCGCTGATGGTGGGCGCCTCCGACATGCCGGGGGCCTCCACGAACGGGGCCGATGGGTTTCCACAGTTGCGAGTGCAGGGCATGAACCGACCGGGCCACGTCACCGATGTCCGCATGGAGAAGCGTCTGTCGATGTGGAAGAACTTGCAGTCCGGGTTCCTCTCAACGCATCAAACGGGAGCGGCCACGACCCACAACAAGATCTACGAGAATGCCGTGCGGCTGATGAACAGCGAGGACTCGCGGGCGTTTGACCTCTCGAAGGAACCGACCGAGCTTCGCGCCGCTTATGGCCGGACGGCATTCGGTCAGGGATGCCTGCTGGCCCGGCGGCTGATCGAGCATGGTGTCTCGTTCGTCGAGGTCTCTCTCGGCACCAGCAGCGGCGGAGCGGGCTGGGACACTCATGCGGACAACTTCAATGCGGTTCGCGGCTTATCGTCCGACTTGGATAACGGCTGGGCCACTTTGATGAAGGACTTGTCTGACCGGGGGCTGCTGGAGTCGACGACGATTCTCTGGATGGGGGAGTTCGGTCGCACGCCACAGATCAACGGCACCGTCGGACGCGATCATTTCCCAGCCGCCTGGTCGGCGGTCCTGGCCGGAGGCGGGATCGCCGGAGGCCAAGCCTATGGCCGCACCAGCGACAGCGGAATGAGCGTCGAAGACGGTCAGATGAGTGCCGAAGATCTGCTCGCCACACTCTGTACCGCAGCGGGTGTCGATCACAAGACCTCGCAGATCGACGAGAACGGTCGCCCGATCCGGATCACGGAGGGGACACCCGTGAAAGCGGTGCTAATTTGAATCCCGGTCGAACCGAGACATCGAGATTGAATCCCAGAGACTCCTCTATGTGGCACCTCCGATACAGATCGTTCATCCGCCAAGCAGCCCTTGCGGGTCTGGCCTTGGCCAGCGGTCTAGCGGTGGCGGAAGAGAAACTGTCAGTTCCGGTGCGGTTGCTGAGTACAGCCTCAGTTCCGAACATGAGTGACATGCAGCGTCCCCCTGGACCTGCCCTGCCCCAGGTGACTCCCGCAGCTCGCATGCCGCAGTATCAGTTGCATCGCAACGATGTCGGGGCTGTGGCCAATCCAAATTCGCCGAGCGTGCGGTTCCTGCTCGCCACGCCGGAACGGCCACTGCTGGTGGAAGCCGTCATCATGATCGATGGCCAGCCGTTCGCTCGACCTCGCGAGCAACGGATTGAGAAGATCATGTCGTTCATCAACGACCCGGCTGCTTTTCGCGAGGCCGAGGTGAAGCTGTCGCAGGCAGCTCCGGCGAACGCCATTCCTGACGCTCCCCCCGAGGCCATTCCGCTGTCCACTGGTGCCGAGGCTAGCCCACCAGTAGACACAGCCGAGTCGACTCCCGAAGAGCAGCCGAAAGAACTCACAGTCGAGGCCATCGCTAAGTATGCTCCTCCCACGACAATTTATGAGCGTATTGAACGCTCGATGAAATCGACCGGTACAAAGCCCTCAGCCCCGGAGGTTCGCTGGATGCTGGCGAACTGGACCGACGGCCCGGTGCTGCTGTTCCTGAACGACAACTTCCAGCGCTTACGAGCGGAACAACAGCCCCTGTTCTTCGTTCTGGATTCGAATCGCGATCAAGTCATGTCAGCGGATGAGATCGCGAGTGCGGTCAAATCCTTGGAGGAGTGCGATCTCGATCGAAATGAGGTCGTGGAGTCGACCGAGATCGCGAAAGTCGCCAGCGATCCTCGGAACTGGGCCGTCGCGAACCGGGCGTCCCAACCCCATGTGCTGCGACTCGATCAGGCGACTTCCCTCAGCACTCTGCTGCCGCGACTGAGCAGCCTCTACAGTGGCGATTCACCCGCGGCGCTCGGGGTGATTGACACCGACCAAGACGGAAAGCTCAACGACAATGAACGAACAACTCTCCTCGAACGCCCAGCCGATCTGGTTCTCCGCTTAGACCTCAATACCCTGAATCCAGAGGCGTCTCGGCTCTCGGTGGTTTCCGCCACCGACATCTACCAGTCCGTCATCGAGACGGCTGTCTGCGCGACCAACACCATACGTCTCACATTCCCCAGCTACGCTCTGGAGCTCTCTTCGGTTCAGGGAGGTGCTAGCGATCAGATCTCGATCGGCGCGATCAACGACGGTCATGCCATGTTGCCGGAGCTGGACCCGAATGGCGATGGACGTTTCACGATTCGCGAGCGGCGGACGCTGGTCGAACGCTTGAAGGCGTTTGACCGCAATGGCGACCACTCGATTGCCTCGGACGAAATCTTTCCGACTTACCGCCTCTGTCTGGCCTTGGGCGCGAATGCTCATGAACCACTCAGTACACTGAGACGCACGAACTCACCGAACATCCCGACCCCTGCCGCGCCCGACTGGTTTACCGAAATGGACAAGAACAAAGATCTCGATCTGAGTCGCACAGAGTTCCCCGGAACGGATGAGCAGTTCCAGCAACTGGATCTCGACAGCGACCAACTCGTCAGTGCATCAGAGGCCGACCAAGCCAAGGACTGATGACAGCCAGAACCCAAACACTTCACAGCCGCAGACGAGCAACTCTCATGAATCGCACGAAACCCCCCCACTCCAGCGAGATCGGCCACACCGAAAATGGTCGCGTGAGGGACTCGCTATTAAATCCATCGGAGCCTGCAACCGGTGGCAATCTCGACGACGCCATCGACCGCATGCAGGAGCAGTTCACCGAGCTGCGCCGTCAACTGGCGGGCGTCATCGTGGGGCAGGAAGAGGTCGCGGAGCAATTGCTGATTGCAATGCTTTGCCGAGGGCACTGCATCTTGCAGGGGATGCCCGGTCTCGCCAAGACGATGCTGATTTCCACGATGGCCTCACTGATTGATTTGCGCTTTCGCCGCGTGCAGTTCACCCCGGACTTGATGCCGGGCGACATCACCGGGACGGAGATCCTTCAGGAAGATCATACCACCGGAAAACGTGTCTTTCAGTTCGTCGAGGGACCGCTCTTCGGAAACGTGATCCTTGCGGACGAGATCAACCGCACACCGCCCAAGACGCAGAGTGCGCTGCTCGAAGCGATGCAGGAGCGGCAACTGACCGTCTGCGGAAAGACCTACAAGCTGCCGGATCCGTTCTTCGTCTTGGCAACGCAGAACCCCGTCGAAACGGAGGGCACCTACCCGCTGCCCGAAGCTCAGCTCGACCGGTTCCTGCTCAAGATTCATGTCCGCTATCCCAGCCGGGATGAGGAACGGGAGATTGCTCGTCGCCAGACGACCGACTACGCCTTCCCGACATCGCCAGTGCTGGACATTCACGACATGCACCGCATGCAGTCTCTGGTGCGGAGTGTCGTCGTGGCCGACCATGTCTATGAATCGGCTCTCGATCTGGTGCGTGGGACGCGTCCAGACGAAGGGGCGATGTCAGCGGAACTGCAGAGTCTGGTGCAATGGGGAGCTGGGCCGCGCGCCACGATCGCCCTCCTCATGGCCGCCAAGGCCCGCGCACTGCTCAACCGACGAAGCCATGCCACCACCGGCGATATCGCAGCTGTCGCACTACCCGTACTGCGGCACCGCGTGATCCTGACGTTCAATGCTGAAGCGGCTGGGATCGACTCGGATGCCGTTCTGCAGCGGATCATCAGCCAGACGCCATCACTCTCCGCCGTGGAACATTGACCCCCATGTTTCGTCTCTTCCGTTCCAAACCGACTCCCACCACTCCGACTGCGAATCCGCGCAGCCCGGCGGGAGCATCGTCGGAACTGGTCGATCCGAAGATCATGGAGCAGATCGGCGGACTGGAACTACTGTCCCGGACGGTCGTCGATGGGCTGCTGGCCGGGAAGCACAAGTCGACGACCAAAGGGGGTTGCTGCGAGTTCGCTCAGCATCGGCAGTATGCCCCCGGCGATGAGATCCGGCAGATCGACTGGCAGGTCTTCGCGCGGAACGACAAATACTTCATTCGGCAGTTCGAAGAGGAAACCAACCTGCATGCGGTGATGGCGCTCGACACGAGTGGCTCGATGAAGTTCGGGCTCTCCACCGTCAGCAAGTTCGAACACGCCCAGCGTGCGGCGGCCTGTCTGTCGCGACTCCTGCTCAGGCAGCGTGATGCGGTGGGCACCGCGATTCTGAACGATACGAATCCGTATTATCTACCGCCGAAGCAGCACGCCGCGCACCTCAAAGCGATCCTCTCGACACTGCTGGCCGCTCAACCCTCCAGTGGGGGTTCCTTGGCTGTTCAGATTCGCGCCATGATCCCCCGCATGCGAAGACGCGGCATCTTTGTGTTGTTCTCCGACTGCTTTGGAGACCTCGACGAACTGGCCAACTCGCTGCGAATCGTTCGCGCCCGAGGACATGATGTCATCGTGATGCACGTCCTGGCCCCGGAAGAGATTCACTTCGACTTCCGGCACTGGTCGACGTTCCAGTCTCTGGAAGCCGCGGGACAGCGCATCAGCCTGGACCCGGCGGCGATCCGCGAGGGATACCTCAAACGGATGCGGGCGTTCCTGGAGCGGTTGCAAGACACGGTCACGGGACTGGGCGGGGACTATGTGCGACTGGTCACCAATCACGATCTCTCCGAAACGCTCGGCTGGTTCCTCCGTCAACGCGCTGCGAGGGTCCAATGACCTTTCTCAGCTACTTCTTTCTGTTTGCACTCCCCCTGGCGCTCGCGCCCGTGGTGTTGCATCTGTTTGATCGACGCCGGAAGGTCACGATTGAATGGGGGGCGATGCAGTTTCTGGAGGAGGCCACCACGCAGCGGACTTCTGCCCGGAAGCTCAAACAGTGGCTGCTGCTGGCCCTGCGCATGCTGGCTCTGGCAGCTCTGGTACTGGCACTGGCTCGGCCACTGCTACCCGGGAACTGGCTGGGCGGAGCCGAGCAGTCGGAGACGATTGTCATCATCGACAACTCGATGTCGACGCAGCGCACCGATGCGGGAGCGACGCTCTCGGTCCAGATTCAAGAACGAGCCCTCGCGCAGCTGGCCGACCTGCCAACTGGAAACGTGGTCCGCGTCCTCCAAGCCTCGCCGTACCCAATTTGGGTCACGGCCCACGAACTGAAGATCAGCGATGGATCGCCCGAGGAACTGAAGCGCCAATTGGCCAGCATTCAGCCGACCTCGGGGGGCAGCGATCTCCTGGCTGCTCTGTTCACCGCGGTTCAGGCTGACATCACTGGCAATTCCCGGAATCGAAACATCCTCCTGGTGACGGATGGTCAGGCAGCCGACTGGAAGATGTCCGATTCCAGCGGATGGCAGCGGCTTCAGGAGACCCTGCGAACCGCAGCCATCCCGACGCAGCTCGATGTCGTGGAAGTCCGGCCCAAGACAGCGGCCTCTCACAACATCGCAATCAATGCGATTCAGTCGTCGCGAGTCCTCACCGGAGTCGGCCAATCCTTTTCATTGACAGCCCATGTCCAGAATTATTCGAAGGCGGAATCGGCGGGATGTCGGCTGCGCTGGCTGGTCTCCGGTCGCGAAGAGAACCTTTCCGACGTGCCGTCTCTGCCGCCGGGGAACACCCATGAGGTGGCATGGCGGCATACGTTGACGCGTCCCGGAGTTTTCTCGGTGTCGTGTGAGCTTGTGGGCGATTCCGCAAAGCTTCCGGACGATCTGGAGCCGGACAATCGGGCCAGCGTGGTCATCGAAGTCCGCAATGAAATCCCGGTGCTGGTGGTCGAGTCCGCCACGGGCCAAGCCGAGCTTCAACAGGACTCGTTTTTTCTTCAAGCGGCCATGGGCTGGGTGAATGGGACGGCCCTCGAAGAGCACAGCGTCTTTCGCCCGGTCGTAGTCTCACCGGATGATTTGATCTCCATTGGATTGTCCGAATATCGCGCGGTCGTCATCCCCAACTTCACGCAGTTGGACCCCGTGGCTGTCGATCGACTCAAGGCATTCGTGATGAATGGGGGTGGCCTGTGGATCGCGATGGGTCCGCGAGGCGATGTGGAGATGTTCAACCAGCATCTGTTCGCCGCAGGGGAAGGACTGGCTGCGCTGGGGATCGAGGGAATCGTCTCGGAACCCAATGCCAAGAAGAGTCCGGTGATCAACCCGGCGGGGCGAAGTCATCCGGCAACCGCTGAACTTGCCGATAGCAATCGCCTCGACACGAACGAGATTCGCGTCCGGCGTCGCTTTCGGTTTGCCCAGCCGAGTCGCACAGAAGAGGTCTCCGTGTTGCTCGGTTTGAGTAACGGGGAACCGCTGGCCATCGAGAAGTACGTCGGGCAAGGCCGCGTCATCGTCATGGGGATTCCCCTCACGATGCGTGACTGGAGCGATCTGGCCAAGTCCCAAGCCTTTGTCGTGATGGTCCAGGACTGGATGAATTATCTGACCCAGCCCCAGGCCACACGCCACAATCTGTTGCCGGGTGATCCGATTGTGCTGCACTTGCCCGAGGGCAACCACCGCGAAGCCTTCTTGAAGACTCCGGCGGGCGACACGGTGGAACTGGCTGCGGAGCCGTTGCTCGACGGCGTGATGTTCCGCTCGACGCGCACGACTCTGCCGGGTGATTACGAGCTGCAGTTGGGTTTATCGGGAGAAACCATTCCGTTCCATGTGCAACGTACGGTGCAGGAATCCAACCTGGCGGATCTTTCCGATGTCGAACGCCAACTGCTCAGGGACACTTCCAGTCTGACCCGGAACGTACAGTCCTCTGACCTGGCCGTCCATACGCATCGCGATCCCGTTTGGCCGACCCTGTTGATGCTGCTGATCGGTTTCATGAGCGTCGAGCTGGTGCTGTCGGGCATGATTTCCCGCGAACGCTTCGGCGTGGAAGCCATCCCGGAAACCGTCGAGCAGACCGGCACATCGCCCCTCGTCACTCCGCAGGCCATCCGATCCGCGTCGGAGTGGAAGGCCGAGTTCTCGAAACCACATTCCTCACCCGTGAATGTGGAACGCTGAACAGACCCATGACTTCCACCACCAGTAACACTGAACACTTTTCGCTCGACGGGCCAATCAGCCCGTGGGTCGCTGTGGTCATTGCGCTGGGGCTGTTGGCGGTATTCACATGGTCTCTCGCGAAAGAGCGGCAGGTACTCGGGCGGCGGCAAATGATCCTGTTCTGGCTGTTGCGAGCGACAGCTCTGGGAATCGCCATCTGGATGTTGCTGGCCCCAACGAAGATGCTGGTCGAGGTCTCTACGACGCGCAAATCGGTCGTCCTCATGGCCGATGTCAGTGGCAGTATGCAGACCGTAGACCCTGCGGGTTCCTCGGATGATACGCGCTGGGCACTGATGCAGTCCGGCACTGCCTCCGCATCGATGACGCGGGCGGCAGACTCCGCCATTGCGGCGGCCGTCATCGCGGAGCAGCATCTGCAGTCGGCCAGTACCGCTCTGGCTCAGCACCAACGGGAAAGCTTGGTCGTCGATGCCACCTCAGCCGCTCGCCAGGCCCTGGATCGCGTGCGCGTGCATGTGGCTGTCCTGGTTGCTGGCCTGTCGGAACAAGGGACGGTCGATGCGGAGTCGAAGGCGCTGGCTCGTCGAGTTTCGAAGGATCTGACGAGTGCGGAGTTCACCGCGTTCGATGAACTCTGTGAGGCATTGAAGAAGCAACGCACACCGACTGACCGTGGCTGGCGGGAAAGCCTGTCCGATCTTCAGATTCGCATCAGTACCATTCGGCGACGACTCACTGAGCTGGCCAAGGTCGCCGAGTCTGTCGAATCGAATCACATGAATCAGAGCCAGCCGCAGTCGCTCGCCGAACTCCAACGCTTACCGCGACTCAGTCGCGTCGCGAATCTCATGGGGATGTTGGAGTCGGAGGTCTTGCAAGAGATCGCCGAGAAGGCCGACATCCGCTTCAGTACGTTCGACCAGTCGTCCCGCGCATTGACGCGGATCGCTGCCAGTCCCCCAAAAGGAAACAGTTCCGAGCCAGCTCCCTCGACCGATTCGAAGTCCACAGCGGGGCCGGTTCGCCGAAGCTTGGTGACTGAACTAACCGCATCGACCAAAGGCAACGATGACAGGAGGGCTGAGACGAGCATGGGAGAGACCAACCTCTCCGCAGTGCTCGAACAACTCGACCGCGACCGCCGTGAACAACCGATTGCGGCTGCGATTCTGCTGACGGATGCTTCGCACAATTCGACGGAGGCTGTCAATCCGCGAGTGGCTGCGGAGGCTCTGAAGGGGCTGCCGGTGTATGTCCTTCCGATTGGGAATACGCAGTACGTGCGGGACGTGTTGATTCAAGCGGTCTTTACGCCGACGGTCGCCATGCGCAACGATGACATCGTCATCGAGGCCGTCATCCAGGCCCACGACTGCGCGGGCGACAACTGCGTAGTCCAATTGCTCCAGGACGATCAGGTGATTGACACACGGACGATCCCCCTTGATGCGGGCTATGCCACGCGGCGTGTTCGCTTTGATCGTAAGCTGAGCGAAGTCGGACTTCAGCGGTTTTCGATTCAGGTGTCACCGCTGGAGCGCGAGCTGTCAGAACTCAACAATCGGAGCGACTTTGAAGTCAACGTGACCCGCAGTGAAATCAAGGTTCTGCTGGCGGACGAAATGCCTCGGTGGGAGTTCCGCTACCTGGCGCAGCTGTTCCGTCGCGATCCGAAAGTGGAACTCGACGAGTTGCTGTTTCACCCTCGTCTGATTGCGACTGGGCGGCGGCAGGCCTCGAAAACATTCCCGACGACCGTGGATGCCTGGGACCAATATGACGTGGTGATCCTGGGCGATCTGACCGTGGAACACCTTCCGCTCGCCGCTCAGACCTCACTGATCGAATACCTGCGTGATCGTGGCGGGACAGCCATCGTGATCGCGGGCAAAGAAGCGATGCCGCAGGCGTTCGCTGAGCTGCCTCTCGCCGGAGTCCTTCCGGTCACGCGACTGCCCGACGAGGTCGTAGCCAGTGGAGCGGAGTATTCGTTCTTCGTGACCGATGCGGGGCGTCAACATAACGCACTGCGAATTGCCGATACCGAGGAGGCCACCCAAACGGCATGGGACTTCGTCAGTCAGTTCGCCCCGCTGCACGATGTCTCACCGTGGAGACTCCCGCGACCTTCGGCGACGACGCTCATTGCAGCCGTACCCAAGGGGACGCTCGATGAGGTTCAAGCCGCCGCTAGCAGCAGCTTGCTCTGCTGGCAACCGGTCGGTCGAGGCCGGATGATCTACTTCTCGGGACCGGAGACTTACCGGCTCCGGTTTTTGCGAGGGGATCAACTGCACTACCGCTTCTGGGGGCGACTGCTGCGCTGGTCGCTGGCCTCTGAACTGGCAGCTGGTTCGGAACTCGTCCGCATTCGCAGTGACAAGAGTCAGTATGCGGGCAACGAATCGGTGCAGATCATGGTGCGGCTCGCCGATGGAACCGGAAACCCCGTGGAGACCAACAGCGAGTTGAAGGCCATCGCCCACAGTGGCGCCGAAGAGCATTCCGTCGTGCTGACGGCCGACGAGAAGATTCCGGGACAGTACGTGGGTGTCTTTCGTTCGCTGCCGCCCGGGGAATACTCAGTCGAGCCGATTGGGGATGCCATCACGCAGACTCTGCCAGGATCAACCGATCCGGCCCCCGCCAGCTCATTCTCGGTCAGACCGAATCTCCCCATGGAGCTGCTCGACACGCGCTCGGATCGAGCCCTCGCACAACAGATCGCCGACATCACCGGAGGCCAAGTGGTCCCCCCCACTGCTGTCGAGGAAGTGCTGAAGTTGCTCAACTTGGAACCCGAGGTGACACAACGACTGGAAACCCGCCCCCTTTGGGCCGAGTGGAAATACCTGTGGATCATCTTCGGGTGTCTGCAGATCGAATGGATCGCGAGAAAGCTCAAGGGGCTGTCGTAAGGCTCCCCGGCCCGACCGGCACTTGGTGTGCTCAAGCCACAACTGTTTTGGAAGCAGCCCATGTCAACCCACCTTAATGGCACGTTCCCCGCAGTGATGCGTGATCGGCTCAGCGCTGTGCGGACTCGACGGACAGCGTTCGCGTTGGTGCGAGCGCTGGCCATCGCGCTGACAGCGCTCGTGATCGCGATGCTGGTCTCCATGCTGATCGACTGGGGGGTGACGCTCTTTGATGTCCGTTACCGCGTTCTGTTGACAACATCGACGCTATTGCTGGGACTGGTCACGCTACTGCTCACGGGTTGGAGGCCGATTCGTCGGGCTCTGGGCTGGACGACAGCTGCTGAGCAGATTGACCAGCGCGTTCCGCAGTTGGAAGAACGCTGGTTGACGGTAGCGAGTCTGGCGGAAACGGGACGCGATCCCAAAGATCCCGCGACCCAAGCCATGCTGGCGCGAGTCACCAGCGAAGCGGTCGCGATGAGCCGCCTCGTACGCCCCGAGCGGGTGGTCAGCGGTCAACTGCTGAAGCGTCCGCTGCTCGGTTTGGGAGCAGCCCTGCTCACGCTGGGCATTTTCTTTGCCAGCCACTGGGGACAGACATCAATTCTCTGGCAACGCTTCTGGTCTCCGACGCTGAACATTTCGGCGACGCAGATGAAGGCGGTCACGGGGGATGCCGTGGTCCCCCGTGGCCAGTCGCTGGACATCGTGGCTGCGATGCAGGGACTTCAGCGAGAGTCTGTCGATCTGATCCTGCGTCGCGAATCAGTACCGGATGAGGAAGAACTGCTGACGGTGACTCCGGCGTCCTCTGCGGGTGGTTTCATTCACTTCCCGGTCGATGTCGATGAGACACTGCACTACCGCATTCAAGCGGGCGATGGTCGTACGGAATGGCACACGCTGACAGCCATCGATTACCCGGAACTGAAGGATGTGCGGCTGACCGTCACACCCCCGAAGTACGTGGATGAACCGGTGGCCGAGAAGACGCTGATTCCGAGTCGTCTGCGAGCTGTCCAGGGGAGCCGGTTGGAACTGGCCATTAAGCCGCAGATTGAGCTGAAGTCGTTGACGCTTCTAATTTCTGTTCCGACTGCCACGCCATCCGGAACTGCGGGTGAGGGGCCGACCGATCGTCCGGCGGAAAGCGTCAAGACGCTCGTTCTCCAACGCGGAGACGATGGCTGGTATCGATTCGAGACAGCCTTGGTCGAGAGTTTTTCGCTGACGCCGATTCTGGTCAGTCAGCATGATTTGAAGAACCGCCACCCGCGAGTCTGTGCCGTGGAGGTCGTCGAAGATCACGCTCCCGTGGCCCGCATCGTCAGTCCGAATGGAGAAAGTTCAGCCAGCCTGGATGAGGTGCTGGACATTCGCTTCGAGGCTCACGATGACCACGGCATCGCCACTGCAAAGCTCGTGATCTACGAGGACAACCCCCTCGATCCCGCGCACCCCAAAGTCCTGGCCGAGCGCGAGATTCCACTCGGCGATCAGGCGCTGCAGAAGCACGTCATGGGCCAGATCCAGTTGGACTTGAAGGAACTCGGACTGCAAGAGGGCACGAACATCAGCTATGCCGTGCGGGTCACCGACAACCGCGATCTGGAGGTCGATGCAAGTAGCCCGCTCAATCAACTGCTTTCCTCGATGGATCCCAGCGAGAAGCCAGAAGTTGGCGAGGAGCGTTCGATGGGACAAAGCTCAGCCGCCGAGGAATCGTCGAACGAGAAGATGACAGATTTGAAGAGCGAGGCTTCGGCTGAGGCTGGCGAGAAGATGAAGTCGGAATTAGGCGATCCAGCCAGCCCGACCTCTGCGTCAAATAATAAAGCAAAGGGTGGGGAGGCAGCCCCATTGGCTTCAAAGGAAGGCCCGCGCGGTGACAAGTCATCCGAGGAACAGACCCCTGCCGACGCGGGCTCTCAAGGCGGCAAAGAAGGTGATCCGGCTTCAGAGACCTCGATGGCCAATGCGGGCATCGGGGAAGGCAAAGCCGGGGATGAACCCAGCAGTTCTACGCCGCCGGACAAGTCATCGAAAGCAGACTTAGATCCGCAGGCCAGTTCGAAGACCACAGCCAGCCCCGAGGGAACCACTGAGAAGAACCAAGCCCAGATCAAAACAAAGAACGGAACTTCGAACAAGAGTCCAGCGAAATCGCCCCAGCCATCCGACGATCATCCCGCAGATGAACTGCTGGCCGCAGCTCGCTCTGACAAGCCGAACGACGGCCAGCCCATGACCGAATCAGGCTCAGAAGCAGGCAACAGCCCGGGCAACCCGGCGACCCCGAATCCCAGCCAGCCCTCAGCTAGCGCCGTGGCATCGAACAAAAAGAATGGTGCAGCCCCTGAAGCTGCGATGCCTCCAAAGGGCGAAAGCACCACCCCAGAGAACCCACCCGGCGATAATGCGAAGTCAGCGAACGCCCCGTCGCAGGCCACCAACGAAGTGCCACCCGGCGAATCGCAACCGGTCGGAAAGATCAGCCTCGTGGGAAAACCTGCTCCGCCAACACCGACCGACCCCTCGAATGCTCAACCGGCGGATCGCCAGCAGAGTCCGTCGAACAGTTCTCCCCCGATGGCGAACGCCAACAAATCCGGCAGCCCTATGCCGGGAGGCAGTCCCTCCTCGGAACCACCTCCGACGAAAGATCTGCGACTCAATCCGCAGATGAACGATTCGGGGCAACAGCAGGAGACCGATCGAAAACGCCTGCGAATTACTTCGCGTTTGGATGCCGTCGCGAAGAGCGACGATCCGAGACGCGCGCAGACGAAGCCCGCCCGCGACAAAGTGGTCCAGATCGACAAGATGCTGGAAGTCATCGAAGGGAAGCTCCACCCGCTATATCGCCATGAGGTCGAGGATGCCCTGCGTGCCAAGGGGTTTCAGGAACTCGATTCGCTCATGAAAGACGTGGAAGAGTTCATCACTCAGTTAGAAGAAAGCACGCGGGAAACGTCCTTTGAATATGTCGGTCTGCAGATGGTCGATATCGGCAGTTCACATGTCACGCCTGCCCGCGATGCCGTCTTCATCGCGATTCGGACGCCCGATTCCGGGGCCGATGTGCCGACGGAAGAAGCCTTGCATCATGTCGTGTCGGCTCGCGAACTCTTGCAGGCTCTGCTGAAACGATATGACCAAGTCGCTCAAGAACAGCAGCTCGCCAAGGAGCTGGACAAAGCCATCAAGATGTACACCGTCTATGTCGAACGTTCTCAGCAACTGATGCGGGAAGCCCAGCAGAACCGCGATCCGTTGAAACTGGACCGAGAGATGGAGGTCGTCGAAGTCGACCAGGCCTATCTCGATCGGCTGGCGGAAGTCACTCGCATGCGTCGTGACATGATGTCCGAGTTGGCTCGTATTTTGGCGGACGATCCCCGGCTGCGTTCGCGTTATCTGGACCTCATCAAGCGTCGTCGCAGCTCGCTCAGCAATCAGTTGGCCGAACTCGCCGCGCGTCAGGATCAGACATCTCAAGAAGTGCTCGGCTGGGTCGGCGTCGATGACAATCAGCGGGGGAACTACTGGCTGCTAGTGTCCGACCTGCGACTGGATGCCCCTCTTCAACTCGCCAAGGACGCACAGCAACTGGCGGATCGAGTCGAGAAACAGTTACCCCTGGTGCTCGAGTCCGGTGTGGGAGCCGCAGCCCTGGCAGTTTCCTCAACCAGGGAACTCGCCCTCAATGCGAGGCGTTGTGATCTGGATGTCCGTGAGCTTCGGAAGTCTGGCGAGGGACTGGCCCAGGGGACAGCCCTCAGCGCAAGTGCTGAGGCCCTGGTCCATCAGATTGGTGATCTGGCAGCGGCCCTCGATCGAATCGAGTTGGAGGCCGTCGGGCTGGACGGCGTTCCGGAGTATGTACAACTGCGGCGGATCGAAGTCCAGGCGTTTGCCGATCTGGCTGATACGTGGTCGATCACGGCACATGCCGTTGAGGAGCAGAAATACTCGGCACTGGCCAGCCTGGACCAGCATCAGATTGCCATCGCCACGGAGTTACTGCGCACGGAAATGCTGGACATTGATGCCGACCTGGCAGAGGAGTTCAACGAAGAAGTCAAGCTGCCTCAAGAGGTCATCAACCTCACGCAGGAACTTCAGCGAGTCATGGAGTCGATCACGCACACCCAGGCGTCCGCGACGTTTGCTCTGCTCGAAGATCGCATGAACGATGGGGCCTCGCAGCAGGCTCTGGCTCTCGAGGGCTTTGAGGATGCCCAAGTTATCCTCAACAAGCTGCGCCGCAAAACGGCGGAGGCCCTCGACACGATCAAGCCTCGAGACCCCAATATCGCAGAATTGCTGGACCCCACTCTAGATCAGTTTCTGGCCGATTTGGAACGAGAATCGAACATCGAAGCTCAACTCGGCATTCCCGGTCGGCCGCGGAACATCCGCATCCTGCAGGATGCCATGAACTGGAAACAGAACGGAGGTCAGATGCTCAGTGCCTCAGCGGAAGGGGCGATGGACCGCATGCAGCAAATGATGAACCCGCGTGAACAGCCCACCAACGGAGACGGTGATCCGAAGCAGCGCAGCTCAGCAGAGAAAGAACCCGAGGAAAACAAGACCCCGCAACCGATGACGGAGGAAGAGAAACAACAACTGGCCGATTCCCAAGAGATGCAGAAGATGCTCAAGGATCGCATGACTCAGGCCCAAAAAGAGCTGGAGCGACAGGCCAACGATCCGAGTAAGTCCGCCGAACAGCGGCGGCAACTGGCGGACATGGCCGCCCAGTTGAGTCGCTCGCTGAAGGAGATGGAGAAGGGCCAAACCCCCGAACAGTTGTGGCGGCAAATGGCGGAAGCCGATCAAGCCAAAGCCGCTCTGGAGGCACTGGCCAAGGGCGAACAGATCCCGGATGAGCAGTGGAACAAGCTGCTCTCCACGCTCGGCGACGGGCAGGGACAAGTGAGTGGTCGCGTTCCCTCAGAGGACTACCGCAAGTCGATCGAGCAGTACCAGGAACGGATTCGGCAGCTCAGTGGAAGACGGTAAGTTGGAGGATCACGAATGAAGTCTCACCTCTCACAGTCACTGACATTCACGTGCAGGCAACTGGTGATCGCATGCCTTCTGATGCACTGCGTTCTGCCCATCATCGCATCCGCACAAGAAGCGAGGCCGGAACCGCCGCCGGTCATTGCGGCTTCGGGATCGCTCTACTCTGCACTCCCCGCATCGGAATGGACTCGTGTCGAGTCGTCCGTCGATCGGGGACTGGCCTACTTAGCCAGCGTTCAGGAAGAGGATGGCCGGTTCCCCAGCGACGAGGTCGCCCAGCCAGCTGTCACGTCTCTCGCGGTGATGGCCTTTCTGTCACGCGGGCACATGCCCGATGAGGGCCGCTACGGAAAGCGGATTTCAAAAGCCATCGATTTCGTGCTGTCGACCCAAAAGCGCCGCGGCTACTTTTCGCTCCTGCCCGTTGCTCCACCGGCGGGGCACAACACTCCCGCCCAGGTGGTGACCTACAACCATTCGATCGCGGGGCTGATGCTGGGTGAGGTCTATGGAATGACGAGTGGTGAGCGATCGACACGAATCGAAACGGCCCTGTCGTCCGCCCTAATCTATCATCGCGAGGTTCAGACGCAGCAGAAAGAAAAACCGAGCGACATCGGCGGCTTCCGCTACGGCTATCCGGAAGGGCCCAATGCCTCATCGGACATGTCGGTGACGGGCTGGGCCTTGATGTTCTTAAGGTCCGCTCGCAATGCTGAGTTCAATGTTCCCAAGCAATACTTTGACGAGGGTCTTGATTTCGTCGAACGCTGCTATGAACAAGATCCCGACCTGCACGAAAAAGGGGTCTTCCGCTATCGCCCCTTGGAGTCCGACCCCATCGCGAACTCGCAAATCTCTTTACCAAACACAGCTTCCGCCATGCTGACCTTGATTCTGGGAGGACGCCATGATCACGTCGGAGTCCGCGATGGCGTGACCTGGTTCCATGCCCACCCCTACCCCAAGCCGTGGCAGGAGGGGTACTTCTACTTGTCGTCGTACTACAGCAGTCAGGCCATGGCCCAGGTCGGTGGCGATTCGTGGAATCAGATCTTCCCCCAGATCGCCGCCAATCTTCTGGCGGAACAATCCCAAGCTGGAAACTGGCCGCCGGGCGGCGATAACGAGCGAGCCTATGGTCCGAATTATAGTACGTCGCTGGCCATACTCTCACTCACACCGGCCTATCAGTTGCTCCCCATCTACCAGAGATAGTCAGAAGCTGGGAGAATGCCGTCCAATCATGCCCGCCCCAAACTCTTCCCGCTGCGGATGGTCAACCACTTGGGATGACCGCAGCCATCAGTTCTGCCCACCTGCCACGACCTGAGTGAGGTTCCTCATGCTGAGACGACTCCTCGGCTGTCTGTGGATTGTCACACTCGTGTCGGCGCTGATCGCGGCAGACGATGCCGCACGGCATCGTTCGTTGACCAGGATATTCGGAGACGACGTACTCCAGTGGAATCTCCGGCACTTTCTGAAACGCACACTGCTCCTGCCCGAGCCTGAGCGGTATGAGGCACTGTCCGATTGGGTGCTTCCCTCAGCGACGCGGTCCAGCTTTCGATTGTCTTGTGACTACGACTCCGATCCTGACTACCTCGCGAGCACCAGCACCACAATACCCGGAACAAGTCCCACGGGGGGCTTCCTGATCTCTCCGGCACTGCATCTGGTTGAACTCGCGGCCCGCATGAACCGGCTGGACGAGTTGCGAACTCGGGTCGAGGCCTACGACACGTCGGGAGAAGTCTCGGAGCGTTGCCGCATCGCGCTGATGACCATGATCGAAATCCGGCGAGGCGATTTCCTCGCAGCCGAAAAATGGATGACATCCCTCGAAGCACGTCATGCCAAACAGACCTTCCCCATTCTGCAAGACCGCTGGCCAGAGACTTTGGTGCTGACCGTGGCGGTGCAGCACGTCGGACTGCACGAGATCGCCGAGTCGATGCTGACCAGGACGCTCACTGAGCAAGTCAGAAAGGGGGAAAACTGCGGCCCCGCGCAGTGGGATCGTCACATGGCGGCTTTGTTGGGGACGCTCAAGCTGCATCAACAGATCCACTCGGCTCAGACTGAGACCCCAGGTGTGTCCCTCAAGCCGGAGTCCAGTGAGTGGCTTCCCGTGGCCGGGTGCGACGAGGCCACAAGGGCATTGGCCATGCCCGCACTCCACTGGCAGCGAACGGGTAATCAGTACGAGAAGTCCATCGGACACCAAGACGATTATCTGATGTTTCGGACTCCGCTGCGGGGGAACTTCACGGTCGAGTGTGATACGAGCCTGTTCGATTACCGCGAGATGCAACTGACCATCGGAGGTCACTGGTTCTCACCCCATTACACACATGACGTGCTCGAAACCGGGACTCTGCGTGGCATGACCGCCCAGCATCCGCTCATGCCCAAGCTCTCGTTGGTGAGCGACTGGAGTCGGCATCGAGCTGTGATTCACGAGGGGAAATGTGAGCGGTACTTCAACGGGCGGTTGTTGCAGACCGAGCCCGTGCGGCCGCACCAGTTTCCTTGGGTCACGTTCCGCAGCCCGTACTTTGCCAACGGCCGAGTGCGGAATGTTCAGATCACCGGAACCCCCGATATCCCAGAGACGATCTCGCTGTCGTCCGATCCGGACCTGTCCGGGTGGGTCCGGTTTCATCTCGATAATATCGGCGGCGTCGAACCCGATTGGGACTACGAGAAACCAGCTGACTCTCCCGGCGAAATCGTGGCTCATCGAAAGACCCGATTTCAGGACACGTTTCAAGAGAGCCTGCTGCGGTACATCCGACCGATGGCGGAAGACGGTGTCATGGAGTACGAGTTCTTCTATGCGGAGAACACCGTTCACGTCCACCCGGCGCTCGACCAGAGGGTCTTTCTCCTGGAGCCGAAGCAAGTCTCATTGCACCAAGCCACCCACGGAATCCACGATTCTTCGGGCCTCGATCCGCTGAATCGCCAGGCCGTGTCGCCTTCGGTCGCGTGTCCACTGCTGCCGGGATGGAATCAACTGAAGCTGGAGGTCATCGGCAATATCGTCCGGATCATTCTGAACGGCACCCAGGTCTACGAGGGAAACATCCCACCGGACAACGACCGCACGTTTGGACTCTTCCACTATGCGGACCAGACAGCTGTGCGAGTTCGCCACTTGAACTGGACTGGCAACTGGCCGAAGTTGCTACCGCCGATCATCGAACAGGAACTGCGGAGCCATGAACTCGACGATCTGGAGGAGCGGTGCAAGAAACTCACCCACCGCATCGCCTTTGATTTCGTCGACCCGCCCAGCCAGTCCGCTGCCTCGACGTACTCCAACCAGACATTTCAGTTTCAAACATCAGACCAGCGAGGAACGGCGACTTTGAAATCCAGCGGTCTGGAGATGACTCGTCCCGGGACCGCGGAGTTTACCGATGTCTGGGTGACGCCTCGGATTCGAGTGACTGGTGATTTCGACATTGAGGCCACCTTCGAGAACCTGCAATTGGCCACCCCCACGAATGGAACCAACGCCATCTCCCTGATCGTGGTGACCGAAGACGAACAAACGACTCACAGCCGTGTCTGGCACGGCGTCTACGCCCATCCCCATATTGAACTGCGGCATGCCACCCAAGCAGAGTTCAATCGCTATGGGAAAGACCGAGGCGTGAGTATTGATTTCCAGGGAGTGACCTCCGAGGACTGCACCTCCGGACGCCTTCGCGTCGTTCGACTGGGACAACGTATGACATTCCTGATCGCCGAGCAGGACTCCTCGTTCTTTCGAGTCATCCACGAGGCCGATGTCACCGACGCCCCCGTCCGTTTTGACGGCATTCGACTGGGAGCTGGGATTTGGGGCCATCCGAATCCCGATCCGGAGTCCGTGAGCGTCCTCTGGAAGCGTCTGGAAATCCGAGCCCAGCCGAACCGAACAGAGCGGTTAGGCAAGTAGACAGGAGCCCAATCGCCTCCTACCACCGTGGTCCTCCCGCGCGGCATGCCGAAGGGCCAGGACGAACTCGGTGTGGTTGGGGTGGAAAGAGCGGGCTTGCGCTCGCGGCGTAGATGAGACTGTGTCGGGAATACCGCTTCACGCTGTCGCTGCTGAAGCAGTGTAAGAACAAGAAAAGCGTGGCCATGAACCGCTGCGGCTGGAACGACAGCACCCTGCTCGAAATCCCTACGGGGATCACGACATTAGAGCGGTTCCACCCTCGGTCTTTACAGATATCCGCAAGCCTCGAACAGGTTCAGGCAGGTCTTGGCGGACACGGCCTGTGGGATCTCGCCGATGGCTTTGACCAGCGTCTCGTAGGTGCGTTTGGCGAGCTTGCGGAGATGCGACTTCAGAGC
>JAYWFM010000068.1:0-5895 GCA_043778825.1 Planctomycetota bacterium | reverse complement strand
TCGAGGGTCGCCAGAGTCCGGGGGCTGACGCCGCCCGGCTCGCCTATTCTGGGGGTCAGCTGAGCGCACCAGATTCGCTTTCTCCCCGCAAACCCAAGCCCCCCAACTTCCGCCCGTTTCACCAGGCCAGGGCTGGGGTGAGGGGGCCACACTGCTCGCTCTGGCCCCTCACCCCAACCCTCTCCCCCACAATCATGTCCTCCCAGAAAGCCACGCCGCCAGTGGGGAAAGGGAGCAGAGGAATCCGGCTGCCGACTTTGCTGATGCACGCACTCGGACTCATGAATGCCGCATTCACCGCGCACTGTCCACCCGGTATCGGTACGATAGAGCCCACCCGCCCGCACGAACAGCTGTGAGGGCATGCCGCAACCTGCTGGTCCGCCGATGTCTCATCAACCCCTGCGACTGGTCATCGTCACACGCGACGACTCTCCTCGCGTCCAATCCGCTTGGACCACCTTGGAGGCGTTCCTGCGCAATCGCCCGTCGGTTGAGATTGCCGAGGTCATCATCGGCGAGGAGATCGGCCCGCCGACCCAGCCTGCGGACTTGGCCATCGTCCTTGGCGGCGACGGGGCGATCCTGCGGGCCTGCCGGGGGTTTGGGGCTCAGCAGTTGCCGATCATCGGAATCAACCTGGGGCGGTTGGGGTTCCTGGCGGACCTCTCGCCAGAGGAGTTTCGCCAGCAGATTCACCGGTTGGAGTCGCACGACTATCAGGTAGTGCATCACCTGATGCTGGAGTGCGAGCACCTGCGGGCCGATGGCTCCTCCCGCACTTATCTGGGACTCAACGAGGCGGCCATCCTCTCCGCGGGGTCGCTCTCGATGATCGATGTCGAGCTCTCGATCGGCGGGGTCCACGTGACCACTTACAGCGCCGACGGACTCATCATCAGCACCCCCGTCGGCTCCACCGCGCACAGCCTCTCCGCTGGTGGACCGATCCTGCAACAGAGCCTCCAAGCGTTCGTCGTGACCCCTATCTCGCCGCATACGCTGACCAATCGACCGCTCGTCGACCGGGCCGATCTGGAGTACCGGATGACGCTGCCGCGCGTCCCCGAGGGGGTGATGCTGACCGTCGATGGCCAGGTCCGCGAGCCACTCCGCCCCGGCGATGAGATCATCGTCCGCCGCGCCGCCGTCACCTTCCAACTCGCCCGCCTCACCGGCCACAGCTACTACAAGACCCTTAACCAGAAACTCGGCTGGTGCGGACAACCGAGGTATCAGCGGAAGGATTGAAGACGCGATCCCAGGACGCCAAAGAGAAATCCCTCTTGAGTCAATCGCCCGCATCGGGGATACCATGCGATGTCCCCCGGCCTCTGACGAGGGCGGCTGCTCTGGAAGGATTCTCCCATGCGCTCTCTCCCGGTCACTCTGGCGACCGCTGTTCTCGCCTCCCTGTTCACGTTGTGGGCTGTCGATGCGTTGCGCATCCCGGCGGTGAATGCCGAGGGACCGTCGATCGGTTCCGAGCGGCCTCGCGCCCCGACGATGCCCCGCACTCAGAAAGCCTCCGCCTCTCTGTTCGACGAGCAGGGCCTCTCCCCCGAGGAGGTCATCAACGTCGCCGTCTATGACCAGTGCAACCGCAGCGTGGTCAACATCTCGACCGTCAGCGTCTCGCGCGAGGGGCTGTTCCGCATGGCGATGAATGCGGAAGGGGCCGGGTCGGGGGCGATCATCAGCACGGAGGGACACATCCTCACCAACTACCACGTGATCGAGGGGGCCAAACGAATTCAGGTGACGCTGTTCAACGGGGAGTCGTTTGCCGCCAAGCCGGTGGGGATTGACCCGGTGAATGACATCGCCGTGATTCGCATCGAGGCTCCGGAGGAGGATCTCTTTCCGGTTGAGTTGGGAGACTCCGACACCCTGCGAGTCGGCATGCGGGTCTTCGCCCTCGGCAATCCCTTCGGCCTCGAACGCACGATGAGCATGGGGATCATCTCCAGCTTGAACCGCACCTTGGAGATCCAAGAGAATTGGGTCATCAAGTCGATCATTCAGATTGATGCCTCAATCAACCCCGGCAACTCGGGCGGCCCGCTGCTCGACTCGCATGGGCGAATGATCGGGATCAACACCGCCATTGCCAGTCGGGTGGCGCAGAGCGCCGGGATTGGGTTTGTGATCCCGATCAACCTGGTCAAGCGCGTGGTGCCCGAGTTACTCGAACATGGCCATGTGGTGCGGGGCGACGTCGGGATTACGCATGTGGAGGTGGTCGAGACGGGGCTGCGGATTGCCCGCCTGGAACCGGACGGGGCCGCTGCCAAGGCAGGGATTAAGGGGCCGAAGATCAGCAAGCGGGGCGTGTTTAACGTCGAGGATGTGAGTGCAGCCGATGTCATCATCGCCGTGGATGCCGAGAAGGTGGCGACTCCGGCGGAGTTCCTGGGCTTCATCGAAAGCAAGAAGCCGGGCGAGAGCGTGACGATCACGGTGCTGCGGGATGAACGCCCGGTGGATGTCACGGTCGAACTGGGTGGGGAGGCCAAGCCGCGCGGGTCACTGCCGAAGGCCGAGCCGAACTGAGGATTGACTCCCAAACGGTTGGCAGCGGAGTTAAACTCAATCTTCCATGAGGGATGAAGTGGAGCGAAAGGGGTTTGCCATGAACATCGAACTGCGATTGTCGTCCGAAGATGAGCATGCCTTGCGGAAACATATCGCTTTCACGGGAGGCGATGTGGAGACGTACGTGAGCGATGTCGTGGCAGAAAGCCTGCAAAGCGAATTGGAAACGGCTCGGAACACAAGGGCGCGTCCGGGCACATTTGCCGAGCGCCTCCGGACGTGGGCGGAGCGCCATCCGCGACTCGATCACGAGATCGATGTGAGCCGCGAATCGATCTATGCGGGACGGGGTGAATGAGAATCCTGCTCGACGCCAATATTGTCCGTTCCGCAGTCGAGTCCCTGTTATATGGTGAGTCGTGATGGACACGTCCAATGCCTACACAAAACCGCCGCGAGGGTGGCTGAAACGTATCCGACGATTCGTAATTCTCTATGGTTGCATTCCGTATCTATCTGTCACAGCCATCTTCGCTATTTTTCAACGCAGCTTGTTGTACCACCCGACAGTTGCCGAGTTTCTGACGGTGGCACGCCTTGGGCTAGATTCTGATTTCACGCGTGATGTCCACATCCAGACGCAAGACGGTCACAGCCTCAACGGTTGGCTCATCCGGCACCGGCACGGGAAAGACACAGCGGGCGATGCCCCATTGGTCATCTATTTCCCTGGTAATGCCGGAAATCGCCATGAACGGATCGATGATTTGCGCGAGGTGGCCGCGTCTGGCTTCGATGTTTTGATTTTCGACTATCGTGGCTTCGGTGATAGCACAGGCTCTCCCTCAGAATGGGCTTTAACATCCGACGCACAACGAGTCTGGCAATATGCGATCGGGGAATTGCAATACGACCCAAGCCGGATTGTGGTGTTTGGCGAATCTTTGGGTGGAGCCGTCGCACTCTCGCTCTGGTCGGCTGGATCTGGGAATACGCCTCAACCCGCTGCCGTGATACTCAACTCGACATTTGCGACAATGCCCGAGGTTGTGGCGTGGCACTACCCCGTGTTTCCGTTTCGGTACCTGCTGTTGGATCGCTGGCCGTCAATTTACCGAATTCCCCAAGTTCAATCACCAGTGATCATCTTCCACGGCACGGCGGATGACATTGTTCCGGTGTTTCAGGGTCGCACCCTGGCCAGCAATTCAGCCAATGCCAGATTCATTGAAATCTTAGGGGCAACTCACAATGAAATTCCTATGATACAACTGCGACAAGAACTGGAGAGAATTCTTGCAGCCGTTCCTCCACGGACAGCCCCCCAACGGTCGACGCCGTGAAAGCCAGCGTATCGCTCAAGCCGTCTCGATCTTCGCCACTTCCTCCAGGCCGAGGTCCACGATCCCCTGCTCGCGAATCTTGAACTTCTGGATCTTGCCGGTCACGGTCGTCGGAAAGCTGTCCACGAACTTCCAGTAGTGCGGCACCTTGAAGTGGGCCAGGCGGGTGCGGCAGTAGTCGCGCAGCTCGTCCGTCGTCGCCGAGTGGCCCGTGCGGAACTTGACCCAGGCCAGCAGTTCCTCGCCAAACTTGCGATCGGGGACGCCGACCACCTGCACCTCCTCGATCGCCGGGTGGGCGTAGAGTTGCTCTTCGATCTCGCGGGGGTAGATGTTTTCTCCGCCGCGGATAATCAGATCGCGTAGTCGCCCCGTGATGCGGTAGTAGCCGTTGGGCATCCGCAGCCCGAGGTCGCCGGTGTGCAGCCAGCCATCGGCGTCGATCACCTCGGCGGTCTTCTCGGGCATGTTGTAGTAACCGATCATCACGCCGTGCCCGCGTCCGCAGATTTCGCCGGGCTGATTGTCGCCCAGGTCGGCACCGGTCTCGGTGTCGACGACCTTGGCCTCAAAGCCGGGGATCGGTCGACCGACGCTGCCAACTCGCAACTCCAGCGGATCGCCGGTCCGGGTCTGGGTAATCAGCGGGGCGGCTTCGGTCTGGCCGTAGCCGATGGTGATCTCGCGGGCTCCCATGCTCTGCGTAACGCGCTTCATGAGTTCGATGGGACAGGGGCTGCCCGCCATGATCCCCGTCCGCAACGACAGGAGATCCCGCTGCGGATAGTCGGGGTGTTCGAGTTGGGCGATGAACATCGTCGGCACGCCGTACAGGGCGGTGGCGTGTTCTTCTTCAATGGCCCGCAGTGTCTTGCCGGGATCAAAGCTCTCCGCCGGGAAGATCATCGCCGCCCCATGCACCAAGGCGACCAGCGTCCCCAGCACGCAGCCGAAACAGTGATACAACGGCACCGGCAGGCAGATACGATCGCGGTGATCGAGGTTCTGACAGAGCCCGGCGTAGTAGGCGTTGAGCAGGATGTTGCGATGCGAGAGCGTGGCCCCCTTGGGATGCCCGGTGGTCCCCGAGGTGTACAGGATATGGATCGCCGAATCGGGTCGCAGCGTGGCCTCGATCGCCTTGACTTTCTCGGGGAGAACCTCATCGGCGTGAGCCAGTAGATCCTCCCAACTGAACATCCCCGGAGGCCGCTCGCCGCGCAGAGAGATGAGCGTCCGCAGTTTGGGGAACGCGCGGCTCGACAGCATCCCGGGCCGCTCGGTGGCCAACTCGGGAGACGCCTCGTTCAGAATCGCCACGAAGTCGGACGACTTGAATCGGTCGATGAGCGCCAGTCCCCGGATGTCTGATTGCTGGAGTGCATAAGCGAGTTCGCTGTCTCGGTAGGCCGGGTTGATCGTCACCAACACGACGCCAATGCGGGCCGTCGCGAACTGCAACAGCACCCACTGCGGGACGTTGGTGGCCCACACGCCAAAGTGATCGCCGGGCCTCAGCCCCAGCGCGAGCAATCCCCGCGCGACCCGATCGACTTCTTCATCGACCTCGCCCCAAGTCTGTCGCTCATCGAGATGACAGAAGACGTACGCATCCTGGTGCGGATGCCGCCGCGCGGTCTCTCGCAGTACCGCTCCAATCGTGAGACCGTCCACCCACGGGGGCGTCGATTCGTCGACGACAGCGTGAGCGGCGTGGGAGGAGGATGACTGCTGCGTCGGTTCTGTGGCCACAACCATGATCGCACCTCTCGCTGGGGTGAAATAAACCTTCACTCTCGGTCGTCGACCGTCCACACTCCACCAATATCCACGTCCCTATTGTATGCGCACCGCGAGTCAATACGGCAACGAAAAACCGCGAGCGTTGCAGAAGTTGTGAGACTTCGGAAGGAGTGTGGTGTCCCGTCAACGCTAAAGCTGAGGGTTGGAGTCCAGCCTTTAGGCTGCTCCGGGGCAGGCTAAAGCCTGAACTCCAACCCCGAGTCTTAGCGTGGCG
>JAYWFM010000067.1:0-5910 GCA_043778825.1 Planctomycetota bacterium | reverse complement strand
ACGACACCCTGCTTTTTCGTGTATTTCGTGCCTTTCGTGGTTGGATTCCTGCGTGTTTGGTAGGCGAAACCGCTACCGACGAACGGGACGCACACACGGGGCACCCAGTACCGAGGTGTCTTGGTTGCGTGAATCGAACTTCCCGATCAGAATGAAATGAGTCGATGAAATCACGTGGGGAACAGCACGATGTCTAAGCCAAAGATGGAAGAACGAGTCGCGGCGCTGGAGTTACAGATGCAGCGAGTTCTCGCCGGGTTTCCCCAGCCGGGGCCGGACGATTGGAGGAGTGTCGTGGGGATGTGTACCGGTGACGAAGACATGAAACAGATCGACGCGCTCGGGGCGGCTTGGCGCGAGGCCGACCGTCAACGAGCCCAGCGTCCCCGGAAACGCACCGCGAAATCCGAGTCATGATCGTATCTGAAGATCGCGGCGATCGTTCTGGCGAACGATGCCATGCTGCTGTCGCGAAACCTCAAGGACTTTTCTCAAGTGCCGGGGCTGAAGGTCCAAAACTGGCTCGAATGACCGGATGCATCGTTCACCTGATCTCGTTCCCAAGGAGGAATTTGAGGAACGGGGGACACTGTTCCCGATCCGGTTCCGATGGCGAGACCTCTCAGTCGGCGGTCGTGAACGCTACACACGGGCGGTCCAATAGCGACCGCCAGTGGCACTTGGGGCGGCCAGTCTCGCGACTCAGTTGCATCCCGAATTTCGCGAAATCGACCCTTTGCATTACCACCAAGGCCTCCCCAAGTCTATCATGCACGGGAGTGTGACGCCGACGCCCGGACGACGCTGGATCAGGAGTTGATTCCGGTTTGGGCGGGGAGTGGCATTCTGATCCGACCGGAAACCCGTCCTCGTGCCCTCGGGCGGATGCGGAAGTGGATTCTGGTTCTTACCAAGCATGACCGACCGATGAGTGATTCGATTGACAACCTGCTGCCCGTCGTTTCGATCGATGCGGCGACGTGTACGAAAGAGCCTGCTCACCTGGGGCACTCGCACGGGGATGGGTGTTGCTCGCATCCGCCGGTGGGTGGGGCCACTCCAGTCGCCTCGGCCTGTTCGCCACTCCCCCCCGGAGCCGAACTGCTCAACGCCGACGAGGAGCAGATGATCGAGGCCCTGCGCAGCGTCATCGACCCCGAGCTGTTTATCAACATCGTCGACTTGGGCCTCGTCTACACCATTACTCAGGGGGACGAGGGCAAGGTCCACGTCGAGATGACCCTCACCAGCCCCAGCTGCCCCGCCGGTCCGCAGATCGTGCATCAGGCGAAGACGGCCCTGGAGCAACTCCCCGGCGTGACCGAAGCCAAGATCCGCCTCGTGATGTCGCCGCCGTGGACCCCGGCCCGCATGACGGATGATGCCCGCGACAAGCTTGGGATATTTTAGTGTGGGACGACGCTCTGCGTCGTGAATGAATGACGACGCGGAGCGTCGTGTGGGCATCAGAACAGTAAGCAGAGTTTCACCACGGATCCCAGTCATCTGGAGAACGCGGGTTCTTGAAGAACGCGACCAATGAGATCGCTTGATCCGGCACCTCGGAAATTGGAAACGCTGAGGACGCAGAGAAAGGCATTCCTTCTGAACGAGTGTGGTCGCCATTCTACGCAGGTTTTCGCTCCTCGGCCCCAACGGGGCCTGACTCGAAATCCCAGGGCGCAGCCCTGGGAAATCGGAAGCCAGACTTTCCTCAAGGCCCAACGGGCCGTCACTCGACTCCGCCAGCGGGTGACGGCCCGTTGGGCCTTGATCGGTTGAGAATCCCATGTGTTCCCAGGGCTGCGCCCTGGGCTATCGAGTCCAGCCCCTTCGGGGCGAGAATCCCAGGGGATTCTGCGTAGGATGGCGACCACATTCCTCCTGAACTCTGCGTCCTCAGCGCCCTCTGCGTTTCAATACCGCCTTTCCCTGGCATTCGATGTTTCACCTCCGGATGCCGTGAGAATCGGTGTGGAGAAGGGCTTCTGGTTTTTGGGCTGCCTGCGTTTCTGATGCACACACCACTCGGTGGTGTGGAGAGGCAGTGCTTGTGTCGTGCGCGGGAACAAACTACCGTTGAGATCCTCTCAAAATATCGTCAGTCCCCCTCTTCCTCTTTTCGCCTCACCCCCATGCCCGAGCCTCAGCACGGTCCGACGAGTCACTCCAGTGCCCTGTGGCCCGTGGCGTCATTGCTTGGGACTTCTCCGGGCTCCGCTCCTCCCCCGGAACAGAAGCCCGGACTGTGGCAAATGGCTGTGGCCAAATATCGGTCGGTCTTCCAGACGATCCGCCGGGGTGACGCCCCTGTCCTGGTCAAAACGCTCCTCCGCAGCCACTCCGAACTATTGTTTTTGGAGAGTACGAGCCTGGGCGCGATTTTGTTCGCCGTGTCCTGGTTCAATCCACAGGCGGGGCTCTCGGGGTTGATTGCCGTCCTGACCGCGTACGGGGTGGCCCGGTTGCTGGGCATGGGGCAACAGTTTCTGGCCTCCGGGTTTTACACGTACAACCCGCTGCTGGTGGGCATCGGCATTGGCATGGCCTTAAAGTTCTCGTGGCTGATGATGGTGTTTGTCATCAGTGCCAGCGTGATCACCACCATTCTGACGATCACGATGTCGACCGCCCTGCGGCATTACCTGGGATTGCCGGTGTTGAGTCTCCCATTCGTGATCGCCAGTGCGGGGGCTTACTATGCGTCGCTGAAGTATCCCAGCCTGCTGCATGCGGTGCCCTGGGCAGTGCCTGGGCCAGCTGTATTGGGAGGCGTCGAACTGCCGGGTGGCCCTGGTCTCTCGCCGTTCGAGTATGTCTTTCCCATGGGGATTCGCGGATTCTTTCGATCACTGGGGGCGATCCTGTTCATGCCCTCGGTAATGGCGGGGATCACGCACTCCGTGTTGATCTGCATTCGATCCCGCATTCTGTTCTTCCTGGCGGTCTCCGGGTATTTCGTCGGCACCAGCTTGCGGGCGGCGATGCTCGGCTCGTGGGAAAGTGCCTTCGCGGACATCAACGGATTTAATTTCGCTCTGATCTCGATGGCGATCGGCGGAGTGTTTCTGGTGCCGTCAATTCGCAGCTATGTCGTGGCCACACTGGCGGTGGGGACATCCGCTTTAATGATCGATGCCTTGCAGGTGATACTCTCGGGATACAGCGTGCCGATTTACACGCTGCCGTTTAATCTCGTGACGCTCTCGTTTTTATATGCGGCGCGGTCGGCGGGTTATCCGGAACTGGTTTGGCAAATGGGGAGCACTCCCGAGGAAACGCTGGATGCCAGTCTGGCGCGGCGCAACCGGTTTCATGGAGAGGTGCGGACGATCCGGCTGCCGTTCTTTGGGACATGGACGGTGTGGCAGGGGTTCAACGATCAATGGACGCACAAGGGGCCGTGGCGCTACGCCTATGACTTCGTGATCACGGACGAGGAGGGACGCACGTATTCCGGCGAGGGAGGCGAACTCTCGGAGTTCTTCTGTTACCGCAAACCGGTGCTCTCGCCCATTCGAGGCCGGGTCGTGCATGTCGAAAACGATCTCCCCGACAACCTGATTGGGCAGTACGACGAGGACCACAACTGGGGCAACTATCTGGTCATTCACGATCCGCGAGGCTTCCATGTCGAAATCTCGCACTTCGCGACCGGCTCGATTCGCGTGAAGCCCGGCGATTGGGTGGTGCCCGGCATGGTGCTGGGACTCTGTGGGAACTCGGGGTATTCGCCCCAGCCGCACATCCATGTCCAAGTGCAACTCGGGGAGTTCCCCAGCGGCGGCACGATCCCCTTCAGCTTCGTGGCCTTCATCGATGAGGACGGTTTTCATGCCAACGGCCTGCCCACCAAAGGCAGCTCGATTCATGCCACTCCGGTGGATGTGCAACTCGATGCCCTCACCAATTTCTGCCTCAACGAATGGTACGATTACGAACTGACCATGAACGGCCAGGCGGTGAGTACGACGCGGTTGGTGGTCCGCATGGGGCTGGACGGGACGTTCTATTTCGAAACCCGCCGGGGGCAGCTGTATTTTGGGAAAGAAGACGGCACGTTTTACTTCTATCGTCTGGTGGGCCAGGACGAGGTTCTGCGGCTGATGTTTCTGGCCATGCCGCGTCTGCCGCTGAGCTATGAAGAGGGGATGGCCTGGGAAGATGCCCTGCCGATATCGGTGGCGGTCCAGGGCCTCAAGCGGGTTCTGGCACTGGTGGGGGCTTCGGTGTGGAGCCCGTTGTCCCGCATTCAGGCCCACATGACCTTCGCGGCTCGCCACCGGATTGAAACCCATGTGTCGTCCGCCGTGCTGGGACTGAACATTGACAGCCAAGTCGAGTTCGGCCAAAGCAAGGGGATGGCGGTGATCAAGGTGGGGAGTGCGACTCTCCGACGAATTGACCACGGGACGAACTGACGCGACCTCGCCACGTGATGGGAACTTGTGTTCGCCAGAGTGCGGGCTCTCGCGTTCTGGCGAACACGGCTCCGACCGCTCGTGCCAGACTGGGGGTTGTGGGCCCGCCCGGGAGGGCGAGGCCAGTGCTGTGAACACGATTGTGGTGGAACACGGGGTCACTGGGAAGGCTTTGAAGCGGTGGTTTTGGTGGCAGTGGAGGTGTTGGATTTGGCGGCGTGGGCGGCGTGGGCCGCGGTGGCGGCGGCTTGGAGTTTGGCGATGGAGGTGTGGGCTCCGGATTGCTTTTTCGGGGGGGTCTTTTTGCGGGGGCGTTTGTTTTTGGTCTTGCGCCACAGTTGGGGAATCGGATGGCTGAGCAGTTTCGTGAGGAGCGGCTTCAGGTCAGTGGCCGAGCGCGAAAGGGGGATCAGGTGGGCCAGTTCAGCGGGGCGGATCAATTCGGTGATGGCGGTCAGCTGTCGCGTGACATCGCGAAAGATTTCTTCGGTCGACAGCGATTGGGCGGTGCAGGGAGTGGCCTGGGCGGCGGCGATTTGTTGCCTGGTGATTTGCAGCAGGTTGTAGAGCATGAGGCAAAACTCGCCTTGGAAGATGGTGGCTTCGGGGATCGAGCCGATCAGGTTCTGCAAGTGAAACACCTCGGTGATTTGCTGGAACACCTGTTCGATGCCCCAGCGCTGGAGGTACGCTTCCAGCAGGTCGACGGCGGGGTATTTCGTCTCGTCCAGCAGGTCGGTGATGACGATGATCTCCTCTTCGCCGGGACGCTGGAGGCGCGCGCGGCGGACGTACAACCGATGCTTCGACTTCGCACTTCCCAGCCAGCCCCACTCGTCGATCAGCGTGCGTCCCTGCGCATCTTGCGAGGTCACGATCTCGCGCGATGGGTCGCGCTCGAAGTGGTTCTTCGAGTGATACCGAATGATGTAATGGTCGCCCTCTTGAGCCAGCAATCGCGGCTGGGTCAGGTCGCAGAATTGTCGGTCCAGAATCCACAACCGCAGTCCCGCGATGGCTTGCCGAGCCCGCGGAATGAGGCCCGGCACCCGCTTGCAATCGTTGGCCTCGCCATCCGGATCGGCATGGAACGCACGCACCAAGCCCTCGGTCGGCACATACGCCACCAGCAGCTTGCCGCCATACAATTTGCCCGGCTGCCCCCGCGCCACGAGCCACCGCTTGGCCACCGGCTTGAGCTTCTTGCCATCCACAATCACCGGCGTGAACTCACGCAGCGAAGCGGGCCACGCCACCTTCGAAGGAACCCCCGCTTGCAGCTCGCGCTGCCGCTCCGTCCCCTCCTCCAGAAACCCTAGGCTCAACGAGACCGGCACTCACCGCAGCTTGCCAGACATGGCCTCGACGGAGGTCTCCAACACCTCGTTCGGCCTCGCCCGCTCGAACGCCTGCCGCCGCTTTGTCCGCATGGACTGCTCGAATGATCCTCCATGATCCTCCAAAACCCAGGGAATCACCGATGATAGCT
>JAYWFM010000066.1:0-13941 GCA_043778825.1 Planctomycetota bacterium | reverse complement strand
CGAAATCGACCTCGTAGGCGATGTCGCTCCGCGACTCGCATTCCGCCTGCGGGAAGACCGACTCACGCGGGTTTTCCCGAGGTCCGGACGGTGTCTGGCGAGACGAATCTCAGTCGCGGAGCGACGTGAGCTACGGGTCACCGGCACGTCGGAAACGTGCCCTACGATGACCTCCATCGTGTTCATAGCACTGGCTTCGCCCTCCCGGCGACCGGCTCACATGGCAATCCCTCCTGTGCCAGCGTCACCCAGACATCCAACGCGATGTCTGGGCCACCCTGCCGAGAGCGATCACCTGTGCCGTCTAACCCACTGGGGACATGCGGACCGATCCCACTTCGTCGTGGGTCAGTTCGCAGGCCAGTTTGACCCGGTCCAATGCGGCATTTGCGGCACACACCCAAGCCTGCGCCGCTTCCGCATCCTCAACATCTCCGAGATCGTAATGGCGTCGCGAGACAGCTCCGTACTCGATGTGCATCCGGGAACCGGAATCGGCACGAGTCAGAACAAAGCGGGGCAGATCACGGATCAGGATGGCCGCACTGTTGATGCGGTCGTCGCCAGCACCTTCGTCCAACAGAACATCACCGGTTTTCCGATTCACGGCCAATGTGGCGATCTGGTCGGCCAGATCCAAGAAGAGTCCGCGATCATTGATTCGGAATCCCACGATCGTTTTCATGGTCACCTCGTGAGTCGAAGTTCAGTGGGCTCCAACATGCGAATGCGGAACTGGCCTATCGGCGTCCTGCTTGAATCGATAATAGGTGTTCATCTTCCCTACGACAGAATAAAACTGGTCACAGACCTGAATGGCACTGTCGCAACTCATATTTCCGACTGCCCGCGCGGACATTGGTCTGGGGCGGCGGGGATCATTGTTCTATGATCGGTCCGGCCCGGGGTGGTCTTGTGGTAAATGAGCCATCCTTGGTATGAATTCGGAAGCCCTCCTTGGAGAATCTGTGCCACAGAATCCAGGGAGGGTTTCTTCATGGCCAGTGTCTCCGATTCTTCGAAGTGTGTCAGCGGCGATTTCCGGCGGGTGGTCGAGGGCTTCTTGTTGCGACCGGGGTTGCCGTTCGCCGAGGTGTTGTCGGCCGAGCGGGTCGAGCGAATCTTTAAGAAGCACGGCAACCTGTTCGGGGTGGGGCAGATTTATTCCACCGTGGTCGTGCTGTGGTCCTTCATCAGTCAGGCACTCCGAGACGGCAAGGAGGCTTCGTGTCAGGCGGCGGTGGCGCGGATCGTCGTGTATAATCAGCAGCAGGGGACAGCTGTGCCGACCTCGGATACGGGCGATTATTGTCGCGCTCGTAATAAACTGTCCGAGGCGGCTCTGCGGGACTTGACGACGGAGATCGGAGCGGAGGTGGAGGAGCGGGCGGATGCGCAGTGGCTCTGGAAAGGTCTGCACACCAAGCTGGTGGACGGCTTCACATTCACGATGCCGGACACGCCCGCATCGCAGGCGGAGTACCCTTCGCCGAAGTCGCAGAAGGCGGGCGTCGGCCTGCCCATCGCCCGCGCGGCGGTGATTCTGTCGCTGGCCACAGCCTGCGTGCTGGACCTGGCGATCGGTCCCTATTCGGGCAAGGAGACCGGCGAAACGGCGCTGCTGCGGCAAATGCAGGGGTCATTTAATCCCGGGGATGTGGCCGTCATGGATCGCTATTATTGTTCGTTCATGATGATCGCGCTGCTGCTCAATGGTCAGGTCCAGGTCTGCGCCCGAATGCATCAGAAGCGGCACGTCGACTTTCGTCGCGGCAAGCGGCTGGGGAAGCACGACCATCTGATTCACTGGACCCGCCCGAAGCAGCCGACCTGGATGGACGACGAGACTTATAAAACAATCCCCGAGACATTAGAACTCCGCGAGATCCGCTATCAGGTGACCACGCCCGGCTCCCGCACGACCTCCCTCACCATCGCCACCACGCTGACCGACGCGAAGACCTATACCGCGGACGACATCGCCCAGCTGTATGGCTTCCGCTGGAACTCGGAACTCGATATCCGGCACATTAAACAGTCGCTGAACATTAACCACGCCCGCTGCCTGTCCCCCGCGATGGTCCGCAAGGAACTCTGGACGACACTGCTGGGATATAATCTCATTCGCACCACCGCCGCAGCTGCCGCATTATTACACAGGTTAAAACCCCGCCAGATCAGCTTTACCAGCACCTGCCAGTACGTCCTCGCCGCCTGGCCCCGCTGGTCCGGCCCCGCCTCGGGCACCGCCCCGACCACCGCCGAATGCCTGCAACTTCTCGAACATGTCGCGAACTGCGAAGTCGGCGACCGCCCCGGCCGCCTCGAACCCCGCGTGATCAAACGCCGCCGCCACCGCTACCCGCTGATGCAAGAACCCCGCCAGGTACTGCGAGACCGACTCCTCTCGGGTAACGGTAAAGACTGACAGGAGTTAGGGCGACGACAGTGCCATTCGGGTCAAGGTCACCTTCCTGCGGTGCATCGCTTCACCGGATTCGGGATCACCGGAGCGACATCAGAAGCTGACCTTGTCGAAGAAGAAAATCATGGTCAGCCAACTGCTGGATGGGACGTTGCGACTGACCTATCGCGGACAGGAGTTGTCGTGGCCGGAACTCCCCGCGCGCCCGCCACGTGTCACCAGGCCACTCGCGACGAAGCCGAAGTCGAAGCCCTCCCCGCCCGCCGCCGACCACCCCTGGCGAAACGGCCAGTGACGCCACACCTCACCCCGCCCTCAGCCGCCACAAGCCTCCCACCCCGGCCTCCGCCCAGCTCACCCCTCCCCAGCCCCTCCCCACGGCGGGGTGTCCCCATGTGACATTTCTATTGGTCGCTGACAAACCAAGTTCCCGTGCTTGCGGACCGCATGCCAGCGAATGTATCTTTCCGCAAGTGACTCCGCGTAGCGCGGAGGAAACCGAGTTTAGCCAGGAGGGTTCGCAGCATGTCGTGGTATCAAGAGTGGGCACCATACGTTCCCGTCGGTGAAAAGATCGCCCAGGGGCACGCCGCAGCCAAGAAGCTCGCCGCCAAAGAAGGCCGCTCTGCCAGTCCCGTGAAGCTGGATGGTAAGAAGATCGCCAAGACGTTCTGGGGCCTGAAGTGGTGCGAGAACCTGGAGCGGTATCAGGATATCTCCAACCGCTTGCCGCGCGGGGCAACCTATGTTCGCAATGGCTCCGTGGCCGATCTGGTGATTGAACCGGGACGGGTCCGCGCGATCGTCGGGGGCTCGGATGCCTACACCATCAGAATTGAGATCCAGACCCTCAAGCCCGCCGTGTGGAAGGCCATAGGCCAGGACTGTGCCCAGTCGATCGATTCTCTTCTCGATCTGCTCCAGGGACGCTTCAACGAAGGGGTCATGCAGCGACTGACCCAAGCCGATGGCGGGCTGTTCCCCCGCGCGAGCGAAATCAAGATGAGCTGTAGTTGCCCCGACTATGCCACGGTGTGCAAGCATGTGGCGGCGGTGTTCTACGGCGTCGCGGCCCGGCTCGACACGCAACCGGAGCTGCTGTTCAAGCTGCGGAACGTCGATCATCTGCAACTGATCAGCCAGGCAACGAGCGCGGCGAACCTGGATCGGGCGTTTCGCACGGGCGAGGGGTCGACCCTGTCAGACGGTGACCTCGGCGACATCTTCGGGATCGAGATGGAGTCGCCCAGCCCGCGCGCTGGCAAGTCGGCGAAGCGAACGGCCTCGACGGCGACGAAACGGACTCGCCAGACCGCGGCTCAACCAGTCACACCGGTCCCCGTGCCACAACCCGCGGCCGTCGTCTCCCCGAAGCGCGTGCGCAGCGTCACCAAGCCGGTCGTCACTCCCGAGCCAGTATCGACCAAGAAGCTGCGAACTGCCAAAACGAAGGGGGTGGCGGTGAAGAGTTCGGCCCGAGTGAAGCCGACGGACTCGAAACCGAAGACCACCGTGACTCTCCCCACTGCCAAGGCGGGCCCGGCCTCCCCGCCCAAAGCCCGAAAAGCCGCCCAGACCCCGCCCGTCCAGCAGAGTGTCCCGAAGAAGACGACCGGCAAAGCTCCCGGCAAGAAGCCTCGTTCGCCCAAACCCAAGCCGTAACGACGAGCGTTCTGCAGTGTGATCCCCGTCGGACACCTCTCGGCGGGGATCGACGCTGGACTCGGTATTCGCTGGCGCAACGAGAGAGAGGCACCGCAACGTCGATCCGCATCCCGACTTTGACCGTTGGAGTTCAGGCTTTAGCCTGTCTTTATACCTCACGCGGCCCCGACTGAGCCGTAGCTGCCCCTCGCCAGAGGGCGGGCACGCGAGCCAAATCGCCCACGTTCTGGCGACACGTGCCTACCAGCGAATGTCTCATTTCTGCCCGTGTGAAGGATCGTCTGGCAGTGCCCGATCGCCGAACGCGGGCGAAGCAGCCTGAAGGCTGAACTCCAACGGTCTCCCTACATCACCGAGAAGTAGTTCGACACCGCGAAGTCGAACGATGCCTTGGTGACGTTCTTCGGTCCCTTGGTATAGACCATGTAGTTGCGGCATTGTTGCAGCAGGTCGCGCGGCTGGCAGTTGCGGAACGGGCGGTTCACGGCGACGTAGTGCTTTTCGATCAGGTAATCGACCGCCTCCATATCGAGGATCAAGCCGCACTTGGGGGCCATGATCTCGAATAGCTTGCGGAAGTGTTCCCGCGACGGGTCCGGCACCATGATCTTGTATGGGATACGACGTAGGAACGCTCCGTCGACGAGGTTCTTCGGCTCCAGGTTGGTCGAGAAGATAATCAGTTGGTCGAACGGCACCTGGATCTTTTTCCCGCTGGGGAGGTTCAGGTAGTCGTACCGCTTTTCGAGGGGCACGATCCAGCGGTTGAGCAGCACCGACACCGGCATCGTCTGGCGACCGAAGTCGTCGATACAGAACGTGCCGCAGTTGGCCTTCAGTTGCAGCGGGGCCTCGCAGATTTTGGTGAACGGGTTCTGCGTGATCTCCAGTTCGGACATCGTGAGTTCCCCCCCGGCCACCACGGTCGGACGCACGATCTGCACCCAGCGGGGATCGACCCCCGAGAGGTCGAACAGCCCCTCGGAGACATCGTAGGGGATCTCCTCGTGGACGCCGGGATCGAACAGACGCACGATCTCGCCGTCGATTCCCAATGTGCGGGGAATCCAGATCGTCGACCCAAAGCACTTGGTGATGCGTTCGGCGATACTGGTCTTGCCGTTACCGGGTTCGCCGAACAGGAACATCCCGCGTCCTGAGTTGATCGCCGGACCGAGTCGCTCGAACATCGCCTCCGAAATGAGCAGGTCCGAGAAGGCTCGCGTGAGATCCTCTTCCGTCACCGACTGGTTGGCGATCGTCTGAGCCTTCATGGCCTTGAGGTAATCGCCCAGCACCACCGGCGCGGCCCCGTTGTAGCCGCATTCGTCCGTATAGCGACGGGCCCGCTCGCGCCCCATGTCGACGATGGCGAAGTGGTAGTCCCCCATCTCGGCCGCACCCTTGTAGGTGACGAGGGCATCCTTCTTCCACTGCTTCATCAGCGGTTCGATGATTTGATACGGCAGCTTGACCTGCGCACAGATTTCGCGCCCCGTGGCGGAGCCTTTCTGAAGCAGGAACTTGAGAACCAGGCGTTCGATCTCTTCTTCCGTGAGGCCGGTTTCTTCGATCGTCGTGGGCACGCGCGGCAGGAACCCCTGTTTCACATCCGCTGACCCGCCGAGCAGGCTCTCCACCCGCTCGAACAGGGCTTCCAGATGACTCGCCCCGCGAATCTCACCGGTCCCCTTGTTCAGAATCATGATGTCATCGGGCAGCGGTTCGGCCCCGTCGAAGATCGGTGGGGCATGGGCGGGGGCAGCCTGTGGCGGGGGGAGTTTGATGTCCCCCATCGGAGTGGTCTTGGTCGCCTGCTCGGGCGGACGCGTCGGTGCTGTCGGTTTGGCTGCGGGAGTCAGCAAGCTCTTGAGGCGTGCCAACCCCTGCTCGGTCGGGGCCGAAGTGGCTGCCTGCCTGCCATCCGCAGTCTTTACCTCCGCCGACCGCAGCGACGCGGGCAGGGGGGCTCCGATCGCGACCCCGCGCAATTGGGCGATGAGTTCCGAGGGAGACATTTTGGTGGGAACGGATGACATGCGGAAAGCCTCTCAGGGCCACTGAGCCGGTACAGCTCAGAGTCGTGGAGGTCCGAACCTCATCAGTCCGGAACGCTCCACATGAAAGCTAGGTCGCATTTCGCATGTGGTCAAATGGCAACATGCGATCGGCTCATACGTTGCTGCCCGCGCATGTGTCATCTCGTGCAGGACCGGACATCGAGACTCATCTCGACTTCGGTTGCTTCGCATCACAATGCGGTTCATCTGACTTTTTTTGGGGTGTCCCGTGACCGGGGTGGATTTTCTAAAACATCTCAGTGATGTCACCGGTTGAACAGGAACGCTGACGTGTTAATCAGCGCCCAGGCCAAGTCCTGGGCGGCGGTCAGACGGGCGTCCTTGAGCTGGCCTTCGCTGAGCTGGACCGCGCGCTGGAGTCTCGCGAACTTCGGGTCGACGGGGAGCGGGAGTTTCGCCTCGTCGAGCTTGGCCTTCAGGCCCGCCAGCATGGCGTCCATCGGGCGCGGCTTCTTGGCTTCGGCTTGAGCGGCTTGCAGCTTCTTGAGTTCGCCGTCTTCGCCTCGGAAGAAGTCGAGCAGGGTCTTCTTCTGGGCGTCGTTCCGCTGGTCGGCGGGCACCTTGACGATCTCGGTGATGTTCACCGGAATGCCAAACAGCAGCGGCGGTTGGGCGGTGGTGGCGGACCACCGGAACTTGCCGATGGTGTGAGTCTTGTCGGTGTAACGCTGGTCCATCGTGAACTGGATCACGACGGGGCCTTCGATGGCAATCCGCTCGGCACATTCGAACGTGGCTGTGTGATTCTTGCCGACTTCCGGATGGATCGCCCAACCGTTGGATTGGTTCGGGGTCTGGCCATCGATCGCGGTGGCGACATCATACATGGCCTGGCTGAAGTCGGCCTTGGCGGATTGCAGCTTGAGCTTCTGCTTCTTGTCGGGCTGTCCCTTGGGCCAGACCTCGATGGTCAATTCGGTGAGGACGAAGTTTCCGTTCTGCGAGCGACCGGGGCCCATGCCTCCCAAGCGCGGGTCGGAGAGAGCCTCCAACCGGAAGCCGGTGATCCCCTTGAGTTCGGTTTCGGTGACGACATCGTAGGTTACGAAGGCATCATTCGTGCCGCTGACGAAGATGACGTTGTCGGCCTCCTTCTCGATCTTGGCGTTGTTACTGACCTTCATCGGGCCGGGTTCGAGTACGTTCCACAAGTTTCCGGACTGCTGCAACTCCCAGGCGGCGAGCTTGGCCGGGAGGGCCGCTTCGTGGTCGGCGAGGCCCTTATCGGCGGCGGCGAGCTTGGCGTTGTAGTCGGCTTCGGCCTTCTCTTCCTTTTCCTTGACCGTTACCCAGTAGGCGTCGTAGGCCGTTTGAGCCACGGTGATCTGCCCCTGTCGAGTGGCTTCCTTGGCTGCGATCGCGGGCTCGATCTCCTTCGAGTAGGCCGCGAACTCGGCGATCAAGTTCGTGTTGTCAATCGGCAGTTCCTGGAGGTGAGCCAGTGCGGCTTCGACTTCCTTCGGCGTCGCCGGGCGGTTGAGGAACCGCATGAACATTTCATCGGTCAGCTTGGCATCGTCCGGTTGCGAAGCCACGATCTGGGCGATCCCGTTCCCGGCTTGGGAGAGGGCCTCGCCCACGGTCGGTCCGCTCATCAGGGCCATGACCGCGCCGAGCTGGACCGCCGAGGAGCGCTCGCATTCACAGGCACTCTCGCGCACCGGTCGCCCGGTCGTCGCCAGGAACCCGTCGGCCAGGTCGATCCCGCTGTCCGGAATCGCCGCCGCGCGGACCCCCTCGGGCAGGCCGGGGATGCGGGTCTTCGAGCCGGTCACGGCGTACAAGCTGTCAAACAGCACCTCGGCGGGGAGCCGCCGGGCCAGGGCGTGCGAGTAGTTCTGCGTGTCGTCGACGTTCCACGGATTGGTCGCCACTGACCGCTGGTAGGTCTGGCTCTTGCAGATCGCCTTGGTCAGCTGTTGGACATCGAACCCGGACTCGATGAACTTCTTGGTGAGGTAATCCAGTAGTTCCGGATTCGTCGGGGGATTGCCCGCGCGGATGTCATCCAGCGGCTCGATGATCCCGACCCCGAGCAGGTAGCCCCACACGCGGTTGGTGTAGCTCTTCGCGAAGTATTGGTTGTCGGGCGACGTGATCCACTTGGCGAGGTCTTCGCGGCGGGTGGCGTTCGGGGGAGTTTCGTGCTGGGCCGGGTACGGGAATGTCGGTGGTGCGACCGCCGAGGTTCGCAGGTGAGTCGTCTCGCCATCCGGCTTCTCGAACACATTTTCCCACAGCGGCTTGGCTCCCTCGACAGCGGTCCCGCCGATGTCGCCCGCTGCGTTCTTGGGGTCGCGCTGCAGACCGACGCGCGAGAAGAAGGCGGTGGTCTGATAATACTGGTCCTGGGTCCAGCGCTCGAACGGGTGGTCGTGGCACTTGTTGCAGTTGAACCGCACCGCCAGGAACAGATGCGTCGTGTTCTCCATCATCAGGTCGGGATCGCGGAGGATCTTGTAGTACCCCGCGGGCGGGTTCTCCTTGGTTGACCCGTTGGCGGTGATGATCTTGTGGCACAACTGGTCGTACGGTGTGTTGGCGGCGATCTCCTTGCGAATCCAATCGCGATACAGCCGAGCCCCTTCGCCGCCGAGGAACTTGCTGTTGATCTGCAGCAGGTCGGCCCACTTGTTGGCGTGGAACTCGACGTAGGCATCGCCGCCCACGAGCTTGTCGATCAGCTCATCGCGCTTGAGCTTCATCTCTCGCGTGTCGGCCACAAAGGCCCGGACCTCGTCTGCTGACGGCGGCAGTCCGGTCAGGTCGAGGGTCACGCGCCGCACGAACTCATAGTCGTCGCACAAGCCCGACGAGAGAATCTTCATCCGCTCCAGCTTGCGAGCCACGAGTGAATCGATCTCGCTCCAGGCGGCAGGCTCCTGCCACGCGAACCCGGCGCGGTCGCCCATCGCGGTCACGGTCGTGGCGGCATAGGCTCCCTCGTAACGAGCCAGGATCGGGGCCTCACCCCGTCGCAAGGTCGTGGCGACTCCATGAGCGTTCGAGACCACGACTTCCATGTTCCCCGTTTCCAGGAACGATTCGGCGGTCACATCGCGCGTCGACCCATCGGTGTAGGTCGCCACGACGCGCATCTGCTGCTTGGCCCCGATCTGCTGAATGATCGGGTTGATGGGCTGCACTTCGATCTTGGCCACACGCGGCGATTCGAGGTCGAGCTTGGCTCCCTCGGCGATCCACTGCCGCAGAATGCGGTACTGGATGCTGTCCTGCTTCACGACCTGCCCGCCGACATGCGGCACAGCTCCGGTCGCCTTGAGCAGCATCAAGCTGTCATCTGGCGAGGCCAAGTTCACGCGCCGCGACCCGTGGTCGTCGGTCAAGGCTCGCAGGTCGTAGATCGGGTCGTACCCGCGCAGCGAGAGCTTGAACCCGTTCTTGCCGTCCTTCGACCCGTGGCAGGTGCCCGCATTGCAACCGACCTTCGACAGGACCGGAGCCACATCGCGGACGAAGCTGACCGGGCTGTGAGCCGCGATGCCAGTGACAGTGACCGGGATGGTGGCCTTCTGACCGGCGACTTCGATCGCCAACGCACCCTGTCCATCGGCTACGGTACGGACGCGGCCCTGGGGGCTGACGGTGGCGACGTTGCCCGCGATCTGAAACTTCGCCATGCGGGTCAGGTCGACGCGGTCGCCGGTGTTGAGGATGCCGGTGATCAGCATCTGTGTGTAGCCGATATTGCCCAGAAGGTGGATCTGCGGCGGGATGACTTCGATCGAAGCGACCGTGGTCCCGGAGGGCAGGGTCTCCTCGATGGCCGCGTCGGCACTGACGTAGTCGACGCCCCGGGCCGCCTCAGCCGCGATCGCCGCGGCATCGACCGGAATGGCCGGGAACTCGCTGGCGACCTTGCCGTCCGCAGCGTTGAACAGACGAATGATCCCGTCTTCACCGCCCACGGCGATCTTCGTTCCATCGGGCGAGAAGGCCAGCGAGTAGAGACTGGTGTTCACTTCCGCTTGAGCCAGCACCGCGACGTTGGAGGTGACGTACTCCTTGAGCCGCTTCTGCTCATCGCCGTTCTGCGAGCTGGCGACCTTGCCGACGATCCCCTTGATGTCGGCGGGCATCTCGCTGTCGAACTCGGACGAGTAGATGAAGAGTTGTCCCTGGCGGTTCAGGCTCGACACGGCGGCGATGCGTTTGCCGTCTGGAGCGTAGTCGGCGTCGAAGACGCGACCGCGCATGGCCGGGAACTGCCGCATCAGGTTGGCATCATCGCCGATCACGCGCGAGGTCACCCGCTGCATGCGGTAGATACGGGGCACACCGTCCGACCCACCGATCAGGATCTCGTCCTTCGTCGGGTGGCGGGTCAGAGCCTGCACCCCGCCCTTCAGCGCTCCGGGGGTGATCGAGGAGATGTTGTCCATGAACCGCTGCGTCTTCACGTCATACAGCTTCGAACTCATGTCGCGACCGATCGAGGCCAGGTACGCCCCATCGACCGAGAAGGCGGTGCCGACCGACCAATCATCGTGGGCCATGTTGAAGAACACCTGCGCCCCTGTCGTCGAGTCGAACCCGCGCACGACCTTGTCGGAGCAACCGACCGCGATCAGCTTCCCATCCGGCGACCAACTGGCCCCGTAGATCGTGTCGTACGTCACCGGCACCGACAGCGACAGTTTCGGCTTCAGGGCTTCGCCCTCGTACAGATCCCACACTTGGAGTTCGCCCATGCGGCACGGCAGACCGCCGGAGACCGCCATCCGCTTCCCGTCCGGTGAGAACCGCGCCGACTCGATTCGCTCGCTGAGGCCGACCAGCCGCGCGGCGAGGCCCGAGCCGTCCGCCTTGTGCAGCAGCACCTCATGGAACCCGGACACGGCGATCAACTGACCGTTCGGTGAGTAATCGAGCGAGGTAATGACCGGCAGCCGCGAATAGGTCGGCGGGTGTTCCATGTCGTACCGCGCGACGGCGTTGGCCGGGGTATCGTCAGTGGCCCCTTGCTCGACCCACTTCTTGATGAGGTCGATCTCGACCTGTGAGAGTGGAGCCTTGTCCCTCGGCATCTCCGCCTTGCCGTCCTTGAGCGTGATCTGTGCGATCAGGTGGCTGGCGTCCGGTTTCCCCGGCACGATGGCCTTGTCGCCGCTCTCGCCACCGCCGAGCAGGCGGTCGAACGAGGTCATCACGAACCCGCCACCGGCCTTGGCGGGCTGGTGACAGCCCTGACACTGGGCCTGGAAGATCGGGCGAATCTGCTTGTAGAAGCTGACTTTATCAGCAGCGGCATCTTCAGCAGATGCAAATGAAGCGAGACCGAGACACGACCACAGGAGAGCGATCACACTCGTGCGGATCATGGGAACACCTTCGAGAAAACAATCGGCGGGCTCGGCGACTCCAATGGAGCCGCCGACGGCTCAAGGCGGGAGGAAAGCCCAGAGGTTGCAACCTCTGGGCTTCGAACCAGTCACGTTACCACCGGACGCATCAGCGGGCAAGCATCAATTCGCCGCAGCAGCACGGCTGCCACTGGGCCGCCGAATCCCAGGGAGGTCTTGAGGACCGTGTCGATCCGCCGGGGTGTCGGGGTCTCGCCCGTGAACGGCAGCGGGAGGATCGACTCCAGGTCCGGGGCCAGGGTCCGCAGGTTCGCCGTCGGCGGGGCCACTTGGTCGCGCAGACTCAGGATCGCGAGGGCCGTCTCGACGCTGCCCGCCGCTCCCATCAGATGACCGATCGCTCCCTTGAAGGCACAGCAGACTCCACTCGGAGTGCGACCCGAGAGGACGCGGGCCAGGGCGACGACCTCGGTGCGGTCGTTCTGGTCGGTGCCGGTGCCGTGCAGGTTGATAAGGTCCACCTCGGCTGCGGTGATCCCTGCGGCGCGAGTCACGCCCTCGATCGCGCGGGACAGCCCCTCGGCGGACTCATCGAGTCCGGCCACCCCGGCCCCGTCGGAGAATGTGCGTCCGGCGACGAACTCCGCCAGCGGCACGGCGCCACGCTGTTTCGCATGTGCGAGGCTCTCGACCACCAGCACGGCGGCCCCTTCTCCGACGAGGAATCCCTGGCGCTCGCGGTCAAACGGCCTGCAGGCCGAACGCGGGTCGCCGTGGCGGGCCATGACTCCCAAACGACGATACGAGGCCAGCAGCGATGGCGTCAGCGAGGCATCGCTGCTCCCGCACAGCACCACATCACACACGCCCGAGCGGACCAGCTCGGCGGCCCGAATCAGGCTGACCAGCCCCGTCGCGCACGCCGCTGCGGGAGCCAGGACCGGCCCGCGAATGTTGAACTCCCTCGCGATGGCCGTCGCGGGGGCATCGGGCCAGATCTGGAGCCAGGCGTCATCCGGCAACCCGTCCCAGGCCGCTTGACCGATGTCTGTGTCGAGGTCGGCCTCCTCGTCCAAGGTCATGAGTGACACGTGTTCGGCGAGCCGGAGGGCGTCAGCCCCCGGATTCAGCGGTGCGCCACACGGTCCGGGGGCTGACGCCGCCCGGCTCGCCCAAGGTCTCGAATCACTCCGTGAGTCGTAGAGCTGCCGTGCAAACACTGGCACCGCCAAGTGCATCCCCCCCTTGCTCGCCCCGACGACACAGCCCCAGCGCTCGGGGTCGCCTGGACCGAGATTCGCATGAGCGAGTGCCTCGCGCGCCGCGATGAGGGCGTCACCGATGATCGGTTCCCCCGAGAAGGTCCACGGGCGCGGCACGGGGCAACCTCGCCAGGTCGGTCCGGGCGCGATCCCCTCCCAGGCCGGACTCATGCGTGCGGGACTCAATACCGCCCCCGCGCGTGTCCCCGCCAAGAGTGCCGACCACGTCGACTCGCGCGTCACACCCAGCGGCGTCACCAACCCGATCCCGGTGATGACAACCGTTCCTTCCACCGACGGGGGGCTCACCACACGGCTCCCCGAATCAGTTGCGATTGCTGGAGCGGCAGACCACAAACAGGGCCAACCCGCACATCGCCACGGTGATGATCCATTCAAAGGTCAGGCTGCGACCCGTCACAATAATGCCCGAACCGCCGCCCGCCGGAGGCACCGACGGCGGCAGAGACGGCGGGACAGACGGGGCCTGGGCCAGCAATTCACTGGCACCGACGCAGACCAAAACGCCTGCGAGCAGGCAGACCCAGAACGTGGGGGAACGAAAGAGAGCGATCAATGTGGCCATGTTCCCGGCTTCCCCCACGATGTCGAGACCGGCTCCCGTGCGGAGCGGTCTGCACGTATAGCGTATCCGCTGCCCTGGAGTCTGGCGAGCGTCCTGCGTCCGCCGGATGGTGAATCGCCGTCGCGTCGTTCGCCAAGGACGCATCGCGGCATCGCCGCAACCCCAGTGATCTGCCGCACACCAGACTCTGACCACTCAGCGGTTCGCTGTCGTCGTCGCGTGGCCCCCCGCCCGCCCCGCCTCCTCGAACAGCGTGATGGGCCGAGCATCAAATCTGCGCGAATCTGTGCAATCTGTGTACAAACTCTTCACTCTGGAAGAGACTCACCAAAAGAAGGATTGGTACGCAGATTTCACAGATTTGCACAGATTTCAGAGCCTTGACTGCGGAGGCTGTGGCGGCGACTCGGCGGGTGGCAGTTGCCGTCGTGTGGGTAGTAGAGGGGGTGGCTTCAAACGAGTTGGGCCTCAGACTTTCTCTCAGCATACGCAGACTTCCGAAGGAGTGTAGTCGCGATTGTACGCAGAAACCCCTCGGCTTCGAGCAGCTCTTCCACCTCGCCGGGGCAGGGCTGCCCAGGCCCGGTTTTCCAGAGGA
>JAYWFM010000065.1:0-14011 GCA_043778825.1 Planctomycetota bacterium | reverse complement strand
TTCCCAGGGCTGCGCCCTGGGCTTTCGAGTCAGGCCCCGTTGGGGCCGAGGAGCGAAAACCTGCGTAGAATGGCGACCACACTCCTTCCGAAGTCTGTGTGTTGCGCTCGGACGCAGGTTCCGGCCCCCCGCGTTCTGGCGAACGCCGCGACGTCACTTGGCGGCACCGACGCGGACGAAGGCTTGGGTGAAGGCGTCCAGGTTCAGCGGCTGGGTCAGGTTGACGCCCCCCTTTTCGAACAGGGGCTTCAATCGCACGCTTTTGTTCCACTCGGGACCGAGGACCGTGCCGCTCTTGTCCGCATCGAGCAGATCGAACGCCCGCGCCGCCTCAGCTGCGGCATCCACAGAAACGGCGACCGGAACCGGGGGAGCAGCGGGGGCAGCCGAAGCGGCGGTGGCTGTGGTGGTGGACGGGGCGGCACCGGGGGCGGTCGGAGTCGCTGGAGCTGCGGCCACCGTTTTGGAGAGTTCCTTGGCGATCAGGAACCCGTCGCCATCGAAATCATTCCCGACGAATTGGGAAATCGTGCCGCGTTTCCCTTGGCGCCATTCATGGAGGGCGATCTGGCCATCGTAGTCGGTGTCGAGGTCTTTGTAGGCGTCGGGGAGCAGCGGGGAGATGCGGGTGCGTGCCTTCTTGGAGGTCGAGCTATTCCCGCTCTTTCCGGGTGTCGGTCCGGGTGCTGGGTTTCCGCCGGGAGAGGTGTTGCCTCGGTTGTCCCCCCGCCCGTCCCGTCCGTACCCCGGTCCCATGTCCTGGGGCTGAGGTTGTGGCTGGGGATTTTCCGGACGATCGGAGCGTTGAAAGTCGCCCTCGCGTTCACGGCCCTGTTCTGGCCCGCCGCCGCTTCCCTGCCCGCGTTCTTCCATGCGCCGCTGGATGCTCTGCAGCATCTCGTCGACGCGGACCCCCTTGCTGAAGTCCATGCCGCTCTGCTGCATGCGGTCCCGCATGCGTCTGTCGATCTGTTCGGCTTCGCTGGCGGAAATGACGCCATCGCCGTCTTTGTCCAAGCCGGAGATCATTTGAGCGGGATCAAAGCCGCCGCGTCCGCCGGAGCCACCCCCTCGTCCGCCGCGTCCACCGCCCCGGTCTCCGCCACCCCGGTCTCCCTCACCGGGTGGCCCACCGCCAGGAGGGCCTCCACCCGGTCCCTGAGCCGAGAGGCTCCCCAGCATGAAAAATCCAAACATCAGGCACAGCAGGCAGAACCGGCTGAAACCGATGATCCGGAATTTCCCGCATGACACCCGGACAAGCTGTCCGAAGGTACGAGAGACAGAGTTTCCCATGAGTGAGCCTCGTGAGTGGGCAGCGTGGGAGCGAATGGAAGCGGTTCGAATTCAGGTTCCGGATTCACCGAGTGGCTGATTCATCGAGAGAATCGGGGCCAAATGGTAGAATGCAGGGCGAGGAGTCCGTTCCCCTTCAGGGGTTTTGAGATCCGGCGATCTGCGATTTGACTCGCCCCGCAGGTACTCACTGTCATGTACGGACAGCCGCCTCTCCATTCATCGGACGACTAACCAGGTTGTGGTGGGAAATATGGTCCTCAATCTCCGCGATCTCCGCAACCTCGCTCTCCTCACCCTGCTGTTCACGGCCATCGACAGCGCCGTCATCGCGCAAGGCCGAGGCGGCTTCGGCGGTGGTCGAGGAGGTTTCGGTGGATTTGGTCGCGGCGGAGGTGGGATTACGGGTGAACTCCGCAACCCGGCGACCGCGGAAGAACTTGGCCTGACCGAAGAACAGAAGGCCAAACTGGAGGAAATGAGCAACGCCCGCCGCGAGGCGCGCGACAGCAACCCCAAGCTGCAGGAACTGGGAGCCAAGATCCGCGAAGCCTCTGACGAAGAGCGAGAACTGCTTGTTGCCGAGATGCAGATCGAAACCAACAAACTGCAGGCCGAAGGCGATGAGCAGGTGAAGCAGGTCTTGGGGGACGAGAAATTCACCCGCCTGCGGCAGATCAGCCTGCACCGTTCCACCCAGTTTGGCTTGGGGGGAGCCCTGTCTCAGGACTCAGTGGCCAAGGATATCGGCCTGACCCAGGAGCAGAAGGACCAATTCGCCAAGCTCCAGGAAGAACAACGGGCAGCCATGATGTCGGGGAATGTCTTTCGGGCCAGCCCCGAGGAGCAGACCAAGTTCCGGGAAGAATGGAATGCGAAGTATTCCGCGGTCCTGACCGCCGAGCAGCAGACGAAGTGGACCGGTCTGATCGGTCCGCCACCCAAGGATGCCGCCGTCGCTGGACCCGCAGGTGCTCCCGCTGGTGGCGTTCCCGTCACAGCCCCGGCCACAACCTCGCGTCGTCCGTCGATGGTCGTCGATGTCCCGGCCGGCGTGACCCCCGAGGTCTCCTTCGGAGCCGAAGCCAAGGCCACCCAGAAACTCAAGTTCGGGTTCCGCTACGCGCCCTGGATGGATGTCCTCAAGCTGTTTGCCGAGTCGGCTAACCTGTCGCTCGACCTCAACTCGGTCCCGCCCGGCACGTTCAGCTACTACGACAAAAAAGAGTACACGCCGACCGAGGCCCTCGACATCATCAACGGCTATCTCCTGCCCAAGGGGTATGTGCTGGTGAAGCGCGATGAGTTCCTCGTCTGCATCAGCATCGACGAAGACATCCCCCCCAATCTGGTCCCGGTGATCGGGGCCGACCAACTGCTGACTCATGGCAAGAACGAACTGCTGACCGTCGTCTTCCCCCTGGAAGGGGTCGATGTCGATCAGATCGCCAAAGAGATCGAACAGGTCAAAGGCCCGCAAGGCAAGGTGGTCGGCATGAAGACCACCAACTCGTTGCTCGTCACCGACATCGGCACCAACCTCCGCCGCATTCAGACGCTGCTGGTCGGGGCCACGCGCGGCGGGCCGAACGACTTGGTCTTCAAGCCGTATACGATGAAGCATCTGAACGCAGCCGATGCGGAACTCGTGCTGCGCGGCCTGCTCGGGTTGCAGGTGGCGGCCACCAACGTCAGTGCCGGGTCCGGCTTCGATAACCGGGGTCGCGATCAGCGGCCCCCCCAGCCTCCGACCGCTCCGGGATCCGCCCGCACGGGGAAGAGTACCGCCCAGTTAACCTCGGACTCGCGTACCAATGCGCTGCTGGTCACGGCCACGGCTGCGGATCACACGTTGATTGAGCAGGCCCTGCTGACGATCGATGTGGAAGCGGAAGGCGGGGCGGGGTCGACGGCCTCGAACAAGCCGTACCTGCGGGTCTATAAGGTCACCAGTGCCGAAACGCGAGAAGTGACCAAGACCCTGGATGCGTTGATGCCGGGAGTGGTTGTCAACGAGGACTCCTCGATCCGCTCGATCAGTGTCTTCGCCAACGAGAAGCAGCAGGCCGAGGTCGAAGGTCTGATCCGGCAACTCGATGGCGGCGGCGGCACTTCCCAGGTGACGGTCATCCCACTCAACAAGATGGACGCCAGCCTGGCTGTGGCGACGTTGCAGTCGATGTTCCTTCGCGATGGCACTGCGGCTCCCACGATCCAGGCCGACTTGATCGGGCGGCAGGTAATGGTGCGCGGCACCGCCGACCAACTGCTGCAAGTCAAGACGCTGCTGACTCAACTCGGCGAAGACGGCACCGGACGACCCAAGGGGAGCGAAGCCGGACTCTTCCGCCGCTATCCGATCAGCGGGCGCGATCCCGAGGAACTGTTGCCGCTGATCGAGCGGATGTGGGGCACAGCCTCGCCGAAACCGATTCGCATCGTGACGCCCGCCCAGCGCGGTCAAGGCAGCAGCAGCGGCCCGGTGAAGGGGATCGTGCGTCCCAAGCCGGGAGCCAGCCAGACCCCGAAAACAACCGAACCGACCCAGCCATCGGCCTCGAAGAGCCGCACTCAGAATCCCGTGGCTGCGAAGCCGCGCGGCACTCTGGTCCGGACAGCGGTGCTGCAAGGAAAAGAGTCTGCGGCAGAAGACGAGGTCGCTGAGCCGGTGCCGGCTCAGCCCGCCGAGGCTCGCGATGAGGACGCATTGCTGGAGCAGTTCCTGCGGGAGAACGGGGCGGTCGGGCAGCCGGCTGCTCCGGCTGTTCCCGCTCCGAACCAAACCCTCCCCGCCAAGAAGTCTCCCGCCGTGGCCGCAGAGGCTCCCCCGTCCCCAGCGACCCCCAGCGACAAGGCCGCCGTCGTGATCACCGTCCTGGACGATGAACTGCTCCTGACGGGGGACGATGCGGCGGCCCTGGACCAGATGGAAGAACTGCTCGGCCAGACGATGGAGATCCTGCCCCCGCGCGTGCAGTGGACCGTCTTCCCTCTGCAAACCGCCGACGCGACCGAAATCGCCACCATGCTGGAGCAGCTGCTCCCGGACGCCTCGGTCAGCTCCGCGTCCAGTTCCAGCAGCAGCATGCTCGGCTCGATGGGCGGCGGCGTGTCGTCGTTCGGCAGCAGCCTGATGGGGATGACGGGGTTGGGGAGCATGGGGGCGGGTCCGCAGACGCTGCAGATCATCCCCGAAGTGCGGCTGAACGCCCTGTTCGTGGCGGGACCGACCGCTAAGGTCCGCGAGGTCGAAGAGATGCTCAAGGTTCTCGACGCCAGCGAATGGCCCGACACGCTGCGCAGCAAAACCTCGCGGATGGTCCAACTCGAATACGCCGACGCCGCTGAGGTGCTGGATGTCTTGAAGGAGACCTATAAGGGGTATCTGGAAGACGGCGGCAATAATCCGCAGGCCAACGCCCTCGCGATGCTGATGGGGGGCGGACGGGGTGGCAACCAGAACCAGAATCAAAAGCCGAAGTCGCAACTCGCGATGAGTGCGGACAAGCGGACCAATCAGATCATCGTCTGGAGCGACGACGCGATTTACCAGGAGGTCAAGACCCTCGCGGCGTCTCTCGATCAAGCGGCTCATGACGCCAAACGCACGGTGCGGGTGCTGTCCTTGCGAAACACGAACTCCTCGGTCATCACCAGTGCCCTGGGCCAGTTGATGCCCAAGGTGAAGGTCAGCAGCAGTGGTCCGCGAACGAGTTCGAGCTCGAGTTCCAGCTCCAACTCCAGTGGCAATCCCCCGCCCAACACGAGCTCCTCGGGCGGCGGCGGTGACGCCCTCAACCAGGACCAGATCCGGGAAATGTTTCGTCAGCAGCGTGGCGGTGGTGGCCAGTCGGGCGGTGGCCCACCGAGTAGCGGTGGCCCATCCAGTGGCGGCGGCGGTGGCGGTAATCCCTTCGGCAGCGGAGGCGGCAACCCCTTCGGCGGCGGCGGTCGCGGTGGGCGTGGAGGTCGCTGAGGCGGTCAGTCGAAGAAGTGTTCAGTGGTCAGTTTTCAGTTTTCAGAAGGAGATCTGACGACTGAAGACTCCCAGTAGAAGCCGTGGCCAGTTCTCCGTTCTCAGTGATATGTCCGAGAACATTGACAAGACTGGCTCGCTGTCCGATGACCTCCTAAGCTGGACAGGTTCCGACCGAGCCTGAATCTCCGTCGCGGAGCGACGGAGCTACGTCGGCGATGTCGCTCCGCGACTCGCATTCCGCCCGCCAGATACTCATGTCGCGATGGCGAACGCCCGCCCTGCCCCCTCCCATTCTGTCGATCAACCATAAACCCTCAACCATCAACCTCCCCCCTATGGATCTCTCCCGCGTCTTCCTGAAACGCCAACTCGCCTCGCCGGAACAGATCCTGGCAGCCAAGGCGGCGTTTCCCGGAATGCGCATCGACCGGGCGCTCATTGCTCAGGGGGTCTTTGGCGAGGACCAATCGCTGCAGGCCCTCGGCGATGAACTCGGCATGCGGTTTATTCCGCTCAAGGAGTTCCAGCCCGACCTGACTCTGTTGGCTCGGTTCCCCACAACGGCCATCTTCAAGCACGAAGTCCTGCCCATCGAGGGGCACAACGGCCGCATGACGGTCGCGATCAGCGACCCATTCAACCTGGAGTCGCTCGATGAACTCTCCTCGCTCGGGGGGTGCCGCATTGAGCCGGTCCTCGCCTGCCGCGATGAGATCGTTGAGCTGATTAAGAAGACCCTCGGCGTCGGCGGCGACACGATCAATCTGCTCGTCGCCCAGCGGCATGAGGAGGGGATCGAACTCCTCGACGCCATCCCGGACGAACTCAGCGAACTGGCTCAATCGGCGCAGGCCCCCTCGGTCATCAAGCTCGTCAACGAGCTGCTGATGGAGGCCCTCGAACAGCGGGCCAGCGACATCCACGTTGAGCCGCAGGAGCGCGGACTCTCGGTCCGGTTCCGCGTCGACGGCATGCTCCGCATCCAGCCGCTGCCGCCGGAGATCCATCAGTTCGCCAACGCGATCGTCACGCGACTGAAGATCATGGCCCGGCTGAACATCGCCGAGAAACGCCTGCCGCAGGACGGACGCATCAACATCCGCGTCCAGGGGCGCGAGGTCGATGTGCGGATGTCGATCATCCCCATGCTGCACGGCGAGGGGATCGTGCTGCGGCTGCTCGACAAGCAGCGGATGGTGTTCAACCTCAAGGGCATCGGCATGCCCGATGATGTGTACGACAAGTTCCACGAGTTGATCCAACTGCCGCACGGCATCGTCCTCGTCACCGGCCCGACGGGCAGCGGCAAGACGACCACGCTCTACAGCGGCCTGGCCGAGATTGCCACGCCCGAGGTCAAGATCATCACGGTCGAAGACCCCGTCGAATACAACATCGCGGGCATCAGCCAGATCCAGGTCCACGCCAAGATCGGCCTGACCTTTGCAGCCGGTCTGCGTTCGATCCTGCGGCATGACCCCGACATCGTGCTGATCGGCGAAATCCGCGACGGTGAAACAGCGACCAGTGCGATTCAAGCCTCACTCACCGGCCACCTAGTGTTCAGCACGCTGCACACCAACGATGCTCCGAGTTCGTTCACGCGACTGGTCGACATGGGGGTCGAGCCGTACCTCGTGGCCAGTACGCTGGAAGGCATCCTAGCCCAACGTCTCATTCGCCGTCTGTGCAAGGCGTGCAAGGCCCCGTTCATCCCCGAGCCACGCGACCTGCCGGAAGACTTCCCGGACGCGATTGGCAAGACGCTCTACAAGGCTGTCGGCTGTCGGCAATGCCGCGAGGCGGGTTATAGCGGCCGGGCCGGGGTGTATGAACTGCTCGTGACCGACAAGGAAATCCGCCGCCTCTGTACCGCCGGAGCCAGTTCGGGCACGATCCGCGAACACGCTCTCAAAGCCGGAATGCAAACGCTCCGCCAGTCCGGCTACCAGCGTGTCCTGCGTGGGGAAACGACCCTCGAAGAGGTCCAGCGGATCACGCGCGGGGATGCGGGGTAGTGCGCCACTCTCGATCAACTCAAAGTTCAGGGGTTGCCACCTCTGGGCTATTGAACACGAATTCGACATCGCGTCGTGATCGTCTTTCACGAGATGCCAGATGTGACACTCCAACGGTTACACGGTGTGAGGTGGGAATACACCTTCATCCACGAGAAGTTGACGCAGGGCGAGGCGGTGTGGGAGGTTGATGCCGAGTACGTACAGAGTGACTCGGCCCACGGGAGTTTTGGCAGTGAGTTCGGGACCGCTCCAGGCAAAGTGGTCATCCCAGTGGTCATTTCGCGGATGAAAGAGTCGGACAATTTCGTTTGGTCTTCCGTCTGGATCGATGCCCGCGATATCACTCTGTTTCTGATTGTTACACGCAAAACAGGACCAGGCCAGATTTGCCATGCTCGTGGGGCCATGGTGTTTCTGGGCGTAGACATGGTCCAGGTGAAACATCAGCGTGTCGAATTCTTCGGGTATCTGACAGTATTCGCAACGTCGCCTCGCTCGCCGCCGAACCCGATCGCGGAGTGTCTCGGCCATGAGCTAGACCTGCTGGAGCGTGCGGCGGGCGACCGATTTGAGCATCGAGATCACGTGGCCGAGACGTTCAAAGTCTCGGGCCTCCTGTTCTTCCGCGGGACTCCTCGTCCCACGATTTCCCTTTTCCAAGAGTTCCACCATCCGTTCCTGATCTTGCCGCGAAAAATCGATCTTCAGGAGACCGCGCGCGCTCTCTGGAGTGAGTGAGACCTCCAGGCGTGAAAGAACATCCGCTTCTTTGCTCAGTGTGATACTCATGCTAGTAGATTATCACTGCTGCCAGACAAAAGCGAGATGATTATGAAACGGATTGACGTGGAGTGGACAGGCACAGGGACTGGCCACAGAGCCTGCGCCATTCCCTGCGAACCGGGGCTTTCATTCAGGCGGCACTCGTCACACTATGCCTTGAAGATCTTCTCCCGCCCATCGACCACATTCTTGGTCATGTTCCGCGTATCGAGTACCATCTTCGAGTGCTGCACGAGGAACGCCGGATCGTACGCCGAGTGATCGGTCGCGATCAGTACGCAGTCGTACTTGGCCAGATTCTCCGGCGTCAGCGGGGTACTCTCCATCGCGGGCAGCGTCGGATGATGCCTCATCTTCGGCAGTGACGGCACATGCGGGTCGTTGTACGACAGCACCGCTCCCCGCTTCAGGAGCAGCTCCATCAGCACGAACGACGGACTTTCTCGCGGGTCGTCCACGTCCTTCTTGTAGGCCGCCCCGAGGATCAGGATCTGGCTCCCCTTGATCGGTTTGCCCTGATCGTTGAGGAACTCACCCAGCTGGGAAATGACATACTCCGGCATCTTGGAGTTGATCTCGCCCGCCAGTTCGATGAACCGCGTGGTCATGCCGTACTTGCGGGCCAACCACGTCAGATAAAACGGGTCGATCGGAATGCAGTGCCCTCCCAGGCCCGGTCCGGGATAGAACGCCTGGAACCCGAACGGCTTCGTCTTGGCCGCGTCGATGACTTCCCAGACATCGATCCCCATCTTGTCGAACAGCACCTTGAGTTCGTTGACCAGCGCGATGTTCACCGCGCGGTAGGTGTTCTCCAGAATCTTGCAGGCTTCCGCGACCTCGGGGGACGAGACCGGGATGACCTTCACCACGGCCTGCGAGTACAGAGCGCAGGCGGCCGTCAAAGCCCCCGCGTCCATCCCGCCGACGACCTTGGGAATCCCGGCTGCCGAGTAGTTCGGGTTGCCCGGATCTTCGCGTTCGGGACTGAAGGCCAGCAAGAAATCCTGGGAGCACTTCAGCCCGCTCTGCTCCAGAATCGGGAGTACGACATCCCGCGTCGTGGTGGGGTAGGTCGTGCTTTCGAGGACCACCAGTTGTCCCTTGCGGAGCGACTTGGCGATCGAGCGCGAGGTCTCCTCGACGAAGAACAGGTCCGGGTCGCGGTTCTCACTGAGCGGCGTCGGTACGCAGATCAGCAAGGCATCCGCCTCGCCCAGGCGGCTCATGTCGGCGGTGGCCTCGAACTGTTTCTTGTCTTTCCAGCCCCGGACTTTCTCCGAGGTGATGTGCTTGATGTAGCTGCGACCGGCGTTGAGATCGTCGACCTTTTTGGTGTCGACATCGTAGCCGATGCAGCGGAAGCCCTTGTTGACAAAGGCATCGATCAGAGGCAACCCGACATACCCGAGGCCAATGACCCCGACCTTGGCGGTCTTGTTGGCGATGGCTTGAAGTAGCGAACCCGGCATGGTGTGTCCCTCACGAATGAATCCAGGCCCTCCACAGCCCGAACTCCGCTGGGCCAGTCACATGAGGGCGGAAGCTAACAGGTTGGAAATCCGGCGGCAATTCCATCTCGGCGAGCCGGGCGGCGTCAGCCCCCGGATTCTGGCGGCGGGCGAAAGCCTCCGGGGGCTGACGCCTCCCGGCTCGTTGCGGCAGTTTTCGCCGATCGGGCCACTCCGAGAACTCCTGGTGTCTTCGATCACGCTGGGTGCATTCGCCAACTGGTGGCCTCCCGTTTGCCCCCTCTCCCCACTGGCGATGTGACCTTCGGCGAGGACGTGACTGTGGGGAGAGGGTGGGGTGAGGGGGCCACATCTCTCGCTCAAGCCCCCTCACCCCGGCCCTCTCCCCCACAGCGGAGTCCGCTCCGAAAGCAGTGCCGATTGTAGGGGAGAGGGGGCAGACAGAGCAGACTACCGCTAATGGGCGAATGCACTCGATCCTGTCCCAGGCGGCACCCGATCTTGCCTCACTCCCGACGGAACAGGTATACGGACGACCGCTCCCCATGACGGTGAGCGGTCAGTCTGGCCTCGGGAAAGGATTCCCATGAGCGACGGTGTGGAAGTTCCGGTGTCTCCCGATCCGCTGGCGATCGATTTGCGCCAACGCTTCGGCATGGACCTGGGCCATCGCCGCGATGAGCATGCGCTGCAGCATGCGGGCCGTATCCTGGAACACCTGCGAACCCAACTCGCCGAACTCGACCGTCGCGAGCAGAACCTGAACAGCCAGCTCTCCTCCATGGATCAGGAGCGGCGATCCCTTCGCATGTGGAGTTCTCAGTTCACCGAGGACGCCGAACGCCGCGAACAGGAACTCCGCGCCCGCGAGATCAAGCTGGCCGAACGCGAGTCGGCCCACGATGCCTACGCCGCCGAAGTCGAATCGCGCGAGAAATCACTGTCTACCGAATGGGAGTCCGTGGCAGCAGCTCGGGCGGCCATGAAGTCGGAACTGGCGTCCGAGATCGAGACCGAACGCCGGGAGTTGTCCGAGGGGCAGCGCCGCCTCGACATCGACTCACGCGAACTCCAGCGTCGCGAGAGTGAATTCGAACACAGCCAGGCCTTGCAATTGGAGAACCAGCGCCGCGAGATGGAAGCCCTTCGCACCGAACGGCTGGGCGAGATCGAACGCCGTGACGCCGATGTCACTCGCCGCGAGATCGATGTCGAGAAACGGGCTCGGTTCCATGAAGACCACCTCGACCGGGTGCGACGCGATCTCGCCGATCAACGCCGCGACCTCGAACGCGAACGGCAACGTCAACGGGTCTGGATCGAGCAGGTCGAGGAGTCGATCCGGCTGCGGCTCTCGCATGTGCGGCGGTATCGCGACCTCGTGGCCCAGCGCGAGCAGTCCGTCGAACACGAGCGGGAACTGCACCTGCAATCGAAGCAGGTCTCCGAGAACGAGATCCACACGATTCGCCGACTGCTGCAAGAACAGTGGCTCGCCTTCGACCAGGAGAAGGCCACCCACCTCGCCGAACTCGAACGCCGCACCGCCGACCTGACCCAGCGGCAGGCGACCCTGGAGATCAAAGCCCAAACCGTCGAACAGCTGCGCTGCGAGGTCGACCTCGCCAATCAGGATCTGCTGGAGCAGCGCGTCATCGTGACGCAGGTCCGCGCGGAACTGGACCGCACGATCGGCAGCGACGAGACCGACGCCCACATTGAACAGATGGAGGCCCGCCTGCACGAACGGTGGCGGCAGGTCCGCGAATCGCTCGTCGAGCAGCGGGAGGAGATCGAAGCCGCCCGGCAGTCGCTCCAGCGCCTCCGCGACGAGTTCCGCAGCGAACGCGAACTCCTCACCACCTGGGTCGGTCAGCGCGAGTTTCAGCTGCGTGCGGTCGAGCATGCCCTGACCCGCGAACGGTCGCACTCCCAGGAAACCGAGAACCACTGGTCCGCCGCCCGCGAACGCTGGCGCGAGGAAAAGATGGAAGCCGAGAACGTCATCCGGGGACTGTTGCTGCAACTCGAAGTGATGGTCGCCGGCTCCCCCGAGCCCACAATCCCGCAGGCCCCACTCCAACCGCTACCCCGCCCAAGTGCCGAGGAACTGCTCAGGCTCCCCGAGTTTGGCGAGCTGATCGCCGTGGCGTGATGAATGTCGCCTTTCGCTCCGCGAAAGGGCGTGCTTTCGCGGAGCGAAAGACGACACTCCTGCCGAGCCGCTCGGGCCAGACAACGTCCACCCTCGCTCGCGGCTCCGCAGGAGCGTCGCCCTCCCGCCGCGTTGCCCGCCAGTCGTGCCGGGCTTCTGTGAAGCCGGGTGCCTGGTCAGGATTCAGACTCAGAGTTGGAGTTCAGGCTTTAGCCTGCTCCGGAGCAGGCTAAAGCCTGGACTCCAACACCCCCTCAAGCGTTGACAAGGCCCATGCACCGACGAACGTGACGCACCCCCCCCCGATCCACGGCCCGCTTTCTTTGCTTTAGTTTCCCCATTCTGAAGGATATCATGCTGGGCTCGGATGCGTCTCTCCCCGTTGGGCGAGACCCCGTGATGGAGTTGTTCATGGCCCCGCAGTACATCATGACCATCGAAGGTCTCACGAAGATCTACGATGAAGATACGATCCTCAAGGACATCTGGCTGTCGTTCTATCCGGGGGCCAAGATCGGCGTCATCGGCAATAACGGGTCGGGGAAGTCGACGCTGATGCGCATCATGGCGGGCGAGGACAAAAACTTCGAAGGCACCGTCCGCCCGGCCAAGAACATCAAGATCGGCTACCTCCCGCAGGAGCCGCGCCTCGACCCGACCAAGACCGTCGATGAAGAGGTGCAAGCGGGCGTCGCCGAGTCCCAGGCGGTCCTCGACCGCTACAACGAGATCAACGAGAAGCTGTGCGAGCCGATGGAACCGGAGGCGATGGAGAAGCTGCTCGAGGAGCAGGCCACCGTCCAGGACAAGATCGACCACGCCAACCTGTGGGAGCTGGACCGGATGGTCGAAGTCGCCAGCGACGCCATTCGGCTGCCGCCCGGCGATGCGCTGGTGGCGACCCTCTCCGGGGGCGAGAAGCGGCGCGTGTTCCTGTGCAAGTTGTTGCTGCAGAACCCGGACATGCTGCTGCTGGACGAACCGACGAACCACCTCGATGCCGAGTCGGTGGCGTGGCTCGAACGCTACCTGCAAGACTTCAAGGGAACCGTCGTGGCCATCACCCACGACCGGTATTTTCTCGACAACGCCGCCGGTTGGATCCTGGAAATGGAACGCGGACGCGGGCTGCCGTTCGAGGGCAACTACAGCTCGTGGCTGGAGCAGAAGCAATCCCGCCTGGCCGTCGAAGAGAAGAAGGAATCCAAGCGGCAGCGGAACCTCAAGAAGGAACTCGAATGGGTCCGCATGAGCCCCAAGGCTCAGGCCACCAAGAACAAGGCCCGCCTGGCCCGCTTCGAAGAGATGCAGGCCCAGCAGTACGACACCCGCGACGATGCCCCGGACATCCAGATTCCGGTCACGAAGAAGCTCGGCGAACTGGTGTTGCGGGCCGAGGGGCTGACGAAGTGTTTCGGCGATCGGGTGCTGTTCGAGAACGTCAACTTCGATCTGCCGCGCGGGGGAATCGTGGGGGTCATCGGTCCGAACGGGGCGGGCAAGACGACGCTGTTCAAGATCATCATGGGGCAGGAACAACCGACCAGCGGGACGTTGCGCATCGGCGAAACGGTCGACCTGACCTGCGTCGACCAGTCGCGCGACGCCCTCTCGATGACGAAGACCGTGTACGAGGAGATCTCCGGCGGCGATGAGTTCATCGAGGTCGGCAAGGTCCGCATCCACGCCCGCGCGTACTGCAACCGCTTCAACTTCAAGGGGTCCGAACAGCAGAAATTCGTCCGCGATCTCTCCGGGGGTGAACGCAACCGCGTGCATCTGGCCAAGTTGTTGCGGACCGGCGGCAACGTGATGCTGCTGGACGAACCGACCAACGACCTGGATGTCGAAACGCTGGCTTCACTCGAAGAAGGTCTGTCGAACTATGGCGGCTGTGCGGTGGTCACCTCGCACGATCGCTGGTTCCTGGACAAAATCGCCACGCACATCCTGGCCTTCGAAGGCGACAGCCAGGTCTACTGGTTCGAGGGCAACTTCGCGATGTACGAAGCCAACCGCCACGAACGCCTCGGAGCCGCCGCCGATCAGCCGCATCGGGTGAAGTACCGCAAGATCAAGTAGGCGGGGGGCGTTGAGGGCAGGGCTTCCAAGGTGGTCATTCCCGAGGGGAAATCCCGGTTGTTGTCCCGGCAGGGACACCCGAAAATAGCCCACCGTTTCAACCGTGGGCCTGAACCGCAGACGATCCAACCAGTCCCGTCAGGGACGACAGAACTTTCGCCACGGGACCAACGCACCACCCGTCGCGCGGCGTGTTCTGTCGCCCCTGACGGGGCTGGGGGCT
>JAYWFM010000064.1:0-14017 GCA_043778825.1 Planctomycetota bacterium | reverse complement strand
TGGACTGCTCGAATGATCCTCCATGATCCTCCAAAACCCAGGGAATCACCGATGATAGCTCATTCCATCGTGTTCACAGCACTGGCCTCGCCCTCCCGAGCCAGAGTGCGGGCTGCCCGCGCTCTGGCGAACGCAGTGACCCGCATATTCGCCGAACTACCGAGACAACCCAGTCTTCCTGACGCGACTCGCACCGGTCCTATTGCGACTCCGAGCATGGTTTTCCTAATCGTCAAATCCGATTCAATGCCGATATCAACGACAACCGTCAACAGGTTTTGCAGGGACTCCCTGTTGTTCGTCAGTAGATCGGTGATCTGGGCGATTTGGGATGAGTGTGGCGGTGCAGGGGGAGGGACCATGAAGAATATCGGCCTCGTGATGTGCGGTTGTTTGTTGTGGACGAGCATGGTCAGCGCCCAGTCTCCGTTGCTGCGGATACCCGGTTCGCCCTCGGTGAGTCGAGCCGCGCTGGAAAAGCCAGCATCGCTGCGGCTCCGGTCCGTGTTCGCGGATCGCAATGACAACTCGTCCGCAGATCCGATCCGGCAGGTGAGTCATGACTCCTCGTCCGCGCCCATCCATGCGGGTTACCAAGAGTACGACCAATCGCCGTACCAGGATGCTGGCGTTCAATACGGGGAACAGCCAGCGGACCTGTGTCCGCCAGGCCAGGATCCGTTTTATGCGGATACGAATTCGGAGTGGGTGGACGTGTCGGGACTCGATCTGCATGGGGTGCTGCCCTATTACTCGAATCTGCACTACGGCCAGGGATCAGTCAAGGACAGTGGTCACGTGGTGGGCTTCTACGGATACGCCTCCACGACGTTTGACCTGGTCGAGGTGGGGATCGAGTCGACCGCCATCGACTTCCGGAGCGGCTTCCAATACCACCAGGAGGACTACACGCTCGTCTGGAATAACTACAGTATCAAGAACTTCCGTTGGCGGGCCGGGGTGCATTATATCAACAGCAATTCTGCTCCCATCGATGGCGGCATCATTGGCATACTCGGGGCGCACTTCATCCAGGACCGCTGGGAAGCGGGGAGCGATTTCTACGTGTCGAACTATCAGAACTTTGCTCCGGCCCTGACGGTGACGGAAGTCAGCCCCCACATCGCGTTCCCTTATGGTCCGGCGAAAGGCGAACTGCGGGGCTACTACATTCATGTCGATCGAGACCTGGGGCTGGGCCAGCGGGACTTCCTCTCCATCGAGGCCCGGATGTCCCAGGATTTCGGCAAGTTCAACGTGGGAGGTTACGGCTGGGGTGGGGAGCAGACGTTCGCCGTCCGCAACGACGGATTCTTGGTCTACAACTTGACTGAGAAACACCGGGCTGGGTATGGTGTCGAAGTCGGCTACAAGTTCACGGACCACACGAAGATCACCGGTCGTGGTGGCCAGGAACTGTTTTCGGACTTCAACACCCAGTCCAAGACTTACCAAACGTTCTTGAGTTTGCTCCTGTTGCACACGTTCTGATCCACATCCACGAGACTCACCATGAATCCTCTCGGTCTTGCGTTGGTTTTAGCCATGACCCTCGGTCAGGCGACCCCGACGGACATCAGCCCCAAGCTCGAAGCGGCCTTCGCCAAATCGATCGCCTACGAAAAGCAACAACAAAACGCCGATGCGATCAAGGCTCTCGCGGATCTGACCGGCCCCGATCAGCGTTCCTACTTCACCCAGCTCCGCCTGGGGTGGCTCAACTACAGAAGCGCCAAGTACACCGAAGCCGAGATCTCCTACAAGGCCGCTCTGAAGACGATGCCCAACGCTACGGAAGCCAGGCTGGGATTGGTTCTGGTCGTGCTGGCCCAGCTGCGATTTGCCGAAGCGGAGACGCTGTGCAAGGAAGTGCTGGCGCAGGATCCCGGGAATTACTTTGCGAACCTGCGATTGGCGTATGCATTGCGGAATCAATCGAAATTCGACCAGGCCGAGGCGGTCAACAACCTGCTCTTGGAACGCTACCCCACGGATGTCAGCGTGCTGTTGGAAGCGGGTCTGGTGAAGGTCGGCCAGAAGAACAAAGAGGCCGCCGATCAGATTTTCAAGCGGGTGCTGCTCCTGGATGCGGACAACGCGATCGCGAATCAACAACTGGGCCGCGCGGGTAAAAAAAAAGCTGGGTAGTTCCTAACCGATCGGCCACGGCGGAGTCGCTGCTCAACGAAGGTCGATCACTGGCGATCCAGACCCGTTACGAAGAGGCCATCGAGTTCCTGCAGGTGGTCGTCGAGAAGTCCCCCGAAGATCCCCGACCGCTGTACCTGCTCGCCTACTGCCAGGGCAACCGCAACGACAAGACGGCTGCCGGCGTCTCTCTGGCCGCAGCGTGCGTCCTGGAACGCAAAGGCTCCGGGTTCAACTGGTCGCAATACATGGAGCGAGTCCAGGGACCGACGCGAGCCTGGATGGAAAAAGAACGCCACCGCCTGCTGGGCCGTCCAGGTTAAGAATTGGGGTGGGTGGCATTCCACTCGGGAGGGCGAAGCCAGTGCTGTGAACACGATGGAGGTCATCGCGGGGCACGTTTCCGACGTGCCGGTGGCCCGTAGCTCACGTCGCTCCGCGACTGAGATTCCTCCCGCCAGACACCGTCCGAACCTTGGAAACCCCCGCGTGCGTTGGTCTTCTCTCAGGCGGAATGCGAGTCGCGGAGCGACATCGCCTACGAGGTCGATTTCGGAGAAATCGCCGACATTCAGCGGGCCCAATGACCGCAATCGTGTTCACAGCACTGGCCTCGCCCTCCCGGCGGGGGCGAACCCCAAGATGATGCGTTGACGGGGCACTACTCCATACCACAACCGCGCAGTGACTCTCGATGTCCTGCCCCTCCACCCAGCATTCTGAAAATATCGCGAGACGTTTTCGGCACTGTGGTGTTCAAGTATCGTCAGGCCCGTCATGCGCCACCTCCCATCGCGGTGGGCCAGTTCCGCTGAGCATTGCAGAGAAAGCCGTGTGCCATGAAAAAACTCGCCAAGCTGGCAGTCAGCGATGAAGGATTCGTGTTCGATCCGACCACGGGGGACAGCTACCTGATGAATCGCGTCGGCACGGCAATCGTGCGAGGTTTGCAGCAGGGCCGCTCGGAAGACGAGGTCGTGCAGGACATCCTGCAAGAGTTCGATTGCTCCGAAGAGAAGGCCACCCGCGATGTGGCCGACTTCACCGATCGCCTGAAGACGATGCACCTGTTGTGACGTGTGGTGCGGGCCCCCCGCGTTCTGGCGAACGCAGCGACCCCTCATCTCCCAAAGCCCACCCCCTCCAACCTCCGGCGTGTCATGAAACCTCTCGTCATCGGTGTCTCCGGAATCAACGCGGTCGACAATCCCGGACCGGGGATTGGGGTCGCCCGGAGTTTGAAAGAGGACAAAGACCTTAACGTCAAAATCATCGGCCTGGCGTACGACGCACTCGAGCCGGGGATCTACATGGACTGGCTGATCGACCAGTCGTTTACCGTGCCATATCCTTCGGGCGATGGCGAGGGCTTCCTCAAGCGACTGCGGTTGATTCAGAAGCAAACCGGGTTGCAGTGCATGATTCCGAACCTGGATGCGGAACTCCCGTTGTACATTCGGTACGCGGAAGAAATCGAAGCGCTGGGCATCCGGGTGTTGGTCCCGACGATGAACCAATTCAAGCTGCGGAGCAAGGACCAACTGGTCGACCTGGCCAAGAAGATGAAGATCAAGGCCCCGCCGACCAAGGTGGTCCAGAACGACGAACAATTCGCCGCAGCCCTGCGGACGTTTGGGTTTCCGATCATCGTCAAGGGCGTGTTCTACGAAGCGTACAAGGCGTATACGGAGGCGGAAGCGTACAAACACTATCGGTCGTTGAGTGCCAAGTGGGGCTTCCCGATCATCGTGCAGCAACTGGTCATCGGCGATGAACTGAACGTCGTCGGCCTGGGGGACGGCGAAGGGGCCACGCTGGGACTGGTCGGCATGAAGAAGATGTCGGTGACGGCGATCGGCAAGGTCTGGTCCGCCGTATCGATCAAGCATGACGCGATGCTCTCCGCCGCCAAACGCTTCGTGAAGGCATTCCAGTGGCGGGGGCCGTTCGAACTGGAGTGCATGGTCTCGCAAGACGACGTGTACCTGATCGAGATCAATCCGCGCTTCCCCGCCTGGACGTACTTCGCCACCGGTGTCGGCGTCAACCTGCCCTCGCGGATGGTGCGCAAGATGTTCGACCTGCCCCTGGGCAAGACTCCGAGCTACGCCGCCGGGAAAATGTTCATGCGCTACACGTACGAGATCGTGACCGAGATGGACCGCTTCCAGCAGATCATGACCGTTGGGAATACGTAGTGGTGTAGCTGCGTTCGCCAGAACGCGGGCAGCCCGCACTCTGGCGAGTGCAGCTACCAGACAAGCAGCCCGTTACCACAGAAAGCCCCCCCCCCATGAAGAGCGTCTACGAAAAACCGGTGATCACCAAGCTGCAATCCAGCCTGATGAACAAGTTCGGACTGAGTACCGCCGGGCGGAGTCGCTCGCGGCCGGACATCGATGGGGCTTCGATCCCGGAGATGATCGCCAAGCACGGGTCGCCGCTGTTCGTGTTCTCCGAACAGGCGATCCGCCGCAAGTTCCGCCAGTATCACCGGGCGTTCACCACGCGTTATCCGAATGTGGTGATCGGCTGGTCGTACAAGACGAACTACCTCAAGGCGATCTGCGCGTTGATGCACGAGCAGGGGGCCATCGCGGAGGTCGTCTCCAAGATGGAGTACCAGAAGGCCAAGGCCCTGGGCGTCCCCGGCAATCAGATCATCTTTAACGGACCGCACAAGTCGAAAGACATCCTGTTGCAGGCCGTGCAGGAGGGGGCGACGATCAACGTCGACCATCAGGACGAAATCGAGGATCTCGAATCGATCGCGCGAAAACTCGGTCGCCCGGTAAAGGTCGGGATTCGTCTCAACCTCGACTCGGGGATCCAACCGCAATGGTCCCGGTTCGGGTTCAACCTCGAAACCGGCCAGGCCATGGATGTCATCCGCCACATGTCGCACGAAGGCTTACTCGAACTCGACGGCCTCCACTGCCACATCGGGACCTTCATCCTCGACACAGCGGCCTATGGCCGGCAAGTGCGCAAGATGGTGGAGTTCGCCAAAGAGGTCGAGAAGCGGTTCGGCTTCCGCGTCAGCTACCTGGATGTCGGCGGCGGGTTTCCGTCCCGCAACAAGCTCAAGGGGAGCTACCTGTCTCCCGATGTGATGATCCCCTCGATCGATGAATATGCCGAGTCGCTGTGCGATGCGTTGCTCGAGGCGCTGCCCGCCGATTGGCGTCCGAAGTTGATCCTGGAATCGGGCCGCATGCTGGTCGAAGAGGCGGGTTATCTGGTGACCTCGGTCCTGGCCGCCAAGCGCTTGGCCGACGGGTTGCGGGCCTACGTTCTCGATGCGGGGGTGAACCTGCTGTACACCGCCACGTGGTACAAGTTTCAGATCGAGACGGTCGAGGAGCAATTCGGTTTGACGGAGCCCTGTGTGCTGTACGGGCCGCTGTGCATGAACATCGATGTCGTCGATGACTACCTGCAACTCCCCCCGCTCAGCCGAGGCCAGCAACTGGTGATCTCCCCGGTGGGGGCGTACAACAACACCCAGTGGATGCAGTTCATCGAATACCGCCCCGCGATCGTGATGGTCGGTGAAGACGGCCAGGTCGATGTGATTCGCGAGGCCGAAGAACTCAGCGACGTGGAACACCGCGAACGCCTGCCGGAACGATTCGCCCACGCCGGTTCGTCGATCAAAGGGCACGCCTCATCGACCAAGGCCACGCCCCATCCCGAGAAGAAGGCCAAACCCTCCCGGCCCAAGAAGTCATGAACCGAGGCATGTGCCCTGGGTGGCCCCCCGCATTCAGTCACCCGAAGCGTCAACGAGGGCCGAGCGGAGCGAGGAGTGCGGCCAGTGTGCGTCCGCTGCGGGGCTTCTTCTGGGGCATTCCACGATTCGGTGTTCGCCCTCGTAGACTGGACTCCCCGGTCCGGGCGGAACTGTCCTGGGGGGCCGTTCGACTCCTCGGCGCACCAGCCATCATGGAATGCTCTCACGTGACCAATCAGCGCGTGCGCGATCGCTCCAGCAGACAGCGCCGCAGCGCCAGATCGACCGGCTCGTGCGTCAACACCCGCGCGTAGTCCGCGTGCATGTCGCGGCAGCCGAGTTCGAGTGCGTCGCAGAACGTCTTCGCCTCCGCTTGATAGGCGACCTGCAAACTCCGCGCTTCGACGAGCTGTTCGCCGCTGGCTTCGAGTCCCTGGAACAGCACCGGCCCGTCAAAGGGAAATACCAGTTCTGCCGGGTCGAGTACGTGCAGCAACAGCACGTCATGCTTCCGCGACCGCAAGGCCCGCATCCCCTTCAGGATCTCCTCCAGTGGCCGCAGGCAGTCGCTGATGACCACCACCACTGACCGCCGTTTCGTCACTTCGGTGAACTGGCCCAGCGAGGTCTCGAACGGCGTCGCCGCCGCTGGAGAATCAGTCAGCGGAGCCACCTCCAGCTGCTTGAGTTCCTGGACCACGTTGTGCCAATGCGCCATCCGCCCCCCCGGCGGCACGCGCAGCTTCAGCGACTGGTCGAGCGTCGACAGGCTGATCAGATCCTGCTGCTGCGTGACCACAAACCCCGTCGCAGCCGCCAGCCAGCGGGCATAGTCGAGCTTGGACACAACGCTCTGTTGCGAGCGGTAGGACATCGACTCGGTCGTGTCGACCAGCAGATGACACACGAGGTCCGACTCCATCTCGTACTGCCGGACGTAGTACCGGTCGCGACGGCCAAAGACCTTCCAGTCGACATGCCGCAGATCATCACCGGGGGCGTATTGGCGATGTTCCGCGAACTCGACGGAGACCCCGCGCGCGGGGCTGCGATGCTGACCCGAGAGGGCTCCTTCGACAATGGCTCGGGCTTGGAGCTCCAGCCCGGAGAGCCGCGTGAGTTGATCGGGAGTCAGCATAGGAGGCTCCTTAGACTTCACACGGGAGGAAGAGGGAAATTCTTTCGTAGCCACGTTTCGCCAGAACGTGGGCGACTTGGCGTGCGTGCCCGCCCTCTGGCGAGGGGCAGCTACGAAACACTCGGGACCGCGCGAAGTCTATCTCAGGGTTGCTCACTCTTTGTCCCGCAAGGGACACCTGACAATAGCCCACCGTTTCAACGGTGGGAGTGCGAGCCGCCAAACCGATCAGTCCCGTCAGGGACGGCAGAATCTGGGAATTCGTACCGAGATCATTGATGTGCAAGAATGGCAACGGCGTCGTTTTCTGTCGCCCCTTTCGGGGCTGCGTCTGTAGAGCAATCCTGAACCCACCGATGAATCGGTGGGCGATTGTCGGATGTCCCTGCCGGGACAATGGGAGACAGGGATTCATCGCTGGAGTTGCTCCTTGGCCCACACGGCGAGAGCCTCGCGGTTGATCTTCACGTTGTGGCGGGTATCGACGGGCATGGCGTCGATGATCAGGAACTTCTCGATCTTCTCCGTGAGGGGTGAACTGCGGGCACGGGATCTGGCGTGGAGTTCGATGATCGGCTTCGTGTGGTTGATCACATGTTGAGGGATTTGGCCTTGATCCCCCGGATAGACAGGCTCGATGACAATAATCGGTTCTTGCTGCCCCCGCTCACCGATACCGACGAGTGCCGCACGATAGACGAGCGGGTTGGTCTCAAAGATCGCCTCACAGCAGACTGAGTACATCGGCCCGTCTTTGGTGTAAACGATGTGGGCCTTACGTCCACAGAACCAGAGCAGTCCCTCCTGATCGAGATACCCGACATCCCCGATGCGGTGCCAGAACGTCTCGTCATCCGCGATCTTGGCTGCTGCAGTCGGTTCCGGTCTCTGGAAATATTCGCGAGTCACCGCCGGGCTGCGCACGATGATTTCGCCGATCTCGCCGGGGGGGAGTGAGCGAGTTTGATCGATCGCGGCAATCGGTCCCTCGGTGATCGGGATGATGCGGATGTCGACGCCGGGGAAGGCTCGACCGACACAGGTGCCCGCTCCCTTGCGAGTCTTCGCAGCTGTGCGAGCCAGTACCTCACGAGCGCCGATGGAAGCAACCGGCAGGCTTTCCGTGGCTCCATAGGGGGTATGAAGGTCGGCGTTCGGCCCGGTCAGTATCTGGCTCATCATCTTCAGCACACGCACCGGCACCGGACCGCCCGCCGACAACGCCCGCCTGAGCGATGGCAGTTCGATTTGATTCTCAACGCAGTACGATCCCACACGGTTCCACAACGCCGGTGACCCGAACGCCTGTGTCACTCCGTTGTCGCGAATCGCCTCAATGATCTTCCGCGGATCAACCTGCGCGGGCTTCGTGGGGTCCATGTCCGGAATGACCGTCGTCACTCCCATCGCCGCATTGAACAGCGCAAACAACGGGAACCCCGGCAGGTCCACCTCGCCCGGTTCGATGCCATAGAACTGCTGAAGTAAATCGACCTGGGCGTTGAACATCCCGTGTTCATACAGCACCCCCTTCGGCGGGCCGGTACTGCCGCTGGTGAAGATCACAGCTGCCGGGTCGGTGGGTTGGGTGCGGGTGATGGGGAACTCGTCGTGGGATAGGCTTCCAGCCTGTCGATCCGCTCCTTGTTCTGCTCCCTCTCCCCCACAATCGGCGTGGCTGTCGATGTGGACTCCGCTGTGGGGGAGAGGGCCGGGGTGAGGGGGCGTGAACTTATCGGTGGCCCCCTTCACCCTAGCCCTCTCCCCCGCAGTCGAGTCGTGGGTGCCAGTCATGTCGCTTGCGGGGGAGAGGGGACCGGAATCTGGGCACTGATTCGCATCCATTGAACATTCGTCGCACGGGTCATTCGACTCAAGCGTTGGCACAGAATTGACAGGCTGGAAGCCTATCCCACGCAACGACTGATACGTCGCGACGCACCCCGGTGCCCACGGCCCGCCGACACGGACGTTGAGCTTGGCGTTCGGGAACTTCCGCGACAACGTGCGAATCCAATGCACCGCCGGGACCGCGACGAACCCTTCCGGTTCCACCTCCTCCAGACACTGGAAGATATTCGTCCGCCCCATGCCGGGATCGATCAGCACGATCACCGCCCCCGCTTTGAACAGAGCGAACGTGAGGGCGATGAACTCCAGCGAGGGCCGGACCATCAGCACCATCCGGCACCCCGGCTGCACGCCAATCTCGCGCAGACCGCGCGCCAGCCGGTCGCTCTCGTGGTCGAGCTGGCGAAACGTCCACTGCGCATACGTCGCCCGCCCCGCGTGGTCACGTCCCACCGGACAGACGACAGCCCGCCGCCAAGGCCACTTCCAGGCCGAGTCGCGAAGTCGATCAGCGATGTTGAGGGAGGCGGACACAGGTCGAGTGTTGAGGTCAGGATTGAGGTCAGGTCGGAGCATCGTGATCGATCGGGGTTCCAGGAACCAGTCCGGCCACTGTCCTTTTATCGCTGGCTATCACGTAGCTGCGTTCGCCAGAACGCGGGCGAATGAGGTGACGTTTACTCCATCGGAATGCGAGTCGCGGAGCGACATCGCCTACGCTGGCCTTGAGGTCGATCTCCCGTCCCCTTATGGTGGAGAGCGTGGTCACTTCCCCATTCGAGGCACCTCCTGTGTCGGCTTCTCTCACCCGCTTCGGCAGCTGCTCGTCATTCCTCCCCGCGCCGTCATCCCGGCGGGAATGGCTCTCGCAGACGGCCAATGGATTCGGATCGCTCGCACTGGCGGGTTTGTTGACCGGCACCGGGCAGGCTCTCGCCGATTCGCCCGCGACGGCCCCACATCGAAAGCCCCGGGCCAAGAACGTCATCTTCCTCTACATGGATGGTGGCCCGTCGCAGGTCGACACCTTCGACCCCAAGCCGCTACTCACTCAGGAAAACGGCCAACCCTTCAAGATGAAGGTCCAGCCGACCCAGTTCGACAACGTCGGGAATTCGCTCGGGTCGCCGTGGAAGTTCGAGAACAGCGGGCAGAGCGGGCTGCCGATCAGCGACTTGTTCCCGAAGTTGAGGTCGTGTGCGGATGAGTTGTGCGTGATCCGGTCGATGACCTCAGAGTTTTCGGAGCACACGAACGCGAACTACTTCCTGCACACGGGGCATGGGTTGCAGGGGCGGCCCAGCATGGGGGCGTGGGTGACGTATGGGCTGGGGAGTGAGAACCAGAACCTGCCGGGGTTTGTGGTGGTCAACGCCGGGCTGATCCCACCGGGCGGGCTTGACTGTTTCTCGAACGGGTTCCTGCCCGCGACCTATCAGGGGTCGATCTTCCGCCGTGAGGGGGCACCGGTCGCGAATGTCGAACGGTCGGACGCGACTCCCGCCTCACAACGTCGCAAGCTGCAATTGATGGAGACGCTCGACCGCTCGCTGCTGGCCCGCACTGGGAAGCAGGACGCCCTCGAGTCGGCCATCGCCAATTACGAACTGGCCTTCCGCATGCAGTCGGCCGCCCCCGAACTGGCCGACCTCAGCCAGGAGACGAAGGCCACGCAGGAGATGTACGGCCTCCATCACGACTGGCCCGGGACGAAGGCGTTCGGGCAGAGCTGCCTGCTCGCCCGGCGGCTGGTCGAACGCGGCGTACGGTTCGTGCAGGTCACCACTCCCGGCGGCAACGGCGACCGCTGGGACCAGCACAACGACCTCAAGGACGGGCACGAGAAGAACGCCCGCTCCGTCGATCAGCCGATCACCGCCCTGCTCACCGACCTGCGAGCGCGGGGCCTGCTCGACGAGACGCTGGTGTTGTGGGCCGGCGAGTTCGGTCGCACCCCCTTCGCGCAAGGCTCCAATGGCCGCGACCACAACCCGTTCGGGTTCACCGTCTGGATGGCGGGCGGCGGCATTAAGGGCGGCATGGCCTTTGGCTCGACAGACGAGTTTGGCTACCACGCCATCGAGAACAAGCTGGAGATGCACGACCTGCACGCCACGATCCTGCACCTGCTCGGCATCGAGCACACTCAATTAACCTACCGCTTCGGCGGGCGCGACATGCGGCTGACCGATGTGTTTGGGAATGTGGTGCATGAGGTGATTATGTAGCACGAGGCTCCGCGTCGTGACTCACGACGCGGAGCGTCGTGCGACATTCCGGCCAGCGACGCGATGATGAGCCGCAGGAGTCGACCATGAAACTGAAAGTCCTCATCCATCCAGAACCCGTGGGGGGATACTCGGCGAGCGTCCCCGCTCTGCCGGGTTGTTATTCTCAGGGCGACACGCGCGAAGATGCGCTCGACCACATCCGCGAAGCAGCCGAACTCTGGCTGGAAGTCACGTCCGACACTGGGACGTAGGGTGGGACAAGCCGCTTTGGGCGCTGGCCCACCATGTGCGACTTGGCCCCCGGAATGGTGGGCCTGCGCCCAAAGCGGCCAGTCCCACCCTGCGACTGCCATACTCACGGAATGCGAGTCGCGGAGCGACATCGCCTACGGGCCTCCCAGTTGCAACTCCCAATACGATTCGACACCATACCTCCCATGAACACCTCACCCCTCCGCTGCGTCGTGCCGTTCCTGGCGTTCCTGTTTCTGTGCTCCTCCGCAGCTGGTCTGCGGGCGGAGGAGAAGCCTGCGCTGGGGATTGAACTCCCGGCGACGGATGAGGGGTTGCCGGGGGCCGGGCCGATTCGGCGGTATGACTGGTTCAAAGGACTCTGGACGCAGAAGCGGACAGCTTGGGCCAAGCAAGTCGAGAAGGACCAGAAGTCCGTCGTGTTCCTCGGCGACTCGATCACCCAGGGCTGGGGCGACGACATGAAGAACAGCTTCCCCGGCGTGAAGGTCGCCAATCGCGGCATCAGCGGGGACACGACGCGCGGGATGCTGATTCGGCTGCCAGCGGATGTGCTGTCGCTGAACCCCTCGGGCGTGGTCCTGTTGATGGGGACGAACGACCTGGAGGAGAAGGCCGAGCCGGAAGTGATCGCCGGGAACTTCAAGCTCATCATTGAGGCCCTCAAGAAGCACAATCCGAAGATGCCGATTGTCTACTGCCAGGTGTTCCCCAGTTCGGCCAGCAAGAGCCGACCGGCGGACAAGATCAAGAAGCTCAATGAACTCTGCTTCGCAGCTGTGAAGGGCAATGCCCAAGTGACGCGGGTCGAGACATGGACACTGTTCGCGGATGACAAGGGGGACGCCCAGTTGGCCGAGTTCCCGGACCTGCTGCATCCCAACGATGTCGGGTACGCCAAGTGGGCCGCGGCGCTGCGGCCGATCTTCGCCACGCTGGGGTTCCTGGAGACCGAGGACGACCAGTTCGAACTCGAATCGGGGGCGATTAGCCTGTTCAACGGCAAGGACTTGACCGGCTGGGGCTTCCGCGACCAGAAGACGCAGGAGAAGCAGGCTACGTTCGACGGCAAGACCGCCAGCGACGACGGGCGGTATGTCGCCCTGCATGGCCGCATCGTCGTGACCACTCCCCCCGAAGGCCGCCGCGTGCAACAGCTGTGGACGACCAAGGAGTTCCCCAAGAACTTCACGCTGAAGCTCGACTTCCGCGCGACGCCGAACGCCGACAGCGGCGTCTTCATCCGCCGCCCGCAACTGCAATGTCGCGACTACCCGCTGGCGGGGCCGTACAAGGAACTCAAGAGCTACAAGCCCCAAGACTGGAACCAAATGGTCGTGGTGGTGAAGGACAACGTGGGTCACTGCACGTGTAACGGCGAGGTGCTGGAGGCGGCCCTGAAGATGCCGGAGTCCGGCCCGATTGGCCTCGAAGGCGATAACGGGCAGATGGAATACCGCCGGATTCGGGTGATTGAGATGCCGTAGAATGTGATTCCCCCCATGCGCAGCTCACTGGAATGCCCCGCCTGTCAAGTTCAAGTGCTGCCCTCAGTTCAGGGAGAATGTCCGGCCTGCCGCACTCGATTGGCGCGTGCGAAGGAGCCAGAACTCTCGAATCGCCTGTTCGTCGGCGAGGCACTGTTTACCGTGCCGTGGCACATTCGATTCTTCTTTTTTCTGCGTCCTCGCCTGTGGGGGGAAGGCACGTATGAGGTGTTCCAAGACGGCATCGTGTTCTATGCGTTTGCCAAGGACACTTCCATTTACTGGCAAAGTGTTGTTTTCCGCCTGGTGACTCTTGGCTCTTGGTTCTTCTTTGGAGTTTACAGACATCACACATTCAACTTGGTGAATCTCATGCCGTATTTCTTTGGACTTATTTTAATCGGCTGGGTCTTTGATGTCATGATTCGAAGACCGCGTCCCACGACCGCTCATGTCTACTGGCCCATGGTGAAAGCGATACATGCCCCGCGCGATTCCCGTTCAAAGATGTTCGTCATCCGGCTTCGCTCGTTGAGCCGCCACGGCTGGATCTACTTCGTGCCGGATATCGGAACCGAGGCTTTCATTTCCACCATATTGGCCCCTTCGAAAACATCCGTCATTCGCGACCAGTAGCGGGGAGGCATTTGCCCATGGGCGATAGCGAGCTGGTCACTGGGGAAGTGCGGGTCAGCGCCCTCGCGCTTGATCGAGTTCATCGAGAAATCCGTCCATTCAAGAACGCTCCCCCGATCTTAACCGCACCGCCACTACCCACGCGAAACACATAGACGGGCTTGTTCCCGAACTTTGCGGTGTGAGCTGTGGTAATCTCCAACAAGTTCCGACCGAGAACGTATTCGCCCGAATCGGGCTCCACGGCGATGACCTCGCCCCAATGCTCGGCTTCCAACTGGGTCTTCAGCCGCTCGTCGTACACGCGGCGAGCTTTGTCAGCCACACTGACAGACTCGGGATGGGGGATCATGACTCGCGCTCCGGTGGGAAATGGAACCGCTGCCATCATATCCTCGCATGTGCCCCATGTCCGCACCATTCCAGTGGCGCGGGGAGGGAAGTGTGTGCATCACAAAAGTAGGCAGAGTTTCACCACAGCTCCCAGACACCGGAAGAACACGGGGTCTGGCAATCCGCGGCACAGGAGATCACTCGATCC
>JAYWFM010000063.1:0-5930 GCA_043778825.1 Planctomycetota bacterium | reverse complement strand
TCGCCTTTTTCTCCGAAAAAGGACGCCCTTTTTCGGAGAAAAAGGCGACACTCCAGACGGAGAAGTCCGCCCTGCTGGCCTCAGCGCTCGACCCGGCGACACGGCATCTTCGCCTCCAATCCCTCAACACCGCCCTCCGCGCGGGGTTGATCGAATACGAACAGCAGGTCCGCCACGACCTGCAACAACGCCTCACCACCCTGCCCCACCAGCAATTCCTCAACAGCCGCGAGTTCGCCGCGAATCTGTTTCCGAAGGAGGCCATGCAGACACTCTTTCACCGGGCAATGGAGCGGGTTTCACCTGTCGGCGAGCCGGAGTCCCGGATCGGAGACTTGTTGTCATGATCTCAACCACCCAACACGAAGCGCTCACACTGCTGAGCGATCTCTGCGAGTTGTCCCACGAGGTTCGGCTGGGGCAGTTGCTGGCTCACATCGGATTTCTGGGCGAGGACCAGACCGGTCGGTCGCTCGGCGATATCGACGATGAGGAGTTGCTGGCGGTCTTGTATCACCACCGTGCGGAATTGATCGGGAGGCAGTCCGGCGATCCGAATCAGACGTTGCATGAGACCGGGGCTGCGTGACGATCCGGAGAGGGTCCACACCACTCGCCAGCGATTCCCTGATGCGTTTCCACCACACTCGGGGCTTTGTGAATGTGGTGTGAAGACAACGTCGTTGCGAGAAGATCGGCAGACTGGGTGACGCAGAAAAGAGATAACTCCCACCCCGTGGAAGACTTAGAAATCCAGCCCGCCGCGTCCCGGAACCGGCTTGTCGGCGGGTATGCGGTTTGCCACTGTGGCCATGATGCTCACCGTCTGCGATACCGCTGTGCCCCAAACCGATGTTGCGTACATCGCGTTTCGCGTCGCGTTTTTTGAGACGCTGGAGCGGATCGCCCTGGCCGATCAGGTCGGGCTGACCGGGGATCGCTGCTTTGGCTTCCTGACCGAGGTGCCGTTCCTCCGCCCGGTCCCGCCGCAGGTCCAGTTGGACCTCCTGCTGGAGACCTGGAGTCGCCATGTTGATCGCGACCGGCACCAGGCGACACTCGCCGATGAGAGCGTGATCTACGCCGTCTGCGAAACCGCAGCCCGAATCGTCTCCGTCGACCCGCAGACCGCCCGCCGATACGTGCGGAGTGGACTGCGTGAAGTGCCTCACGATTTTGATCCGCGACTGGCCAGCACGTTGCAGGCGTTCCATTTGAGCCTGCCGAACGAGGGGGATTTTCTCCTCATCAGCCAGTTCCAGGACATGGCTCCTCATGAGGCAAACCCGCTCAAGACAAAGTTCGGGATGTCGCTGCCCGCGTGCGATGTGATGTTTGAAATGCTGTCACGCTGGCATCTTTCGCGCGAATTTGCGAAGAACTCCGCGGGGCTGCTGTCCGCGAATGAGTTGTCGCGAGTGTTGATCACGTTGCGCGTGCCGCAGGTTCAGCCGCGACCGTTGTGGTAGCTGCGTTCGCCAGAACGCGGGCAACCGGAACCAGCCCCAAACGCAGCGAGAGACTTCCGGCCACCTCGAACGTCGAGAGCCTCTGCCCGCGTTCTGGCGAACGCAGCTACGTTCAGATGAGCGAAGCGACCCGAATACCCCTTCCACGAGCGACACCTCACTCAGGGGACACCGTAGACGGCTCACTTTCGCACAATTCCCTCGGAGACTCCCATGCAACTGACCGATCTGAACTGGAAGACCGTCGACGGGCTGTCCCGCGATCTCCCGATCATCTTCCCGGTGGCGGCGCTGGAACAGCACGGGCACCACATGCCGGTCTTTACCGACAGCATGCTGCTGGGCGAAGTGGTGCGGCGGGTCGATGCCCGCATCGGGGAACGGGTGTTGTTTGCCCCGCTCCAGTGGTTGGGGAACTCGGACCATCACATCGACTTTCCGGGCACGCTGTCGAGTCCGCCGCGCGTGTACCTGGACCTGCTGCGGGGAATGGCCGAGAACTTTCTGCGGCATGGGTTCCGGCGGATCGTGTTCCTGAATGGGCATGGCGGCAACGATGTACCGGGGCGACAGGCGGTGTTCGAGCTGCGGCAGCACCACCGAGAGCGGAAGGATCTCTTGCTGCTGTTCACGACGTACTGGGACTTCGGCAGCCCGAAGACCTGCCGCGCGGATCTGGTGCAGAAGGAGATGGGGCACGCCTGCGAGTGGGAGACCTCGATGATCCTGCGGATCGCTCCGCATCTGGTCCAGCCGCACACCGAGATCGTCGAGGTGCCGTTCGGGTTCGGCTTCGGGAAGGCGTACCGAGGCTGGACCACGAAGGACCGCACCGTTCCGGGCCACATCGGGGCTCCGGCGCACGCGACCGCTGAAAAGGGCGAGGCCCTGTTCGAGACGTTCAGCACCGGCGTGTGCGGGTTTCTGGAGCAGGTGATTGGCTGGGACGGGGTGTCCTGGGACGCGGGGTGAATCCCCCTCGTGAGCGGAACGGCGCTCGCCGCCGGTTCTTCTGGCTGCCATTCGCCAGGGAACCACTGCTTGGTCGGAGGACGGTCAGGGGAACCGGCGGCGAGCGCCGTGCCGCTCACAGGAACTGCGTCTTCCGTCAGAAAGATTCAGCCATTGGACTCTTGAGAATAATTCGATCATTCAGCGCATCTCATGGGAGACAGAGTCTGGGTTCAGCTGGCGGAGCTGGCGGTCCTCAGCAGTTCTTCATCGGTTCAGGAGTCAGAAATGCGTCGTTTGCTGTTGTGTGCGTTGGTGTTGGGTCTCGGAATGGGCAGCCTCTGTGCTGAGGAGAAGAAGAAGCCCGATGCCGCTGAAGTCTTCAAGAAGAAGGACAAGGACGGCAACGGCTCGCTGTCCCTGGAAGAGTTCGTGGGCAAGAAGGCCTCCGACGACCCCGCGAAGACGGAGAGAGCCAAGAAGGCATTCGCCGCCAAGGACAAGGACAACGACATGAAGCTGACGCTGGAAGAGTTCAAGGCCATGCCCGAGAAGAAAAAGAAGCCTTAATCCCGGCTCTTCGCTGTGATGTCACCCCAAACGCGAGGCGTGCAACGCCTCGCGTTTTCGTTTTCTGGTCTACTCAATTGCGTGTTCCCAGCCCCCGTGCGGAAGATCCGCGGTTCCTTGGGCCGTCCACAGACGACAACCCAGTTGCTCGTCAATGATCCCGATGCCGATTGGTGTCCAGTCCTGCGGCGGACTGGCGAGCAGCCGCTCCCCTTCGGTCGCAGACACGGTAAACAGTAACTCAAAATCCTCGCCGTCGGTCAGTGCCCGTCTCAGCTGTTCTGACTCGGGGAGGGCACGATCGACATCCGAGTGAATTGGAATCGAGCGAGCGTCTAAAGTGGCCCCGACTCCGCTTTGGTCGAGGATGTGTCGCAGGTCGGAGGCGATGCCGTCGCTGAGATCGAGCATCGACGAGACCTGCACCCGTTGCACGAGGTCGAGTGCCTCACGGACTCGTGGCGTAAATGTCAGGTGCCGACCGCTGCGCAGGCTTCCGCCCAGTGGACCGCTGACGAAGATCCAGTCTCCGGGGCGTGCTCCGCTCCGTAGAATTCGGCGTCTGCCGACCGTCTCACCCACTAGCGTGATGCTGATCACGAGTGGGCCGTCCCAGCTGTTGGTGTCACCTCCAGCGATGGCGACGTGGTATGAATCGGCGAGTTCGGCCATGCCCGCGAAGAGAGACTGGGCGAGTTCTCGCCCGCCATGACGCGGGAGCGCCCAACTGATGAATGCCGCGAGGGGACGGCCTGCCATCGCAGCGATATCGCTCAAGTTAACGGCGAGGGCCTTGCGACCGATGAGTTCGGGGTCTGCCTGACCGACGAGGAAATGTCGCCCGTCCATCAGCATGTCGGTGGTGACGATGACCTCTTCACCGGGCGTCGGGGCCAGCAGCGCGGCGTCATCGCCGATGCCGACGGGTACTTGCGGATGCGGCGACGAGTGCCGCCGAATCCAGTCAATCAGCTGGAACTCGCCGAGACCGGACATGGGGGTTCTCCTGGAAAGAGGATCATCAGTGGAGCCTGCTGAGGCATTCTACAGTGGCCTCGGGGGGGAAGCCGAGTGACATCGATGGGAGAACTGAAGATGGATCACTGACTCCTCCAGACTGTGTGTGCATCAGAAAAGTAGGCAGAGATTTACCACGGAGACACGGAGGCACGAAGAGACGTTCATGGTGGGCCATTTGTCTGGGAATCCAAAGAGGTTTTGACAGGATGAACAAGATGGACAGGATGTGGGCTGGTGTCAGCGGGTTCTGAAATTCATCCTGTTGATCCTGTTCATCCTGTCAAAACATTCAGTCTCCCAGCCCATCAATTGTCTGTCCTGTCAATCTCTCCAATCTCTCCGTGACTCCGTGGTGAATTTCAGCCGCTGCCTGATTTCCTGATGCACACGCCACAAGACTGACAACTTCCTCGACGGAAGCAATCGGAATTCCCGTCGGATATGCTGAGTGTCGGGAGATATGCCTTCCGGGGCTGATCCTGCCGGTGAGTCTCTGTTTCGCTTTCTGAGCGCCCGTTCGAATGCCATTCGACTCTCCCGAGTCCGTCATGCGTCACGCGATCCAACTGGCTCAGCGGGGGGGCGGGGCTGTCGAGCCGAATCCCCCCGTCGGGTCGGTGATCGTGGATGATCGCTTACAGCTTATCAGCGAGGGGTGGCACCAGCGGTTCGGCGGTCCGCATGCCGAGGTCCAGGCCCTCGCCGCTGCCGGAGAACTTGCTCAGGGGGCCACACTGTATTGCACGCTCGAACCCTGCTCGCATCACGGGAAGACTCCCCCCTGTGCCCCCGCCGTCATCGCCTCCGGAATTCGGCGCGTGGTGATCGGGACGCGAGACCCGGCGCCGCATGTCGATGGGCGCGGCATGGCTCAGCTGCGGCAAGCGGGGATCGAGGTCGAGGTCGGGGTCTGCGAACCGGAAGCCCGCCGCCTCATCGCTCCGTTTCGCCGACTAATGCTGGAGGGACGACCGTGGGTGCATGCCAAGTGGGCCATGTCGCTCGATGGCCGCATCGCCACATACAACGGCGACTCGAAGTGGATCTCGAATGCACAATCGAGGGCCATGGCTCATGAGTTGCGGGGTCAGTGCGATGCGATTGTGGTGGGGATTGCGACGGTGATTCAGGACGACCCGTTGCTCACCGCTCGCCCGCCGGGACCGCGAGTGGCCGTCCGTGTGGTTCTCGACTCCCAGGCCCGCACGCCGCTGACCTCTCAACTGGTGCGGACTGCGCGAGATCAACCGGTCCTGGTGGCGACCTCTCGGCAGGCTCCGGCGGAGCGGGTGGAGGCCCTGCGAGCTGCGGGCGTGGAGACGCTCTCACTTGCGGGCACACCCAGCGATCCGAACCGCCCCTCTTTGCGGTGCCTGCTCGACGAGTTGGGCCGCCGCTGCATGACCCATGTCCTGCTCGAAGGCGGAGCCGGCGTCCTCGGTTCAGCCTTTGATGACGGACTCGTGGACGAGTGCCACGTCTTCGTGGCTCCGCTCCTCATCGGGGGCCGAGGGGCACTCTCCCCCGTCGGGGGAGTCGGCCAGGAGTGGATGAAAGACCTCCGGGCACTGACCTCCGTCCAAGTCGCAGCGCTGGGGGATAACGTCTATCTGCGAGGGGACTGGCCCACGACGGAAGGGAGCCGCTCGCCGGTGTGACTCTGACCAAAGGGAGGGCGACGCTCCTGCGGAGCCGCGAGCGCGGGAGGGTATGGCTGGGCACGAGCGGCTCGGCAGGAGCCTCGCCCCAGTGTTGTGAACACGATTGAGATCGATCGGTTTGGCGTGAGGCACGTTTCCGACGTGCCCGTTGCCTGGCGAAGGGCCGGGCGAGATTCCTCAGCAATGGCGTGAATCCAGACTGTCGGGATGGCCGCAAAAAACTCAAAAAACGCAAAAGGGGGAAGACTCTTTTTGCGTT
>JAYWFM010000062.1:0-33140 GCA_043778825.1 Planctomycetota bacterium | reverse complement strand
GACACGGAGGAGAATGTCGCTCGGTTCCCGCACACAAGCTGCGGACGAAGAGGTGGAGACAGGATCAACAGGATTCACCGGATGAATCGCAGACAGTCCGCCTTGATGTGATGCGATTCATCCGGTCAATCCTGTACATCCTGTCCAAACCGACCATGTGGAAACGTCTGGATTTCGACACTCCGCGCGGAAGCCGACAAAGTCGCCGGACTCTCCGAGTCCGGTGAATCGACGCCCGCCCAGCAGAACAGCCCCCCCAGCCCGAGCGAACTGCATGCGCCCAGAAGACGACCTCACCGCTGGGCAGGGCACCGTAGCTCACCGGATTCGGAGAATCCGGCGACTTGGGGCCACCTTCTGGCATCACGCAGTCGGCTTCAGCGCGGAGTGTCTGGATTTCTCCGTGCCCCCGTGCCACCGTGTTGAATATCTGCCGCTGCCTACTTTCCTGATGCACACACTTGGGAAGCCCCACGGCAACGCACTTTGTGAAGTTGGGCCACTCTCCCCTGACTGAAAACTGATGACTGACGACTGAAAACCAACGCCCTGAGAAACAGTGCATTGCCCTGATCGAGCCCTTCGCTCGATTGCATCTCCCAATCCCCACGTTAACATACACAGCTGTTCACAGAGTGTGAAAACCCCATGTTTCCAGTCCCAGCGGCGCTGCTGCGGGGTCGGAGAGGAATTTCGATCATGTCCATCACGAATGAACGTAAGACTCAGGTGATTCAGGAGTTTCGTCGCGACGAGAAGGATACGGGTTCGCCCGAAGTCCAAGTTGCGGTGCTCACGAATCGGATCAACGAGCTGACGCTGCATCTGAAGCGTCAAATGAAGGACCATGCGGGCCGTCGTGGCCTGTTGCAAATGGTCAGCAAGCGTCGGAGTCTGCTGGAGTATCTGCGTCGGGTCAAGCCGGCGAGCTATGTCGAGTTGATCGGTCGCTTGGGGCTGCGTAAGTAGTCGCATCGGTTGTGGTTGCGGTCGCTGTGCGATTGGGATTTTTCGTGCCGGGGGAGGAGCGTGTGGCTCCTCCTGTGCGGGTGTTTCGGCATGTCCCAGTGCAGGTGAACCGTCAGGGCGGATTTGTTCGGCTTTTCCGCCCGTCTGTCGTGTATTGAGTCGGCGTTGGTGTGGGTGTCGGATCGGTTCAGGCAGTCTGTTTCAAAGTCGGTTGTTTTCTTCGAAGTAGAAGGTTGTCCCCAGTGAAGGTCTCTGTTCAACGTCAAATCGCGGGTCGTACGCTCACCATTACGACAGGTGAATGGGCCAAGCAGGCCAGTGGTGCCGTCCTCGTCCAATTCGGCGAGACGACTGTGTTCGTCGCCGCTCAGAACGGTCCCTCGCGGCCCGGCACGGACTTCTTCCCCCTCACCTGCGACTACCGGGAGCGGCTCGCCGCAGCGGGCAAGTTCCCCGGTGGGTTCTTGAAGCGGGAAGGTCGTCCGACGATGAAGGAAGTTCTGACTTCGCGGCTGACCGACCGTCCGATCCGTCCGCTGTTCCCGGAAGGGTACAACGACGAGGTCCAGGTCATGGCCAATGTGCTGTCATGCGATGGCGAGAATGATCCCGATGTGTGGTCGATCACCGGCGGCAGTGCGGCTCTGGCCGTCTCTCCGCTGCCGTTCGCTGGCCCGATCGCCGGTGTTCGCGTCGGTCTGATCGACGATCAATTCGTGCTGTTCCCGACCGTGCAGCAGGTGGCTGTCTCGCGGCTGGATCTGATCGTGGCGGGGAGCCGTGACTCGATCCTGATGATCGAAGGCTTCGCGGATCAGTTGCCGGAAGACCTGATGGCCGATGCCCTGATGTTCGGGCACAAGGCGATCATCGAAATCTGTGCGATGCAGGTGGAACTGGTCGAAAAGGGCGGCAAGGCCAAAGTGCCGTACAAGGCGGCTACCAAGAACCCCTTCCTCGATTCGGTGAAGTCCGAAGCCTACGACCGCCTGTGCGAGGCGCGCTCCAACCCGCAGAAGAAGGCCCGCTCCCACGCCGCCGGTCTGGTGAAGCATGCTCTGGTCGAAAAGTATTTCGCCAACGGAGCCACCGAGTTGGCTGATGGCCGCACCCTGCAGCAGTTGAAGGACGCGGTTTCCGCAGTCGATCACCAGGCGTGCCGCGATCTGACCCTCTCCGGCAAGCGACTCGATGGCCGTGGTCCGAGTGACCTGCGGGCGGTCGATTGCCAGGTCCAGGTGTTGCCTCGCGTGCATGGTTCAGCGGTGTTCACCCGTGGGGAAACACAGTCGGTGTGTACGGTCGTTCTGGGAACGGTCCGCGATCAGCAGAAGTCGGATGGGCTGTTCGGCGAATTCGCCAGGCCGTTCATGCTCGACTACAACTTCCCGTCCTACTCGGTCGGTGAGTGCAAGCCGATCCGGGGGCCGGGTCGCCGGGAAATCGGCCACGGGGCTCTCGCGGAACGCTCGATTCAGTGGGTGCTGCCCAAGTCGGAAGTCTTCCCGTATACCATCCGCCTGATCTCGGACATCACCGAATCGAACGGCTCCAGCTCGATGGCCTCGGTGTGCGGTGGCACGCTGAGCCTGATGGACGCTGGTGTTCCGATTCGGCAGCCGGTGGCCGGGATTTCGATCGGCCTCGTGAAGGAAGGCAGCAAGTATGTCCTCCTGACCGACATCATGGGCGACGAAGATCACTTCGGCGACATGGACTTCAAGATCGCCGGTTCCCAGAAGGGGATCACCGGGATTCAGCTCGATCTCAAGATCGACGGCATCAATGAAGAGATCATTCGTGCCACGCTCGCCGCAGCTCGGGACGCCCGTCTCGATCTGCTGCGAACGATGCTCAGTGCGATCAATCGCCCGCGTCCGGAAATCTCCGACTACGCGCCGCGGATCCTCCAGACGCGGATCGATCCCGAGAAGATCGGCCTGCTGATCGGACCGGGCGGAAAGAATATCCGCGCGATCCAGGAGCAGACCAAGTCTCAGATCGATGTCACCGACGACGGCAAGGTGCTGATCTCCGGAACCAACAAGGTCGGTTGCGAAGAAGCCCTGGCTCGCGTCGAGGCGATCGCCGAAGAGATCAAGGTCGGCCGCGTCTACAACGGCACGGTCAGTTCGATCAAGGACTTCGGTGCATTCGTCGAAATCGCTCCGGGCAAGGACGGCCTGTGCCACATCAGCGAACTCGCCGAAGGATTCGTGAAGTCGGTCAGCGAAGTCTGCAAGGTCGGCGACCGGCTCGAAGTGAAGGTCATCGCCGTCGACGAACAGAACCGCGTCAAGCTGTCGCACAAGGCGGTGCTGATCGAGCGGAACGGCGGCCCAACGGCCGCAGCTCCGGCTGCGGAAGGCAGCGAGCGTCCTCCGCGTGAGGATCGTCCTCGTGAGGATCGTCCTCGCGAAGATCGTCCCCGTGAAGAACGTCCCCGCCGTGATGACCGCGATGATCGCGGCCCACGTGGCGGCGGCGATCGAGATCGCGGGCCTGCCCCGGATCGTGGTTCCGACCGCGACCGTGGACCGGCCCCAGACCGTGATCGTGGACCAGCTCCCGACCGTGGCGGCGACCGAGACCGTGGACCGGCTCCCGAACGCAGTGACCGTGACCGTGGTTACGATCGTGACCGAGCACCCGCTCCCGATCGTGGCTCCGACCGCGACCGTGGACCAGCTCCTGATCGTGGTTCCGACCGAGATCGTGGACCGGCTCCGGAACGCAGCGACCGCGACCGAGGCCCCGCTCCAGAACGCAGTGATCGCGACCGAGGTTACGACCGGGACCGTGGACCCGCTCCTGACCGTGGCAGCGACCGTGATCGTGGCCCGGACCGTGGCCCGGACCGTGGCCCGGACCGTGGACGCGATCGCAGCGACCGCTAATCACGACGCCTGAATGACCGGAAAACGCCTCGCTTTCGCGAGGCGTTTTTCATTGGTCACTCGCGTGGGGCGAGTTTCCGACTTCACCAAACGACCTCCTGCTCCCCTCTCCCCCGGGGCATTGGTCTCTACACAATTCGACAACCAAGTCCTGTCACACCCTCGGGACAGACACGAATCCGTCTTGCGGCTGTCATTTTCCCGAAGGGAATTCAGCCCATAGCCGGTGGTCGAGCGCAGCGACACCACCGGACAGTGGCGTCTTCCAGTCCGTCTATCCCGGAGGGATTGCAGCCGTCGCATCACGGAACTGGCCAGAGCGGCTGGAATCCCTTCGGGATACAGGGGGCTCTGGGGATCGAGACCGGTGGTGTCGCTGCGCTCGACCACCGGCTATGGGCTGTGACCCCTCCGGGGTGGGAGTGGTATAGAGACCAATGCCCGAGGGAGGGCGAACCCACAAATCGAGCGTTGACGGGGCACTACTGCCTTGTCAGGACTAAGAAGCGGGGTTGGAGTTCAAGCTTGAGCATGCTCCGGAGCAGCCTAAAGGCTGGACTCCAACCCCCACATATCGCGGAGCGACATCGCCTACATCGTCGCCGACTCAAGTCCATCGAGTTCTTCGCAATGGGCCGGCCACTGAAGTGTAAACTTCGCTCCAGCTTGAGCCTGGCTTTCCACCGTGATCTCGCCGCCATGCTCGCGCAGGATCTTCTGGCTCGCAGCCAGTCCGATCCCGGTCCCGGCGGAGCCTTTCGACGACTCAAACAAGTTAAACAGCTTCGTCTGTTCCACCGGATCGATGCCCGGTCCGTTGTCGCTGACGATGATGCTGACCTGATCCTTCTGGCGGTCGAAGCGAGTGGCGATCTCGATGGTCGGCGCCGCGGACCCATAGAGCGCATCCAGGGCATTGATGAGGATGTTCAGCGTCGCGCGGTGAATCCCCTCCAGGTCGAACAGCGTCTCGGGGATGTCGGTCGCGAACTGGGTGCGGATGGTCACTCCCTGCTCCTCGGCCCGCTGCTGGATGAGTTCGACGACCTCCTCGACCGACTGGTTGACATGCCCCCGCTCCAGTCTCGGTCGCCGCTCTTTGCCAAAGGCCAGCATGTCCATCACGAGGTTATAAATGCGGTCCTGGTTGCGTTCGAGGATGCCCCACCCCTTGCGGATCAGGGCGTCGTCCTCGTCGTTGAGACCCATCTCGATCAGGTGACTGCCGCCCTTCATCCCTTGCAGGATGTTCTTGATGTGGTGGCTGAGCATGGCGATCGCCTGGCCCACCGCAGCCAGTCGTTCGGCCTGCACGAAGGCTTGCTGGAAGCGGTTGGTCTCGACGGCCAGAGCCGACTGACGACCGATGGCCATCAGCAGCTTGAGCGTGTCCTCGTTGAATCGCGACCCGCCGGGGAAGCGCTGGGCGTCGATCGAGGGGGTCGTGGTGTCGACATAGATGACGCCCATCAGTTCGTATCGCCCTTGCATCGGGACGCACATCGCCTCGCGAATCCCCGATTGCAGGACACTGGGGGCCTCTTCGAAGCGACGGTCATGCCGCGCATCCGTCGTGCGGACCGCGACTCCGCCGCGGATCACATGCTCGACAATGCTCGTCGACAGCGGGATGCGCTCCGTCGCATCGGTCCCCACGCGAAAGGCCACCACCCGCGGCTCGATGCGGTCCGTCTTACTGTCGGCCACCAACATACAGCCGCGATCCGCCCCGACTGCGCCCAGTGTCAGGTCGAGGATCTTCTGCAACACCTCGTCGAGCGACCCCGTGGGCCGCACTGCCTCTTCGGAGATGCGATACAGTAACTGGAGATTCGCCCCGGCGTGGGGGGAACTGGCCAGACGGGCCGCTGTCTCCTCGACGAGCGTCCGCCCGGCATCTCCGTGGGCTTGTGAGACGATTCGCGACTGGTCCGCCGGATGTTCCGGCCCCATCAGTTGGACGCGGTCAGCTGCTTCGCGAACGCGATTGGCAAAGTGACAGACGAGGATCGAGCGACCGATCTGGATCTGGTCGCCGTCACGGAGCGTGCGTTTGCGGGTGAGTGAGCCGTTGACGAAGGTGCCATTGGAACTCCCTTCGTCGATGATCCGCCAGCCTTCGTCCTCAGTCCACCGCAGGAAGGCATGCCGCCGCGAGGACTCGGTATCATGCAGGCGGATGTCATTCGTCGCCCCGCGTCCGATGGTGATCTCGTCCTGGGTGAATTCGAACCGCTGCCCCTGATCGGCCCCCTGGATCAGAAGTAGCGTGACGTGCGGCACAGGGGGATTCCTTCGGCAGCGGGAGGGTGAGTCGAGACGCCCACATTGTATCCGTGATGAGGGGCAAGCCACGAGGTCGGCGGAGTCTCGCAGTCGCCGCGAGTCTGCAACGCACTTTGCGATTGTCGTCGGCACCTCGCAGCCGCTGCCTCACACTTTCGGTGGAACTGGTTCCCTGGCCGATACGCCAAGGCCGCAAGCGGGGCGTGCGTCTCGCTCTGGGTGGCCGCCGCTGTCGGTTTCGGATCTGTGAAATCCTGAGTGATCTGTGGACCCCATCACTCTTCGGAGGCACCGGGTGACTCTCCGTGCGAGGCCTCGGAGGGGGGCTTGAGGTCTGCTGAAATCGGGTCAGCTTCGGCGCGCAGTGACGATCCACACCGATCCAGACCAAGATCACATTCCGGACATTCCGGATCAATGCAGATCAACGGCAATGATGACGTGTCCGACAAAAGTCCCTGTAGCGTGGGCTTTAGCCCACGCGGGAGCGTGATCTTCAGGGAAGCGTGGGCTAAAGCCCACGCTACTTCGACTTCTGTCGGAACCGTCAATGATTGTTTCTGCGGCTTCTGCTACGGAATCACGAACACCATGCCGGTGACGAAGCCCGCTTGATAGAGCGCTCCCCGGAGGCTGAGCGGAGTGTGGTGCTGGCGATAGTACACGGGGCTTCCCGGACGATCGTGACCGAGCGTGTAGACCGGCTCGCACGCCGGTTGATAGCCACAGCGATACGGCACCATCGCGATGTTGCCGACGAAGTGCGCCCCCGACACGAGGGGTTGCAGACACTCGATCGTCCAGGGGCCATCCTCACACTCGAAGATCCCCAGAGAGCAACGGTTGGTGTAACCCAGCCGCTCCAGATTCGGCTCTTCGAACAGCAGCGGCAAATGCCGGGTGGCGGGGGCGTCCCATTCGCAATGGGTCAGCAGCCAGGGACGACTGTCTCCACACGCGATGTCAGTCAGACCGGCCTGTGCCAGACGGGGAGCGGCGACGTTGGTGGGCCTCTCTCCCTTGGTGTGCAGGAGAGAAGCTTTCAAGCTCCCCAGGGGCCGGTCCTGCCACAATTTCTCGGCCATCGATTTCGAGTCTGTCGCCGGTGAGGGAGTCTCCTCGGTCATCGGTGACGGCGGAACCGGATCGCTGTTCACCGGCTCGGCGGCGGGGGGATCTGGGGAAGCTGGAGGAGAGTCGGCGGCCAACAGTTCAGCCAGCGTCAAAACGCTGTCGACCGACTCATCCGCTCGACTCAGTGAGCCAGCCAGCAGGACGACGGCCATCGAGAACAGCCTCAGTCCCACCGGAGAACCGAGGGGGGCGATGTGTGGTGACTGTCTCGCCATGACTGGACCCCTGGACCGTCTGCCCCGTGCGGGGACAGACACTGATTCCTATTCCTAGTCGGTCTGGCGCGACCTGTTCGAACAATTTTACGGGCAGTATCGCTCGAAACTGCACCACCGTCAAAGATTGCCCGACTCCTCCATCCGGAATAGTCGTCAGACGCCGTATCTCACGACCAGTGGACGGGTTGCGAATTGTGGCTTCGACTCCCCCCACGGGTGAGATCTCGATTGAGGGCGATGCGGCACGCCAGCTGCACTGGCAGCGTGATTGGCTCTCGGGAGGTGCCAAGGAGGCACCGACTGATCGACAAATCGTGGACAGTGTCGATTCAGCCTCTGGACAGCTGTGGCGTCGCAACTTTACAATTTCACGAGGTTTACAACTGGATGGTGGGATTTCTCGCTGAAGGCACTGGTGAGGTCGGTCGTTCTTGCTCAAACTTCCCGGATTGCGGTCCGTGTCGGGGGAGGAAAACAACCGACCTTAGAGTGTATTGCATTCTGCAACGTGTTTCTTTTTGGATACAGGAAAGAGACGGTCATTGAATCTGGTTCACGACGAACACTCGCCAAGGATGGCCATCCCCTCCATGCTGCTACCCGACGGGGCCAGTCGCACCGCTGCAAGGATTGAACGATGAACATTTCTGCCTGGTTCAGGAACTGGCTCAACGCCCGTCGCGCGGGCCGTCCGCCTCTCACCCGCCTCAATCACGCGGCCCGGTTGTCGCTGCGCAAGTTGGAGGACCGGCAGGTGCTGTCGGTTTCGGCGTCCATTCTCGGCGGAGTGCTCGACGTTCATGTCGCCGATGCCAATCAGGTCGTCACCCTGAGCGTCGATTCCGGTGGACATTTGGTGATCGATGGCAGCCTGGATGGGCACTCCAATCAACATCAAGTGATGGACCCGGGAAGTTTTTCCTCCATCCACCTGACCGCAGACGCAGCCGCGAACCAATCTGTCGAGTTCCACGGTGTCCATCAATTAGATCTGACGGGAGTGCTGACGGTCGATACGGGGGTCGAGCATATTATTGTCGACAGCGAAATTCATGCGGGCGATAGCATCCACTTGTCTGCGGATGACATCGTCCTGTCGGGAGCCAGTGAGCTAACCACGGGTGGGGCTGAGCTGACATTGCATGCCTCGACCGACATCACCCTGGCGGACGGAGCGGCGATTCATGCGGATCACGCGATCATCGATTTATGGGCACAAGACACGATCACAATCTTCAGCCACGCGCTGATTCACAATGTAGGCGGAACGGTACTCATTGATGCGGGCAGTCATGGCACGTCGTCTCTGTCGGGGACCGTGGATGTCTCTGACCTCCAGTCCGGGGGAGTGGGAGGCACGGTCCACATTCTGGGGAATCACATCGGTCTGTTCGATGCAGCCATCGTCGATGCCTCGGGAGATGCGGGCGGCGGGACGGTGCTGATCGGTGGTGATTATCAGGGGCACAACGACGCCATCCACAACGCCGATCTGACCTACGTCGGGACAGAGGCCGTCATCCACGCCGATGCCCTCACGCAAGGCGCTGGGGGCCGGATCATCGTCTGGGCCGACCAAGGCACTCGGTTCTATGGCGACCTGTCAGCGCACGGAGCCGTGGACGGACACGGCGGTTTCGCCGAGGTCTCGGGCCAGGAGTGGCTGTCGTTTGCCGGGACAGTTGACCTGGCGGGTCCACTCGGCGGCGGGATGTTGCTGCTCGATCCGAAGAACATCACGGTCGCCAGCGGTGGGGCTGCTGTTCTCGCCACGAATGACGCCTTCACCGAGAACCCGACCTCCAGCGTCACCATCGCCGCAGCGACCATCACCGCAGTCACGAACACCGGTGTGGCCGTCGTGTTGCAGGCCAACAACGATATCACGATCAACCAGAACATCATCACCAACCGCCCGGCTGGGGTGGGAGGGGCGCTGACCCTCCAGGCGGGTCGGAGCGTGCTGATCAACGCCAATCTCACGACCGACGATGCGGCTCTGACAATCGTCGCCAACGAGACCACGGCGAACGGAGTCGTCAATGCCAACCGGGACACCGGATCTGCGGTCATCACGATGGCCGGTGGCACGACTCTCAATTCCGGCAACGGATCGATCACGATCACGCTGAGTACGGGGGCCGGACTGACACACAACACCAGCGGCAATATCGCCCTCGTGAACCTCACGACGACCAACACCGTGACGGTCGCGAACAACGGCCCCACGGCGGGAAGCGGGATCGACTTCGGGGGGACCGCGAACATCGGCGGCAACCTGAGTGCTTCGGCCAACGGTCCGATCACCGATGGCACGACCGGCAACATCTCCGTCACCGGGAACGCCAGCTTCACGGGCACGACGATCACCTTGGGCGACAGTGCCGGGAACACGACGAACTTTGGCACTCTGACGTTCAGCGGGACCGCCGTCACGATCAGCGAGGACTCCGACACGGTTCTCACCGGCACCAACCTGGCCAGCAGCTTAGCTCTGACCAGCAGCGGCTCGATCACCGATGCCTCCGGCACCTCCCTCTCCGTCAGCGGCCAGGCCACGCTGAACGCGGGTGGGAATGCGATCACGCTCGGCGACAACGCGGGCGATACGACCAACTTGGGCAGCCTGACGTTCACCGGCGGAGCGGTGGCGATCAGCGAGGACTCGGACACGGTGCTGGCCAACAGCAGTACGGCGACCAGCCTCGTCCTGACCTCCAGTGCGACGATTACTGACGGCTCGAGCGGCGACATCTCCGTCACGGGAAACGCCAGCTTCACGGGCACGACCATTACCCTGGGAGACAATCCCGGGAACACCACGAACTTCAACAGTCTGACGTTCAGCGGCGGGGCAGTGAACATCAGCGAAGACTCGGACACCGTCCTGTCGGGCAGTAGCACCGCCAGCAGCCTTGTGCTGACTTCGAGTGCCACGATCACCGATGACACGACCGGGAACATCGCGGTGACGGGGAACACCAGCTTCTCGGGGACCACCATCACGCTGGGCGACAGTGCCGGGAACACGACGAACTTCGTCAGCCTGACATTCAGCGGGACAGCAGTCACGATCAGCGAGGACTCCGACACCGAGTTGGCGGGCAGCAGCACGGCCAGCAGCCTCATGCTGACGAGCAGTGCGACGATCACCGACGGGACGGATGGCGACATCGCCGTCACGGGGAACGCCAGTTTCACGGGGACCACCATCACGCTGGGCGACAGCACCGGGAACACGACGAACTTCGTCAGCCTGACATTCAGCGGGACAGCAGTCACGATCAGCGAGGACTCCGGCACCGAGTTGGCGGGCAGCAGCACGGCCAGCAGCCTCGTGCTGACATCGAGCGCCACGATCACCGATGGCACGACCGGGAACATCGCCGTCACAGGGAACGCGAACTTTTCGGGATCAACCATCACGCTGGGCGACAGTGCCGGGAACACGACGAACTTCGTCAGCCTGACATTCAGCGGGACAGCGGTCACGATCAGCGAGGACTCCGACACCGTGCTGGCGGGCAGCGGCACGGCCACCAGCCTCGTGCTGACGAGTTCCAGCACCATCACCGACATCACCGCCGGCAACATTTCCGTCACGGGGAACGCCAGCTTCTCGGGCACGGCCATCACACTCGGGGACGATCCGAGTAATACCACGAACTTCGGTTCCCTGACGGTCGCCTCAGTCGGGGCTGTCCAAATCAGTGAAGATTCCAGCACGTCGCTTACTGGATCGAGTACCGCCGGGTCATTGACGCTCAACTCGACGGGGACGATTTCGGACGGGGCTTCGGCGGTAATCGCGGTCACCGGCCAGGCCACCTTGACGGCCACCAGCACGATTACCCTGGGGAACAGTCCCGGGAACACAACGGACTTTGGCAGCCTGACGTTCAGTGGGACAGTTGTCACGATCAGCGAGGACTCCGACACCGTGCTGGCTGGCAGCAGCACTGCCACCCGCCTCGTACTGACGAGTACCGGCACCATCACCGACGGCACGAGCGGAAACATCGCCGTCTCGGACAACGCCAGCTTCACCGGCAACGCGATCACACTAGGGGACGATCCGGGAAATGCGACGAATTTCGGCAGCTTGACGTTTACGTCGGCGGGGGCTGTGAATATCAGCGAGGACTCAGACACCCTGTTGTTCGGTAGCAACACCGCTGGCAGCCTCGTGCTGACATCGACTGCCACAATCAGTGACGGATCGACTGCCGACATCGCCGTCACGGGCAACGCCAGTTTCACGGGCACGGCGATCACGCTGGGGGACAGCAACTCCAACACGACGAACTTCGGCAGCCTGACGTTCAGCGGAACTGCGGTGACGATCGGCGAGGACTCAGCCACGGTACTCACTGGCACCAACTCGGCGAGCAGCTTGGCGCTGACGAGCAACGGTTCCCTCACGGATGCGTCTGGCACCTCGCTTACAGTCAGCGGTCAGGCCACGCTGAACGCGGGTGGCAACTCGATCACGCTGGGCGACAATGTCGGCGACACGACCAACTTCGGCAGCCTGACGTTCACCGGCGGAGCGGTGGCGATCAGCGAGGACTCGGACACGGTCCTGACCAACAGCAGCACCGCCAGCAGCCTCGTGCTGACCTCCAGTGCCACGATCACCGATGGCACGGATGGCGATCTCTCCATCACGGGTAACGCCAGTTTCTCCGACACCGCCATTACGCTGGGCAACGATGCCGGAAACACAACCAATTTCGGTTCCCTGACGTTCACGTCGACGGGCGCAGTCTCGATCAGTGAAGACTCGGACACCGTCCTGTCGGGCAGCAGCACCGCCGACAGTCTCGTGCTGACCTCGACTGCCACGATCACTGATGAGACGACCGGTGACATCGCCGTCACGGGGAACGCTGACTTCTCCGGCACGGCGATCACGTTGGGGAACGACCCGGGAAACACCTCCAACTTCGGCAGCCTGACGTTCAGCGGAACATCTGTCTTGATTTCGGAAGCCTCCAACATGGACTTGGCGGGCTCCAGCACGGGAACTACGGTCCAGCTCTCCGCCAGCGGATCGATCAACGACGCCAGCGCCTCGGCAACGATCATCACGGCCATGTCGCTGGCGTTGTCGGCCACCAGTGGCATCGGCAATGGCGATGCGATGGAGACGGCAGTCGTGGACCTCGCCTTCCGCAACACGACGATTGGCAATGTGCAAATCACAAACACCGGAGCCCTGACGATCAACAACGTCGGAGGGCTGGCCACCTCCAGCAACACCGGGGCCGGAACGACGACGCTGATCGCCAGCGGTCCGCTCACATTCGCGGTGAATACCTCCAGCGAAGGGACGCTGACCGCGACCGCGACCGATGGCGCTGTGATCAATACGGAGAACATCACCGTCAATTCGCGTGTCACCGTCGAGTCGACGAGCGGCGATGTCCTGTTCGAAGCGGGCGACCGGATCATCCTCAATGCCACGGCCATCGTGCGTTCGACATCAGCGGGCGGCAACGTCACCTTGGAATCGGGATTCGGTGACATCGACGGCGACGGGGCCATGACGCTGGACGGCACCGTCAGTGCCGGAGCGACATCGGGCGTCGTCACGCTCGACCTGCAGGCCCAGCAGGGAGCTACACAGGTCGATACTGGCACGATCACTGGACATGCACTGCAGCTGTTGAGCAGCGGGTTCGGCGGGTCGTTCGACCTGTCGAGTGCCACAAACAGCGTGTCGACTCTCGCGGCGAACAGCGGCGGCGCGATTCATTATCGGAACGCCGCCGCGTTCGACATCGGGACCGTGACCACGGGCGGGATCACGACGACGGATGACAATGTGACGGTGTGTCTGGTGACGGGGAACCTGACGGTGACCGGGGATGTTTCGACCGGCACGGCGGGGGTGACAACGGGGACGGTGCGGTTTCAGACGCTGGGGGGGTCGATCAGCGGAGCGGGGACGATCACGGCGGCGGCGTTGGGGCTGCGGTCGACCGGGGCAGGGGCGGGAATCTCGTTGACCTCGAACTTGACCAATGTGGATACCTTGGCCGCGACGACGAGCGGAGCATTCGCGTTCGAAGACACGGATGGATTTGCGCTGGGGACGGTGACAGCGCTGGGGTGCTTCACGCCGGGAGTGACGGGCCTGACAGCGGGTGGGAATGTGGAGTTGTGTGTGAAGTCAGGAGACATCGCGCTGGACGCCGCCCTGTCGGCCTCGGGGTTCATGGTGCGACTCGATGCCGCCGCGGGGAGCGTCACGCAATCCATGGATGGGGTCATCACGGCGACGAATCTCGGAGTACATGCACAGAACGACATCGACCTGGGCAGTGCGGACAATGCGGTGATAGGCGTATTCGCGGCCCGCTCCTCGACTCTGGGCGACATCGCGTTCCACGATGTGAGCGGGTTTACAATCGGGTCGGTCACGGCGGGCACCTGCCTGCCGCTGGTCACGGGAGTCACAGCGGCCAGCGGGGATATCGAGTTGTGTGCGGACTCGGGGGACATCGCGCTGGAAGCCGCCGTGTCGGCAGTGGGTTCGACAGTCCGTCTCGACGCGGCGGCGGGCAGCGTCACGCAGACGTTGGCTGGCCTCATCACCACTGGGAACTTCGGCGTGCGGGCGCAGAACGCCATCGACCTCGACAATGCCGACAACGACATCGCGGGTACGTTAGCGGCGCTCTCGACGACGCTGGGCGACATCGAATTTGCCGACCTGGATGGGTTCACGGTCGGCACGGTCACTGCGGGTGTCTGCCTGCCGCAGGTGGTCGGGATCACCGCCACGAGCGGCCACGTGGTGGCGACCTCGACCGGCTCGATCACCGTCAACCAGCTGGTCTGGGCCCCGGGCGACATCACGCTGAGTGCGACCGGTTCGACGAGCGATCTCTCGATCAGCGCCAACTCCGGCGTGTCGAGCAACGGCGGTCACATCCATCTCAACGCCGACCAGACGGTGACGATCAGCGAGGGTGTGAGCACGACCGGGACCGGCTCGATCACGGTGAGCGGCAACGCGGGGGCCGGAGCGCGGAACATCCTCGTCAACAGCGGAGCGGTGGCGAGTGTAGTCGATGGCAGCCTGCTGCTCGACGCCGATCAGGGAACGCAGGTCGCTGGCGACTTCGTCGGAGTGGATGTGAACGACGCCCTGATTCAGTCGACCGGCGTCGGCACGGTGACGGTCGAGGGCCGGGGCGGGGATGACGGAGCTGGCAGTCAGATCGGTGTGCAAGTTCGAGGCGGCGGAGACATCATCGGCGGGACGATGGGTCTCCTGACGGTGCAGGGGATCGGCGGCGCAAGTGCCGGGGGAACCAACTTCGGCGTTCAAGTCACCGATGCCGGTTCGACCATCACGTCCGGCGGCGGGAACGTTCGGATCACCGGGATTGAAGGCGGCGGTGTGAGCGGTGTGGCCATACAAGTCGCGTCAAGTGGAGCGATCACGACGGCGACCAATGGGGGCACCGTCACGCTGATCGGCAACAGCATGAGTGTTGATGGCACATCGACCATCAGTGCCCAGAACGCCAGCAGCGTCACGATACTGCAACGCACCAATGGGGTGGCCATCAACCTCGGGACGGTGGGCGACCCGATCGGTGGCCCGCTCAATCTGAGCGAAGCGGAACTCGACCGCATTACGGCGGGTGAGCTGCACATCGGGAACTCCAACAGCGGGGCGATCGAGGTCACTAACGACATCATTCTCTCGACCGGGTTCGGTTTGGTGGGGACGCTCTGCCTGACGAGCGGCTCGACGGTCACGGGCACGGCGGGCGGAGTTGTCGTCGCGGACCTGAGCATCCTGGCGGTGGGGACGGTCAACTTCACCGATGCGACGACGAATGTGATGAACCTCGCCATCGACACGGGAACCGTTGGCGGATCGTCTGACAATGTGACGTTTGTGAACGCGGACGGCTTCAACGTCATCACCATCTGCGGCGAAACCGGGATCGACACCGACGATGGCTCAGTCAGCCTGACGGCGACGACGGGCGACATCACCGTCGTCAATACCGGAGCGGCGAATGACATCGACGCGACGACCGGTGTCACGATCGCGCTCCACGGAGCGAACAACGTCTTCACCGTGAACGGCGGTGCCAGGGTGCTGACGACATCCGGCGGGATGACGATCACAGCCGACAACATGGCCCTGACCGGTACGCTGTCGGCGAGTGGTCAGACGGTGGTACTCCAGCAGAAGACGGACACTCGACAGATTGATCTCGGCAATGGTGAGCCAGCCGGACAGCTCAGCCTGACCGATGGCGAACTCGGCAATATCACGGCCAGCCGACTCGACATTGGCAATGCCAGCAGCGGCGCGATCATGGTGTCGAGCGACATCGACCTGACCGACTCGCCCGCGATCACGACGCTCTGTTTGCAGACGGGCGGTTCCGTGACGGCGAGTACGGGTGGGATTGTCGTCAGCGATCTGGCGGTCGTGGCAGGGGGAGCGGTCTCGTTCACGAGTGCCTCGACGAACGTGACGGACCTCGCCATCGACTCCTCGACCGGCAACGTGACGTTTAAAGAATTGGACGACCTCACCGTGACGACGGTCTGCGGCGTGACCGGCATCGATGCCACCGGGGACATCACAATCTCGTTGCTCGCGAACAATGCACTGTTTACGATCAACTCGGGGGCCGACATCGAGACGACCAAGATCGCCAGCGGTCTGGTTACGATCTCCGCGGACAAGATGAACCTCGCGGGCTCGATCACCACTGCCGGTCAAACGGTCGTCCTGAAGAACAGTGTCGGGGCCGATGCAATCGACCTCGGTTCGGCCACAGACTCAGCCGCCAGCGTGCTGGAGCTTTCCGATGCGGAACTCGACCGAATCACAGCGAGCCGCTTGATCATTGGATCGCCCACGATGGGGGCAATCACTTTCATCAGCGGCATCGACCTGACCGATGGCCCGGTCATCACAACTCTGCACCTCCTGACCAGCGCGGGCATCACGGCTTCTGCGGGTGGCGTCCAGGTCGCCGACCTGGCCATCAGCGCGAACGGCAACGTGGCTTTCACCAATGTCACATCCGATGTCGACATGCTGGCTGTGACCACGATCGGCACAGTGCAGTTCACCGATGAGGATGGCCTGACCATCGGCACGGTGGATGGCGTGGTCGGCCTGACCACGACCAACGACGATGTAAAACTCATCGTGGGCGATGCTCCGGGAGAGTCTCTGTCAATCGAGCAGGCTGTGGGCCTGGGAACGGGTCACCTGTACCTCGATGTGGCCGGGAACGTGACGCAGACGGCTCCCGGCACGATCACAGCTGCCGGGCTGGCGCTGCAAGTCGATGGCACTACGACACTGGGACTGGGGAACGATGTCGACACACTGGCCGCGAACACCGGGGGGACGGTTCTCTTTAACGACTCAGATGACCTGATCATCGGCACCGTCACTGAGAACGCTTCGCCAGCTGCGATGTCGATCACCGGGATCACCACCTCCGACGACCATGTCTCGATCACGAGTGCCACGGGCAATCTGACGCTCGATCAGGCGATCAGCACGGGTACCGGAGATGTGACGCTCCAGGCGACAACGGGCAGTATTCTGGATGGGAACGATGGCCACACTCTGATCTCCGCTCACGATCTGTCGCTGACCGCTCAGACGAACATCGGCGACATTACCGATTTCGCCGCAGGGACGGGTGACGCGATCGAAGTCCAGCTTTCCAGCCAGCTGACTTCGGCCAGTATTAGCGACGCGGGCGGAGAGATATTCCTCAACTTCCAAGGGAATCTGACAGCTGCCGCCGGATCGGTGAATGTGGCTGGAGCGAATACGGCCTCGGCCATTCTGCGGGCCACGGGAGGTGACATCGATGTCGGGACCGCCGTGGGGGTGTTCTCGCTCTCGTCAGGCGACAACCTTGGTTTAGAGGCCATCCGTGTCGGTTCGAGTGGAGGCGTGCTGACTCTGCCGGATGCGGGCTTCAATGTCGGCACGGGCGATCTGCGGTTGCGGGGCGACCAAGATGTGAAGGACGTCGCGGGACGAGTCCTCGGTCCGCTCGTCGCGGATGATCTGGCCTTCAAGAGTGGGGCCAGCGGAGGCAACACGACGCTGACCACGACGATCAACACTCTCACCGCTCTGGTCACCGGCAGTGGTGCGGATCTGGTAGTCCAAGAGACCAACGGCATCACGCTGACAGAGGTCGATACGACCGACGGTTCGATCACGATCACCACCGGCGGCACGACGATTGTCACGGCAGTGGACGCGGGGACGGCTGGCAGCGACGTATCGATTACAGCCTCGACGGGCAACGTCACGGTGAACCATGTGACAGCCGGGACTGGTGCGGCGGGGGACGATGTGAGCCTCGCGGCCACCAGCGGCGCGATCCTGGACGATGGCAGCAACGCAGCGGGTTCGGGCATCACGGGCGGTCTGGTGACTCTGACTGCCAGCGGCGCAATCGGCGCGACTGGAGCGAACAACGACATCGATACGTCGGCGGTGACGCTGATCACGACATCGGGGACGGGCGGGACATATGTGACGGAACTCGACGGGGTGGCGTTGGGCAGCGGCGCGGGAGGCAATACATCGACGGGGCCGACCGTGATCGTGGCAGGCGGTGCGATTACAACGGGCAACGGCATCACGACGACCGCCAACAATGCGGCGATCGACATCAGCACCACGTCCGGCGGTATCACGCTGAGCCATGTCGTGACAGCGCACGGCAGCGGGGATGCGACCCTGAATGCCGCCGGGTTGCTGACGGTCTACGCGGTGGTCAGTTCGACGACGGGCGATCTGAGTCTGACGGGCGGGACAGGGGTGATGCACAACGCCAGTGGCGACCTGACCACGACGGGCGTGGGGACGATCGGTGTCACGGCGACGACGGGGAACATCACGATGGCCGACGGCACGGTGTACTCGACGGGCAGTGGTGCAGTGACGCTGCTGGCGGGAACGAATGTGGTACTGGGCGAAATCACGACGACCAGCAGTGCGATCGTGGTGACGGCGACGGGGGGAGCGCTCACGGAGACCACGGCGGCAGAGACGGCAAATCTGACGGGTGGAACGGCGACGTTGTCGGCAGCGACGGGGATCGGCTCGGGAGGAGGCGGGGCCGACATCGACACGACGATTACAACTCTGGTGGCCAGGAACAGCACCAGCGGGAACATCGTCATCCAGGAGACGAATGGCCTCATCATCGGTGGAACCGGAGTGCGGACGCAGCTGGGTAACGGGAACATCAACATCGATGTCGATGCCGGGAACCTGACGGTCGACAGAGTGGTGACCGCGCACGGGTCGGGGTCGGTGACACTCAATGCGGATGCCGGGACGGTAGACATCAACGCCGAGGTGAGTTCGACAACCGGGGTGATCGTCCTCACCGGGGACAGCGTCACACAGGACGCGAACATCACGACTGGCGGGTCTGGCACGGTGGATGTGACCGCCGACACCGGCTCAATCACCATGGCCGATGGGACGAAGACCACCAGCGACACGGGGGCCATCACCTACAGCGCCACGGCCAACGTGGCACTCGACCAGTTGAAATCGACCAGCGGGTCGTTGAATGTGACCGCTGACTCTGACGCGAGTGGAGCGGGGGCGATCACTGACAGCACAGCAGGTGAGGCAGCCAATCTGGTGACCACCGGAACAGCGACACTCTCGGCAGCGACGGGGATCGGCTCGGCGGGGGGGGCTGCGGACCTCGACACGACGATCGGGACGCTGGTGGCCACGAACACCACCACAGGGAACATCTTCGTTCAAGAGACGAGTGGCCTGATCATTGGTGGGACCGGCGTGCGGACGCTGTTGGGCCACGGGAACATCGGCATCGATGTGGACGCGGGGAGCCTGACCGTCAACAAGGTGGTGACAGCGCACGGCGACGGGAATGTCACGCTGAACGTCGACGCGGGGGCGGCCAATCTCAATGCCGCGATCAGTACGACGAGCGGCGACATCGGCCTCACAGCGGACAGCGTGAACCAGAATTCCGGCGGAAACCTCAGCACCGGGACCGTGTTGCTGGAGGTCGGGAAGGTCACAGTCACAGCCGACAACGGCTCGATCACGATGGCCGATGGGACGACCACCACCACGGGCACGGGGAGTATCAGCTACAGCGCGACCGGGAGTGTGGCCCTGAGCCTGTTGACCTCGACCAGCGGGGCGATCCACGTCACAGCCGGCAGCGGGGCGTCGGTGGTCGGAGCGATCACGGACAACACTGTGGGAGAGTCCGCCAATTTGGTGACGACCGGGACCGCCACGCTGGTGGCCGAGACGGGGATTGGATCGGCGGGCGGCAACTCGGACATCGACACGACCGTCGCCAAGCTCAGCATCACGAACTCAATCAGTGGGAACATCGACCTGACCGAGGCGGATGCGGTGACGGTGCTCCAGCTGTCGCAGTGTGGGGGGGGGAATGCCACGTTGCGAACGGTGAATGGCACGATCACTGTCGATAATGCGGGTGCGGTGCCGAATGCGATCACGTTTACCAGCGGGGGGACACTGCTGCTGGATGCGAATGGCGTTTCATCGGATGTGATCGTGAACGACGGCATCCAGGCGGTGCAGGGCCACGTCGTGTTGCAGGCGGATCGCGACATCGTGGCCACTTCGGCTCCGATCGCGTCCTCGGGGGGCAGCGGCAGCATCGTGTTGCAGGCAGTGCATGACATCCGGATACTCGATCCGGGCCACGTGAACCCGGTCGATGTCTCGGTCGCGGGCTTGGGGGCGATTCGCCTGAGTGCTTCGACGGGCGTCATTGTCCTGGGGAGTCAGAACCCCAACACCACTCCCGATGTCACCCAACATACCGTGGCGAATGATGTGGTCTTGCAAACGGGCACCGGCGCGGTGACCAACACGCTGCCGCTGGTGTACGACATTCGAGCACCGCAGATCGACTCACAGGGCCAGGTGTTCCTGACCATGACCATCGGACGACCGGGTGAGCACAATCTCACGGTCACGGTGTTCTGGGGCGACAATTCGCAGACGACCAAATCGTTTGCGAATCCCGGAACCTACACGTTCTCGCACCAGTATTTCAGGAACCCCAATCCGCTGGACCAGGCAGCCCCGGTCCTGATCAATGTGCAGGTGTCTCATGACCCGCATGTGGTCCTCACCGCTCAGAACGTGAACACGCCCGTCGGCTCCGTGCCCGATAATGGCGTTCCGGCTCCTCCTCCGGTGCCAGCGCAGAACATCAATGCGGACCTGAGCAGCGCGGTGTACGGCGGTGATGCCCGAGCGGCAGCAGCGGGGCCCTTCAGCGGGACAGACACCAAGCTCCTTTCCGCACCGGGCAACGAGACCAACCCCGGGCTGGTGATCTTCCAGGACACCACACTTCGGGCCATCGTCGTCCCCGTTCCCGGAGATGGCCTGGCCTCCTTCCCCTTCGACGTGGCACCGCCGGTGGAGCTGATCGGGATTGCGGAAGCGGCCAAGATCTACGACACCCTGCAACAGGCGAGCGTGCAATTGTCTGAGGGGTCCACGGTTCGCATCGCTGCCGTACAATCCGACGATACGCAGCTGAGCGAGCGGAGGATTACTCTCGAAGTGATCTCGCCGGATGGAACGGTTCAACAGGGTGTCGTCCTGCCCGAGAAGGTTCTGGACGACCTGCTGGACGTGATCAGCAAGCTGCCCGATGGCAAGTACCGATTCCAAATTCGGGAACCGGGTGAAGACCGGTTGCGACTGCTGCTGGAAGTCGAAGTGCGGCAGGGGAAGATCGTCGGCGAAGACGAGGCGACTGATCGTCCGCCGTCGGCGAAGAAGAAGCCGGGAAACAGGGGAGCCGCTCCCATGTCCCCGCCCGTCGATCCCGAGTCCACCCCGGACGCGACGAACGAAGCCATCGACCCGGAGGAGTCGATCATGCAGGTGCTGCCCGATCACGGAATGCCCCGGGACAGCATCGTTCGCGAATCGCAGGAGCTGTGGGGGGGATGGTCGTCGGGGGTGGCCCGTCGGGCGTGGAGGCGGGCCGAGTCCGTCGGAACCTTCCGGGTGGATCAGGACGACTCGTCCGGCGAGGTCTCACTCGCCACACCAGATGCCCCGGCCCAGTTGAGCCGGGCAGCTCAACTGTTCCGGAAGTTTTCGAAGAGCGTTGAGAGTTGAGCGTTGAGGGTCAGAGGAACTCGCTTCCTCCTCCTCTCCGACGCTCTTCCCCTCCTCCCCTCTTCCCCTCAACACTCAACGCTCCGCACGGAGAAGTTCCCATGTTGAAATGTCCGTCCTGTCACAAGCGAGTCCTGGGCCAGGATCTGGTCTCGGGGGTCTGCTCGCACTGCGGCCAGAAATTGGCGGGGAGCGGCGGTTCGTCACTGCAGTTCGAGAAGGGCAGCGGAGATCCCACCTCCGATACCATCGATCCGTTTACGGTCAGTGGGGCGGCCTCGGCGTCCCCGCCCGAACAGGGCGGCTCGGCACAGACGTTCATCTCCGACGAAATCCCCGAGTCAGTGCAGGAGTCACTGCGCGACGCAGCCCGTTCGCCGTTACCGACCGACCCGCTGCCGACGCAGACGTTTCAGCCCGACCAGGCTGCGGTCCCTCCGGAAGCGGCCTCCGGAACTGCGCAGACGTTTGTTTCGGACGACTTCGGAGACGATCCCTCGTCGACCATGGCCTCCCACAGCGAGCCCACAGCCAGTGAGAACGACGCCGGAAAGACGGTGGCGTCGGACTCCTTCCCGATCGAGGCAGACCAGGGTGCCTCGGATAAGACGGTCGCCGATGTCGAGTTCATCGCAGCCGACCACGGGATGAGGACGTACGTCGATGACTCGATGGACGACGGGTCGTCTGCTGATGGCAACACCGCTCAGACATTCGTCTCGGACGACGTTCCCGAATCAATCGTGAAAACGATCCAGTCGGTGTGGGGCGACGAGGACGAGCAACCGGGCGCTCAACCCCATATGACGATGAAGGCCAAGGAGCCTCGTCCGGGCAAGCCTGCCAAGCAGACACTGGTCATCAAGACCAAGTCGCTGTCTGATACGAAAGATTTTGCCGACGACATTCAAAAGGGGCTCGATCCCGAATACGAACTGATTCAGGTTCTGGGCGAAGGCGGCATGGGGATCGTATACGATGCCCGGCAGACCTCGATCGACCGCAGCGTGGCCCTCAAAATGATCAAGGGGGCTGCGGCCACCGACAACAAGCAGAAGGCCAAGTTCCTGGCTGAAGTGGTCGTCACCGGCGACCTCGATCACCCGAACATCGTGCCGATTTACGATGTGGGTGCCAACTCACAGGGGAACCTGTTCTATTCGATGAAGAAGGTCCAGGGGACTCCCTGGCAGAAGATTATCGGCCAGAAATCGCTGGCCGAAAATCTCGACATCCTGATGCGGACGGCCGACGCGATCGGGTTCGCGCATGCGCGGGGGATCGTGCATCGCGACCTCAAGCCCGAGAACATCATGCTCGGCGAGTTCGGCGAAGTCCTGGTCATGGACTGGGGACTGGCCCATCCGCTGAAGGGCTTTCGCAAGTCGCGCAGCATCACCGACATGGCCTCGATGGGCGGGACGCCGGCGTACATGGCCCCCGAAATGGCGACCGGCCCGATCGACAAGATCAGTCCGGCCAGCGACATCTACCTGCTCGGGGCGATCCTGTACGAGATCCTCACGGGAGGTCCGCCACACGTTTCCAAGAACGTGATGAAGTGCCTGATGGCTGCAGCTCGCAACGAGATCGCGCCGACCGACAAAAAGGGCGAACTGGTCGACATTGCCCTGCACGCGATGGCCACCGACCCGAAGGATCGCTACCCGGACGTGAAGACGCTGCAAGCCGCCATCCGCGACTATCAGTCGCACTCGGAGAGCGTGCTGCTCTCCTCGCGAGCAGAAGATGACCTGAAAGATGCCCAGCAGTCCGACGACTACCAGCACTACGCACGGGCGATGTTCGGGTTTCAAGAGGCCCACGAACTCTGGTCGGGAAACAAGCGGGCCGCTGTGGGGATCGCGCAGGCCCAGCTGGCCTATGCGGAGAGTGCCAAGCGGAAGGGGGACTTCGATCTCGGCCTGTCACTGCTTGACGAGGCTCAACCGGATCATGCCCTGCTGCGACGGGAATTGATTGATGCTCAGCATGATCGCATCGCCCGGCACAAGCGGCTGGTGTTCCTCAAACGGGCTGCCGTCGGACTGGTGGCGTCGGTTCTCGTCATCGTGAGCGGCTCTGCGGTGTGGATTCGCAAGGAGCAGAAGAAGGCCGTGGCCGAAGCCGCGCGCGCGACCAAGGCCGAAGTCGTGGCCGTCAAGGAGGCCACCCGCGCCACCAAAGCCGAGATGGTAGCCCTCGACGAAAAGGCAAAAGCCGTGGCCGCTGCCGAGGAAGAAAAGAAGGCGAAGGTGCTGGCCCTGGCCGCCGAGAAGGAGGCCATCAAACAGAAAGAGGCCGCCGACACTCAGCGGAAGATCGCCGTCACGGAACGCATGAAGGCCGAAGACTCCCAGAAGCTCGAAGAGAAGGCCAAGCTCGCCGCCGTGGAAGCGGCCAAGCAGGAAGAGATGGCGAAACTTCTCGCCCTGGCTGCCGAGAAGGAAGCCGTCAAACAGAAAGAGACCGCCGACGCCCAGCGCAAGATCGCCGTCACCGAACGCATGAAAGCCGAGGCGTCTCAGAAGCTGGAGGAGAAGGCCAAGCTCGCCGCCGTGGAAGCGGCCAAGAAAGAAGAGATGGCCAAAGTGGCGGCGATCGCGTCGGAGAAAGTCGCCGTGGCGGAACGGGAGAAGGCCGAACTCGCCAAGCAGAAGGAAGAGTACGAAGCCTACATCTCGAAGATCGGCCTGGCGGCCTCGCAGATCGACAAGAATGCGTTCGACGCCGCGCGGGAAGTGCTGAAGACCTGCAAGCCGGAACTCCGCAACTGGGAGTGGGGTCGCCTGATGCACCTCTGTTCCCAGAGCGAGCGGTCGTTCGATGCGCAGTCGCCATTGGAAGCCATCGCCGTCGATCGAGACGGGAAACGTTTTGCCACCGGCGGCTGGAACGGCATGGCCCGGATCTGGGATCGCGAGTCGGGGGAAGTGCTTCAGACTCTGAAGCACGGCGGCGAGTACGTGAACGCGGTCGCCTTCTCCCCCGATGGGCGGTTCCTGGCCACCGGCAGCAACGATGCCGAGGGCTACATCCAGGTGTGGGACATCGACACCGGTCAGCGAGTCAAAGTCATCACCGGACACGAGGACGAAGTCCTGAGCCTGGCCTACTCGAAGGATGGCTCGCAGCTGCTGTCGAGTTCCTATGACAAGACCGCTCGCCTGTGGGACACGGCGACCGGGAAAGAAGTCCGCAAGTTCTCCGGTCACACCTGGTGGGTCTGGTCGGCGGCCTTCTCCTCCGACGAGAAGCAAGTCGTCACCGCCGGACACGACGGAACCGCCATCGTGTGGGACGTGGCTTCCATCAAACGCTCGCCCTCATTCACCGGACATCAGGGGCCCGTCTTCTCCGCAGCCTTCTCGCCTGATGGGAAACAAGTCGTCTCCGCCGGATACGACCGCCGCGTGTTGGCTTGGAGTCCCGATGAGGTCAAGCCGTTCGATTTCAAAAACCTCACCGCCGGAGCAGCTGCGGCTCCCCCCCACTTCCGGACCTTCGAGGGACACACCGACGCCGTGCGTTCGGTGAGTTTCTCTCCCGATGGATCCCTGCTCCTCAGCAGCAGCCAGGACAACACCGTCCGCGTCTGGGACTTCGCCGCCGGACAGATGCTGAAAACGTTCCGAGGACATGGGGGGCAGGTCCAGGCTGCTGCGTTCCTGTCCGATGGCAAGCGCATCCTGTCGGCCTCGCATGACCGGTCCGTGCGCGAGTGGAGCATCGCGGGCAATGCCGAGATTCGCACGCTCCAGGGTCGCGTTCTCGACGGCCACTCGGATGCGGTTCTCGCAGCCGCCTATTCGCAGGATCAGCAGCAGATTGTCACCGCCAGTCGCGACCGCACCGCGCGCACCTGGAACACCAGCACGGGTCAACCGAGCCTGACTCTGGCCGAGGGGCACGCTTATCTGGCCTCGACGGCGGTCTTCTTTCCCAATGGCAAACGCCTGCTGACAGCCGCCGTCGACAACACGGCCCGCATCTGGGATGTCAGCACGGGAGGTCAGCTGCTGCGTCTGGATGGCAGCGGTCGCAGTGCGGCGGCGACGCTCTCGCACGATGCGAAGTGGATTGCAACCGGAGGCGACGACAAGTCGGCCCAGTTGTGGGATGCCACCACCGGTAAGCGATTGAAGAAGTTCGAGGGCCACCTCGCCGAGGTGACTGCCGTGGCGTTCTCGCCCGATGATCGCCTGCTGGCAACGGGTGATGCCAAGGGGCACGTCAAGCTCTGGACCATCAACGAGGGCCGCGTCGTGGCCAAGCTCGACGGGCACACGCGCCGCATCTCGGCGATCGCGTTTCTGGCGGATGGCTCGCGTGTGCTGACCGCCAGTGGCGACAACACCGTCGGCCAGTGGGACGTGGCCACCGGCCAGGAACTGCCCCAGCTGATCCTCAAACACCCCGATGGCATTCTCGCGATGCAGCCGATTCCGGGCGGCACCTCAGTCGTGACGAGTGGTGCCGATCGCAAGCTGCGAGTCTGGGACACTGCCGGGGCCAAAGTAACACAGACGCTCGGCCCGTTTGAGGGAGACATCTTCTCGCTGAGCGTCTCCGCCGATGGGAAGCGGCTGCTGACTGCGAACTCGGAAGAGCGCACGGTCCGGCTGTGGGAGTTGGAGACGGGTCGCGAGGTGCAGTCGCCTCAACCGGGAGGCAAACTGGGTCCGCTGGTGGACCTGAATCTGCACGGTGGACTGCTCTGGTCGACGGCGTTCGTGCCGGGGACGGACGATGTGCTGACGGTCGGCGGCAGCGATGCCCGGTTGTGGGACGTGAAGACGGGTCGCGAGAAGATGAGCTTCAGCCCGCACGGGGCTGTGGCTTCGGCGGGGTTCTCGCCGAAGGGCGATCTGATCGTGACCGGCAGTTGGGACAACTCGGCCAAGATCTGGGACGCCCGGACGGGTCTGGTCGTGCGCAAACTGGAAGGCGGCCACACCAGCTTCATCAACACGGCGATCTTCTCACCGAATGGTCAGTTCGTCCTCACCGCCAGCGACGATGGCACCGCCAAGTTGTGGAATGTCGAGACCGGCCTGGTGGTGCAGACGCTCGCCGGGCACACCGACCGCGTGCGCTCGGCAGCCTACTCCCCGAAGGGCGAGTTCATCGTCACGACCTCCAGCGACGAAACGGCCCGCTTGTGGAACGCCGCCACCGGCGCGTTCATTCGCGAGTTCAAGGGGCACCGGTTCGCGGTGCTGTGTGCCCAGTTCTCCAAGGATGGCCAGTGGCTGGTCACCGGCGGTGAGGACAACACCGCCCGCATCTGGAACGTCGCCACGGGTGAGTCCCTGCGCGTCCTCTCCGGGCACACCGCCAGCATCACGTCCGTCGGTTTCTCCCCCGACATGACCCGCCTCATCACCGGCAGCCAGGACCAGCAGGCCAAGCTGTGGGACGCCCAAACCGGCAAGGAAGTCCTGACCCTCAGCCGCCATACCGAAGACGTGACCAGCGTCGCGTTCTCCCCCGACGGACGACAGGTGCTGACTGGCAGCCGCGATGGCACCGCCGTGATCTGGCTCTCTCAAGACTGGACCGAGAAGGCCGGCGTTGCCGTGCGCACCGAGGGGCTACCAGCGACGAGGGCTGTTGTGAAATGAGCTGAGTCCGGACTGTGGGTACATCCGATGAGCGTGGGGCTGGATGGCCTGGGGCGAGCAGACACGCCACCCGACCTCTGGCCTCCCGTCGGAAGGACCGGCTATTTTTCTGTCACTCGGCGCGATAGCCGACAGCGTTTTCGAAGTCGGGGCCCACAGTGGCCCAAAGTCGCCGGACTCTCCGAGTCCGGTGTGGGCGATGCCCCGCCGCGTGGGCGTTGGGAAAACTCGGTGATCGGGGCGCTCGTTTTCTGTGTGAGTGTCTGCCCCGCTCGGCGAGCTCTGAACCACCGGACTCGGAGAGTCCGGCGACTTTGTCGGCTTCCGCGAGAAGTGTCTTTTTTTTCTCCGGCTATTTCTCCTCGGGCCACTCGGCCCCGTCTTCGATCCACTGCTTGAGGAGCTTGATCTGCTCCTCAGTCAGCCGGTCTCCCTTGGGAGGCATCACCTGTTCGGCGTCCTCGCTCTGCACATTCTTGAGCAGTAGCCCGCTGGTCGTATCCCCCGGGACAATCGCCGCCCCGCTGTCGCCGCCCGCGAGTGCCTCTTGCCGTTTATCGAGTCGCAGGCCGGACTCGTGCTTGTCGGGACCGTGGCACTCGTAACACCGCTCCTTAAAGATCGGGCGGATCTGTTTGTTGAAGTCGATCTTATCGGCGGCGCGGAGCTGCAATGAGAGCAGGACCACTGCCAGTCCGGAGGCCCGCCCCAGTCGGTGGAATAGCGTTCGCGGGAGCAGTCCCTGTCGATGATGTCTGAATCCCGGCATCTCGTTCTCTCATCGGGTCTGGATCCGATGATTGTAGCACGACGCTCCGCGTCGTGAATGACGACGCGGAGCGTCGCCAGTGCGTCTGCAAGTGTATCCCATCCGCGGGGTGTGAGTCCCTGTCAGGAGGTTGGAGTATGATCCTGTAGCCGACCGGAACTGCGTCGCCGCGAGGCGGGGTGGAGAGCATCGGAAGGCGAACGGTCGGTCCGGAACAAAAGTGAACTCGATTCGGCTCTTCGTCGCGACGAGCCTACTCGCTAATGGCGAAGTCGATGTGCCACGTTGGTCACGCGAAGCGTGATGGACGAGTGTGACAGCTTGGTCCGTGGTTGAACCAGAACATGAAACGCAAACTCGTGATGTACTGGGCGGCGAGGGGTGGTTGGAGCCGGAACGATCGGAAGTTGGGGTGCATGAAGCAGAGAGACCTGCTCGGAACCGATCGGTGTTCATTGTCCGTGACGGCGGCTCCGGTGGAGTGACAGCTGCGGTGTGGATACGAAGAGCCGCCGAACAGGAGTCAGAGGACTCATAGTCGCGATGAAGCCGGGCCATGTTCGTACTTGAAGGGGCTGGTGGAGCGAAGGGGTCCAGGAAGATGGAAGGTGCGATGACACGACAGACGGAAAGCACACCGGCGTTAGTGCCGAAGGCTAGACAAGTCGGAGCGGCCATACCGCCAGCGGATCATCCCGTCTGGCGATGGGCCAAACCGTGTGCGTGGACATTGCGCATGTTGACGGCCCTCATCACGGGGGTGAAAGGAACGAAATGGTTTGCGTTGTTTGACAAGGTGTTTGCCGAGCGGAATCTGATGGCCGCGTTTCAGCAAGTGACCTCGAAGGGCGGTGCTCCGGGGGTGGACCACGTGACGACTCAGGAGTTCGAACAGCAGGTGCCGGAGAACATCTGGCAGCTCTCGGACGCTCTTCGAGAAGGCACGTACCACCCTCAAGCGATTCGTCGCGTCCACATTCCAAAGCCGGGCACGAACGAGACACGACCGCTCGGAATTCCGACGGTGCGTGATCGCATTGTGCAGGCAGCGGTGGTGAATGTGATCGAGCCGATCTTCGAGAAAGGTCACGTCGCAGACGTGCATGATGTAAACAGTGCCGAACACAGCTATGGGTTCCGACCGGGGCGTGGTTGCAAGGACGCGTTGCGTCGGGTCGATGAGCTACTGAAGGCCGGGTACGTCCACGTGGTGGATGCCGACCTGAAGGGCTACTTCGACTCGATTCCGCATGATCGATTGCTGGACCGCTTGAAGGAGAAGATCGCCGATGGCCGTGTGCTGTCGTTGATCGAATCGTTCCTGAAGGCGTCCATCCTCGATGGTACGGAGAGCTGGACTCCCGAGGCCGGTGCCCCCCAAGGCGCGGTCCTCAGTCCGCTGCTGAGCAACATCTATCTCGATCCGCTGGACCACCTCGTGGCCCAGTCCGGATTCGAGATGGTGCGTTACGCCGACGACTTCGTGATCCTCTGCCGGACCGCCGATGAAGCGACAAAGGCCTTGGACCTCGTGACGCAGTGGACGACCGGCAACGGCCTGACACTGCACCCCACGAAGACGAAGATCGTCGACTCTCGTACGGAGAGCTTTGCGTTTCTGGGTTACGAATTCCGAGGCGAGAACCACTGGCCACAGAAGAAGAGCCTCCAGAAACTCAAGGACGCCGTCCGCGAAAAGACCCGCCGCACCAGCGGTGAATCGCTGAAATGCGTGATTGCGAAGCTGAACCAAACCCTCCAAGGTTGGTTCAACTACTTCCAGCACAGCAGCTACCGCTCGGTCCTCCGCGACCTCGACAAATGGATTCGCATGCGACTCCGCAGCCTTCTGCGCAAACGCCAGAAACGCCGCGGTCGAGGTGCAGGCATCGACCACCAACGCTGGCCGAATCTCTTCTTTGCCAAGCACGGGCTGTTCAGTCTGAACACAGCCCATCAACTGGCCTGTCAATCCTCACGAAGGTAAACCATCAACCGGAGAGCCGGATGCGGGAGATCCGCCCGTCCGGTTCGGAGGGAGGGGCGGCTCAACCCAATGAGCCGTCCCTACCCCTATCATTCCGCCGTGCCACAATAATTGAATATGTTACACGGGCCCGAAACGGACTCCAGAGCCAAATCCGTAACTGAAGACTATTTCTCGCGTTGCGGATCGTGCTTCGGACGCATGGATGCTATGGGACGGGCCGTCTCCCGCCACAACCGGCCAGAATTGCCAGTCGGCTGGTCAATTCGGCTATTTCTGCCGGATGGCCTTCGGCTATATCTCCGCTCTCATCCCGGATGTCGTTCGGCACATCCCCCGCTTCACTCCCTCCCGACGCGAGCTTCCATTCCTCTCCCGGAATGGCTCCCGCCCTCTTCAGGCTCCCGCCCCATGCGACTCCGCACCCAGCACTGGATGACAGCTTGTCTCGTCTCGGCCAGCGCGCTCGTGATCGCCGGATGCAGTTCGTATCCTCGAGGCGGGTCCACGCCGATCGGCTACGGGCCGGGGACTCCCCAATACGGCTACCCGCAGCCGGGATACCTCCCGGTCAGTAACCCCGGCGGCGGGCCGCCGATCGTGTGGGTTCCGAGTACACCGGTCCCAGTTCCCCAACAACCGATTCCGATCGACCCGACTCCCGCCATCCCCCAGCCGCCGGACAAACCGGTGGTGCTCAAGCCGGTGCCGCCGAATCCCGATCCGGATGTTGATCCGACCCCGACGACTCCCGTCAGCCAGCCCAAACCGATTCCGCCGACTCCCACAGACTTCACCGCCAAGTGGGTTCCGTGGCCGCTGCCGCCGCGCGGAGCTGCGATTGCGGCGAAACCGAACATCCCGAATCAAGTGGCAGGGGCTCAGACCATCGAGGGGCTGCCGCATACCGCATGCCTGCATCCGGAGTGCGCGGCGGCGAAGAAGTTGCATGCGGCATCGGAGTCGCCCTTGGATACCTCGCTTGAGTCGCCGCCCGATTCGGAGCGGCGCGTCGACGGGACCAACTCGACACCGGGAGAGGATCTGCGTTATCGGGGCGGGAAGATCCTGCAGAACCTGTCGTACGTGAACCTCTACGTGGGAGGCGAAGCTGCCGGTTGGACGCTGGCGGAGGTCGAGAAGATCGACACCAGCCTGGAGGCCGCCCTGACCGACCAGAACCTGAATCACGTCATCAGGCAATACTTCAACAACCAGCCGATCGGGACGGTGGCCTTCGCCTCGCATCCCCTGACCGGCCCCAAGCCGCAGACCGTCTCACGGGGCGACATCCAGCGCTACATGCAATATTTCGCGGACAAGGGCTACCTCAACAGCTATGACCTGAACTCGACGATCTTTAATTATCTGCTGCCGCCGGGCACGATCCTGAATGATGAAGACCTGCCGGAGAACGCCGCGCACACAGCCTCCGAATATGAGGGCCCCGACCGGCTGGATCATCCGGTGGTGGAGCATGACGAGGCGGGCGACTCGACCGGCGGCCTGGGCGGGTATCACGGCTCGATCCACTACAAGGGGCGGACGCTGTATTACTCGGTCGAGGTCTACTCGGAACGCCGGGCGGATGGATTCGCCAACGGCATCCCGGTCTTCCCCGAGCCATGGAAGAACATCTGTGCCACGCTGTATCACGAGGTCTGCGAATTCCGCACCGACCCCGATGTCGAGGACGCGATTCGCGATCCGTACAATCCGAACTCGGAACGGTTCCTGGGCTGGACCTCCGACGCGGGCGAGGAGATCGGCGATTATCCGCTGCATGCGGGCGTGACGCTCAAGGACATCGTGACCGAGGTGCCGCTGGCCAATGGGCAGGGGATGGTGCCGGTGCAGTTCAATTATTCGAATGCGGTCCACGGACCCGAGGGGCCGATCCCCGCGCTCAATCCGCCCGCAGTGCGGTAGTCCACTCCCGGTCAGAAATGATTGGTCATCCCCACCAGAGATCGCCAGTGCTGTCATCGCTTGAGTTGGGGGTGAGCGTCATCGGGTGACTGCCTTCGGGTAGGAGAGGCACCCGCCGAGCCGCTCGTGCGTGTCCATGCGTCTCCTGGCTCGTGGCTCCGCAGAAGCTTTGCCCTCCCGCACGACATTCGCCACCGACACACGTGACGCACGAGTGTGTGTGCGACAGAAAAGCAGATCGTCCCTGCAGTGCCTCACACCACAACGGGGGGAGCCGCAGATGAACACAGCGCGGCTCTGCCGCAACCGAAGCTATCAGCCGTCAGCTATCAGCTATCAGCTATCAGCCGTCAGCCGTCAGCCGTCAGCCGTCAGCCGTCAGCCAGAAAGCACTCCTTGTCCATCCGGCCTCTGCACCCTGAAGGGGCAGGGCTTCCGAGGTGCGAAAACCACGGTATTCGACTCGCCAACCCAGTGTTCCGGATCATTGACCTCAGCCGTTCACGGAGTCGGGATGTCCTTCTCAGGACCAGAAGGTTGAACCACGGAACACACGGAATACACGGAAAAGGACAGGAAACGCAGCGTCATGCGATAGTCTCGCTGAGGGGCAAAAGTCTCACTCACAGGCTCGGTGATTCTCGGAAAGTCGCCTCCGTCCACACGATTTCCTCCGCGTTCTTTTCCGTGTGTTCCGTGTGTTCCGTGGTCAACCTCTGCCTCTGAAACTGTAATAAACACTGGGAATCCGTGGTCATTGCACACCTCGGAAGCCCTGCCCTGAAGGGGTCACACATCACAGCCCAGAGTCGCGACCGCAGGGAGCGCACCCTGGGGCAGATCGCCCATGGGGGACGAACCCTGAAGGGCAACGCCGTGAAGGATTTCTCAGGGATCACGTTCGCAAGGTGGCCACCACGTTTCCGGCCCCCTCTCCCCCGCGATCGATGTGTCTTTTGCCCTGTGCGTGTTGCGGGGGAGAGGGTGGGGGTGAGGGGGCCATCTCGCTCGCTCAAGCCCCCTCACCCCGGCCTTGGCCTGGTGAAACGACCGAAATCTGGGGGGCTTGGACTGAGGGGGACGCGCGGAGTCTGTGGCGCCCACGGCGCGCCGATCAGGCGAGCCGGATGGCG
>JAYWFM010000061.1:0-33166 GCA_043778825.1 Planctomycetota bacterium | reverse complement strand
TTCCCAGGGCTGCGCCCTGGGCTTTCGAGTCAGGCCCCGTTGGGGCCGAGGAGCGAAAACCTGCGTAGAATGGCGACCACACTCCTTCCGAAGTCTGTCCCGTGTTCGGGCGTTGGTCCCTGCTCCCCACGTTCTGGCGAACGTGGCTACCCGTTAATCCCCGGTCTTGTGATCCGCCAGACAGTAGGCCCGGAGTTCATCCCGGAGGCGAACCGCGCGGTCGTAGAACACTTTCGCGGCGGGCTTCCGACCCAGGGGGGTAATCGACACATGGATCTCGACTCGGTTCGAACGATTGGACTGGTCGACGGCCCCGATGACCAAAACGATCTGGACCGGCTGCTTATCCGGTGTCGACCCCCACCCGCCAAACAATTTCGTCTCTCCGATGGACATGTGAAACCCGTCGGGCGTCACGTCCCAGACCTTGGCGCGATGCGCATCCACAAACCCCGCCAGCTTTTGGGTAATCATGTTAGCGGCCACAGTCGTTTGAAATGCCTCCTGCATGACGAACGGATTGGCCTCGGCTTTGGTCTCGGGCGGGGCGGAGGTTTCCTCGGCACCTTCGGCGCGAGTCCGCTGGCAGGTCCGATTGCGTCCCGCCTGCTTGGCGTCGTACATCGCGGCGTCCGCCCGGCGGAGCACGCTGTCCACCGTATCGCCCGCTTCCAGTTGGGCTACTCCGAATGAAGCGGTGACTTTCAGTTTCCCGGGCGAGGCGGCCTGCACCGTCCGCCGCAGACGATCCGCCCGTTGGACAGCATTCGCCAGCGCCGTCTCGGGACAAATCACCACGAACTCCTCGCCCCCGTAACGGGCCACCAGTTCTCCGGAATACAGCTCATCCTCAATCAGATGGGCCACATCCACCAGCACCTGGTCCCCGACCTGGTGGCTGTTGTTGTCGTTAATGCTCTTGAAGTGGTCGATGTCTAGGAAGATCGCACTGAACGGATCGGCCCCGGGATGCTGCGATTCCTCATAGATCTTGGCCAGGCGGCTCTCCAGTTCCGCCCGGTTCGCTAATCCGGTCAGGGGATCGCGGGTGGCGGCCATCTGCAATTCCTGGTAGCGCTCGGAGCCTCGGCGGCTGGAGTTCTGGCGGTGGATGATCTCGCAGGCTCCGCGAAACACCGACCGGTCATCCCAGAATGGAATTGCCTGGACTTCCGCTTCGAGTTCGCCCTGCTTGGTCTTGACCTTGGCCGTGACCATGAAGGATCGCAGGCGCTGGATCGCGACGTGCATGACGCTGTCGTTCATCCCCTTCACCGAGTAGTCCACGATGCTGCGGGACCAGGGTGTGCTCAGGATGTCCGACCGTTTCTGGCCGAACATCTTCTCGGCCCCGCGACTCCAGATCACGATCCGGTGGTCGGCATCAATCAGGTAGTAAGCGTCGTACAGGCTCTCCAGGAGTGTCAGGTGGGAGAACAGATGGCACAGTCGGCTGGCCTGTTCCACGGCATTGGCATCGATTTGATGGTGCTTGCGGAGAGCCTGCTCGACTTCAGAGGCCTGGTCGAGTTGCTGGACCTCCTCGGAGGCGAGCCAGCGCTGCAGGGCGGCGACCACATTGCGGTCGAACTTCGCTCCTTCGGTGTTCTGCAGGTGTTGCAGAGCTTCCTCCCGAGTCAGAGCCCGGCGATGCGCCTGGTCGTGTGTCAGCGAATCGAACGCATCCGCCACCGTCAGAATGCGCGCTCCCAAATGGCGTCCGAGATGGCCGCCGCCGTCGCCGCTCAGCGACTGCGTATCCCGAAAGATGTCGAGCGTGGTGGGCGAAAACCGGCTGGCCTGAAACAGAATCTCGGCCACATCGTGGGCGGTGCGGATCAGTTCCCGCTCATCCGCATTCAGCTTCCCCGGCTTCTGCAGGATATGGTCGGGCACCCCCACCTTGCCGAAGTCGTGCAACAGCGAGGCAATCTCCAGGTGCTGGACCTCCTCAGATGACCAGCCCAACCGCTGGGCAATCCCCACCGAGATGATCGCCACACGCCGGGAATGGAAGAAGATCGCGTCGTCGCGAAACCGAATGGCCGACAGCATCCGCCCCAACAGCGACAGCCGCACCTCGGGATCCGGATGGTTTCCCACCTCGCACAACCCCAGCAGCCCCAGGAAGTTTTGCGAGGAGTTCATGGGGTGCAGTGCAGCTCGCGAAGCCCCTTGAGTGAGAACCGATTCCATGAGACCAACTCCCGAACATGGCCGCCTCCGACGAAGACGCAACGTCTGCGCGTGCCCCGAGGATGCCTTCCGTCAACACTAGGTCATGGCTGCGTGCTGTCAAAAAGAAACAAGCGATCCGTGCCGGGGAGATCGCAGGTTGTCTGTCAGTTCCCCCCGGGTCCGGCGGTCAGTCTCGCTGAATCGTGAGGTCCGGAAACGAGGGAGTCACCGCGAATTCCACTCCATCCGGAGCAATCCATACAGTCGGGAGTCGGGAGTCGGGAGTCGGGAGTCGGGAGTCGGGAGTAGCCCCTCTTGCTCCCGACCCCCGACTCCCAATTGCCAAATCCCGCCCGGCTCGCGATCATGCCCACTCGGGATCAGACAACACTCCAACGGACGGAGTGTGGATCCCGTTCCCCCTGATCCCGGAAGCGACTCGTCCCGATGGCGCGTTTGTCCCAAGCTCGACTCCAAGAACTCAACCACGCCCTGGACGAACGGTCCCCGGACGACCTGCTCCGCTGGGCTGCGGACACCTTTGGCAGCCGACTGGCCATCATCTCGGCCATGCAGATGTCGGGCAGCGTCGTGTGCCATATGGCGTCCCGACTCAAGCTCCCGGTCCCGGTCCTGTTCGTCGACACCGGCGTCAATTTCCAGGAGACCCTCACCACCCGCGATCGCATCGCCGCCGAGTACGGGCTCACCGTCCACACCCTCCATCCCCAGCAGACGATGGAGCAGCAGACCGCCGAACTGGGCATCCTGTACCTCACCGTCGAGGGCCAGAAGCAGTGCTGCCACATGCGCAAGAACGAGCCTCTGCTCACTCAGAAGGGGAAGTACGACTGCCTGATCAGCAGCCTGCGTCGCTCGGATGGAGGCCGCCGGGGCCACTGCCCGATCATTGCCGTCGACCCGGAGATGAACACCGTCCGCCTGAACCCGCTGGCGAACCTCACCGACGACCAGATGGCGGCCTACATCGCCCAGCACCAGGTGATCGTCAATCCCCTGCACGACCAGGGGTACTCGACCATCAGCTGCAACCGCTGCACCACGCCGGTGATGCCCGGCGAGCCGAAACGAGCCGGGCGGTGGCGTCATCTGGGTCCGTGGTCGCAATACTGCGGGATCAATCCGAGTGACATGGACGAGTCAACCTCGGCGGCCATTGACCTCCCCCAGGATCTCGTGGACCGCATCCTGGGCCAGAAGACCGACTTCATGATCTGACGGCGGAAAATACGAAATCCGAAGCCCGAAGCCCGAAGCCCGAAGTGGAGTTTCTTCTCACCATTCCCTCTCTCTTTCGACTGTTGGAGTTCAGGCTTTAGCCTGTCTTTGGACTGACCGCGCCTCATCACCGAACGCGGTCGAAGCAGCCTAAAGGCTGAACTCCAACAGTCGATCTCAATGCCTCGTTTCGAGTTTCGGATTTCGTGCCTCGAATTTCTCCCCCTCTCCTTCACTCCCCCTCCACAACAATGGCCAAACACGCCCCCGCCTTCCTCCAGATCGTCGAAGACGCCAAGACCCGCATTCGCGAATGCACCATCGATGATGTCCGCCGTCGCCAAGCCGCTGGCGAGACGTTGACCTTCGTCGATGTCCGTGAGGAAAGCGAATTCGCCAAGGGCCACATCCCCGGCGCGATCCACCTCGGTAAAGGGGTCATCGAACGCGACATCGAGGCCAAAATCCCCGACCCCGCCAAAGAACTGATCCTCTATTGCGGCGGCGGCTTCCGCTCGGCCCTGGCCGCCGACAACCTCCAGAAGATGGGCTACACCAACGTGATCTCGATGGATGGCGGCTGGCGCGGCTGGACCGAGGCCGGGTTGCCCGTGGCCCAGTGACGACTTCCGTGAGCGGCCCGGCGCTAGCCGCCGGTTCCCGTCACCGCCGACCCACCAGAACCCGTAGTCCCCGACGGACCAGGGTGAGAAGAACCGGTGGCTAGCGCCATGCCGCTCACTTTGTCGCCATTTTCTCCGAAAAAGGGCGTCCTTTTTCGGAGAAAAAGGCGACAATCGCTGACCGCAGCCCCTGAAATCGGTGCCATGGGTTAGCGCCATGCCGCTCACTGTCTGTACCCGATACGATGCACGCATGAACGACCGCCCCCAGACTCTGCGTGACCTCAAAGCCAGTGGCTACCGCTCCCGCCCCGTGAAGCAGGAGCTGCGCGAGAACCTGATCGCGCGGCTGCGCGCGGGCCAGCTGCTTTTTCCCGGCATTCTCGGGTACGAAGAGACGGTGATTCCGCAGATCATCAACGCGGTCCTGTCGCAGCACGACATGCTGTTCCTCGGTCTGCGGGGGCAGGGGAAGACCCGCATGTTGCGGATGCTGCCCGCTCTGCTCGATGAGTGGTTGCCGATCGTGGCCGGGTCGGAGATTCATGATGACCCGCTGGCTCCGCTGTCGAAGTTGGCTCGCGATCGGATTCTGGCTCACGGCGACGAGACGCCGATTGAGTGGGTCGGCCGCGAGGACCGCTATCACGAGAAGCTGGCCACCCCGGACGTGACGATTGCCGACCTGATCGGCGAGATCGACCTCATCAAGCACGCGGGCGGCAAGGAACTCTCGAACGAGGACGTGATGCACTTCGGGCTGATCCCGCGCAGCCATCGCGGCATCTTTTGTATTAACGAATTGCCGGACCTGGCCCCCAAGATTCAGGTGGGGCTGTTCAATGTGTTGGAGGAGCGCGACATCCAGATTCGCGGGTTCAGTGTGCGGCTGCCGCTCGATCTCTGTTTGGTCTTCTCGGCCAATCCCGAGGACTACACCAACCGCGGCCGCATCGTGACCCCGCTCAAGGACCGCATCGGCTCGGTGATCCGCACGCACTACCCGGTCAGCCGCGATCTCGGCGTGCAGATCATGGAGGAGAACGCCCTCGCCGATCGCCCGCATGGCGTCCGCGTCCACTCGCCCCGGTTCATGAAGGAGATCGTCGAAGAGGCCAGCCGCCTGGCCCGCGTCAGCCCGCATGTCAACCAGGCCAGCGGCGTCAGCGTCCGCATGTCGGTCGCCAACTACGAGAACGTCCTCTCGAACGCCGAGCGACGCGGCATCTTGCAGGGCCTCACCGAAGTGGTCGCCCGCCCCGTCGACCTCACCGCCCTCGCTGCCGGGTCACGCGGCAAGGTGGAGCTGGCTCTCTCCGATGAATCCGGCGAGGAGGATTTATTTCTCACCCGGCTGGTCGAAGAGGCGATCAAGAACATCTTCGATCTGCGGCTCTCGCCCAAGACGTTTCTCTCCGTGGTCGAGTTCTTCAACGCCGGGAAGAAGCTGGAGATCGGCGAGGGCGTGCGTCCCGAGGCGTTCCTGAAAGAGATCGACACGATCAAGGGCTTCCGCAAACAGGTCGAGACCCTCGCCACCGAATGGGAACCCGCCCTCGCCCGCACCCCCGCCGGAACCGAGTTGCAAGTCGCTCTCGCCGAACTGATCCTCGAAGGTCTGTACGCCCACAACAAGGTGAACAAGAAACGCAAAGGGGGGATCTCCGCGTTCGGGTTGTAGCACGGAATTCATTCCGTTCCGCTTCCGTGTATGTCGACGAGATTTGTGTTGACATCCGGGGTCCGTCCGCCAAAATCGACGCAGGTCCGGAATGTCAGGAGCGATCTAAGTGAATAGATGGAACATCCCGGCAGAGTTAGAGCAAGAAGTGCTGGCTCGCGATCTTGCTTGTGTCTATTGCAGGGGCGGTTTTGCAGCTCCAAGCACAACGCGCGGTGCCAAGCCTTCATGGGAGCACATTGTCAATGACGCAAGAATCGTCACTCGCCAAAACATCGCGAGATGCTGTATGTCATGCAATGCAAGTAAGGGGGCCAAAGAGTTGCGTACTTGGCTTGCTTCAGACTACTGCAGTCGTAAGGGCATAACCGAAAGTGTGGTTGCCCAAGTTGTACGCGACGCACTTATTCAGTCACCATCAGGTGTGACGAGCTTGCATTGAGGCGCTGGCCCACCATGTGTGTCGCAGCCACCCCGCGAACTGCGTAAAGGAACAGCATGGAATCGGTCTACCTGGAAACATCGTTCATCAGCTATCTGGTCGCTTGTCCCAGTCGCGACTTGATTGTCGCGGGGCATCAACAGACGACCCTGGAATGGTGGGCGAATCGACGGAGCGAGTTTGAGTGCTCGGTCTCTCAGGTTGTCATTGAGGAAGCCTCCCTGGGCGATCCCGCAGAGGTCCAAAAGCGTCTCGCCATGATCAGCCACCTGCCGTCACTGGAAGTCACAGAGGACTCCGAGGCGTTGACGCGGGCCATCATGGCGGCTGGCATGCTTCCGCCGCACGCATTTCCGGATGCCGCCCATGTGGCAGTGTCTGCGGTACACGGGATTGAATATCTGCTGACCTGGAATTGCAAGCACTTGGCAAATGCCCAGATTGCGAGGAGAATAGCCGTTGTGTGTGATAAGCTGGGGTATGGGATGCCCATCATCTGCACGCCCGAAGAACTCATGGGAGCATAACATGACGTGGGAAGATCCGATCGTGGCGGAAGTCCATCGAATCCGCGAAAAGCTAGCCGCTGAATGCCACTTTGACATCACGGCATTCTTCGCGGGCCTTCGACAGCGCCAGGCTGCGCTCGGCGGAAGACTGGTGCATCCGAAGAAGCGAGCCGAACCAACGGCTGAAGCTGACCGGGGCCACCATTCCAGTTCTCCAGAGGCCGTGTCTTCCGAGGCGGCCCCGGCAGCTTAGCGGGGGCGATCGGCGGTTCAAATGACTATGTCAGACGGAATTCGTGCCTCTGATAGACAGAACAGGATTCTGCCTATCCCTAGTAATGCGGCAACAACTGAGAGTTGAAAGTGACATCGGGCGTCCCCATCAAGACAGTCGACCTACACATTCGGCGGTTCTTTGCGGGGCACGTGATCACGGAGCACCAATGGACGCTCGGACCAGTGCCGGATGCGATGCCTGAATTCCGGATATTGTGTGCCGGGCCGGGACCACGCACTGAATGCTGGACGTACTTGTCACTTGGCGCTTCAACGATCTTGCACAAGGGATCTGGATTGATCGAGTTCTTCGTCGTCGCACCATCGGAAGATCTGCGTCACGTTGAACTGGTTACGATGGTTGCGTGGTATCACAAGACAAAAGCACTTGGATGGGGGCATACCGTCCCGATAGGTCATCCGTGGCTTCCGGATTCGTTATGCGGTCACTTACTGATCTCGACACCGTATCCGTTTGGACCGGAACTTGAGATCTGCAACTTCGATGGCGGACACGTCCATGTCCTTTGGCTGCTTCCGATCACTTCGGCTGAAAGAGACTTCAAAGTTGCCCATGATCTTGAAGCATTGGAGCATCTATTTGACAATGCAGCCATTGAATACTGGGATGCATCCCGGAAATCAGTCGTGTAACAAAAAGGCCGCATCACAAGGCGGTCAACCCGAGCGGAGGATCGAGCGGATTCAAGCGGGCAATGGTGGGCCTGCCGCCCGAAGCGGCTTGTCCCACCTTACGATTTGACGCTCCCGGCGAGGATCGTCTCGAGGATCTCCAGGCGTGGCGTCTCCCCGGCGTGGTGGCGGAAGACCACCAGGTCAGCGCGGTGGCCTGCGGATAAGGTGATGCGCTCGCGGCGGAGGATACGGGCCGGGTTGTCACCGGCCATGTCACACGCAGCTCCGAGACTCACCCCGGCGAGCTGCATGCACTTGGCCACGCAATGCTCGGTCGTTTGGGCCGAACCGGCGAGCAGGGTTCGTTGACCGGCGATGACGATCTTGCCGTTGGATAAGACCTCAAACACTTGGCCGTGCGTTTCATACTCTCCCGGCGGGCAACCGGCGAGGCCCGAAGCATCGCACGTAATCACACACTCGCGCGGCCCCTTGGCACGGATCACCGAACGCACGAAGCTGGCCGGGATGTGGTGGCCATCGGTGATGAGACTCGCGGCCAGTCGGCTCTCCCCAAGTTGATCCCACAGCAGGTTCGGGTGCCGGGGGAGCATCAGACTGGCTGCGTTCCCCAGGTGCGTACTGAGCCTCGCCCCCGCGCTCACCCCCGCTGAGATCTGAGCAGTGTTGGCAGCGGAGTGACCGAGGGCGATGGTGATTCCGGAGAGGGTGGCGCGGCGGATGAACTGTTCGGCACCAATCGCTTCGGCAGCAAGGGTGACGAGGCAGACCCGTCCACCAGAGGCTGCCTGCCAGGCTTCGAACTCGTCCCAGTCACAGGGGCGGACATGTTCGCGGGGATGGGCACCGCGCGGGCCGTCCTCCGCCGAGATGAACGGCCCCTCCACATGACACCCCGGCACCATGCGGTGTGCCCACGCCTCGCGCTCGCAGGCTCGGCGGATCGCGGAGAGACCGGCACACAGGGCCTCGCGCGAGTTCGTGATGAGCGTGGGACAGAGCCGCGTCACGCCGTGCTGGAGGTACTGCTGCAGCACCTTGAGTACCGCGTCTTCGGTCAGGTGCGGGTCGCTGAACCAAACTCCGCCATACCCGTTGATTTGCAGATCGAAGAAGCCAGGCGCGACGAACGGCAGGTCGTCCTCACGGGAGTACCCATACGCCGGAGTCACACTGGCGATACGGTCGCCGCAGAGTTCCACTCGCACCGGCAACCCGGTGTCGTAGCGTTTGGCAATGAGGGCCATCGTCACTCCCCAATGGCGTAGCTACGTTCGCCAGAACGTGGGCGAATGCTCTCGGTGATCGCGGGTGCCGACAGACTTCCGAAGTCTTCCGAGACTTCGGAAGTCTCCCCGCATTCGTGCAGGCTAAAGCCTGAACTCCAACCCCACGTTCTGGCGAACGTGGCTACGTCGCCTAGCGGATCGTGAACCCGAGCGTCTGTGTCGCGAACCGACCGCTCAACTTGTCCTCGACAGTTAATCGTAGCTGATACGAACCGGGTGTCAGGTGTGCGGGGATGTCGATGCGGTAGCTGTTGTAGAAATCGGACCGCAGTCCCCGGCACAGGTCTTCCGTATCGCCCAGGACGTTGCGTTCCAGGACTGTGTCCTCCTGGCCCGTCTTGATGATCTCGATCGTCGAGCTGACCAAGGTGCGGTACATCCCCGAGGCGGTCGACTCGGTGCTGAAGTTCCGCAGCTCGCCGTACAGGAGTACCGCCTGGCCCGGTTCGAACTCGTCGCGATCGAAGCGCTCGTACAAGCCCCACCCGTCAATCCGATTGCAGAACCCGACACTCCGCAGTTCCAGGTCGGCCACCGACTGCAACTGGCGAGCGGCAGCGTTCAGTTGAGAGATGGTCTGGGCCGCGCGCGTGCCGGGGTCGCCGGTTTGTTCGTCGTCGAAGTAATTCGACATGCCCCAGAACATGGAGGTCCAGAACTCCTGGTCGACCGTGTCGGCATCGAAGATTGGCAGTTGGGCCTTCTCCGGCTCGGCGGCCATGAGATACAGCATCCGCAGGTAGACCTGCCGCTGGATGTGGGCTTGGCGCTGGGCGGGGCTGTCGTCTTCCGGGGGGCGGGAGGCTTCGGCCTCCATGAGCGAGATCAGCTTGGTGAGTTCGTCCTGCCAGTAGTCGGCCTTGGGGTCGGGGCGGACGGCGGTTTTGATCGGGGCGGGAGTGACTGGCGGGGCTGTGGGTTTTGGCTTGTACTGCGGAATCTTTTCCTGGGCGGGCGGTTGGGGGTCCCGGGACCAGGGCACCGTCAACGGGGGGAGGCCGGAGGAGAGGCGGTCGGTGAAGGAGCGTTCGCCGCGTTTGACTTGCGGCCAGATCTTGATGGCATCCAGGCCGTGTCTCTCCGGGGCCGGTGCGGGGGTTGCGGTGTCTTGGACGGTCGACTCGTCCAGAGCGATCTGGATCTCGGAGTCACCCGGATTGGGAGCATCATTCCCCGCAGCCTGCTGGAGGTCGGGAAGCCGTGTGTCCGAATCGGGGAGTGGCTCACCGGTTTTGGAGGGGGCATGGATGCGGCTGGTGATTCTGCGGGTCGGCAATTTCGGTTGGGAGTCGGCAGTTTCTGCCGCTGCGGCGACCTCGGGGGGCACGATCCCTTGGGACCGGGCCTGTAAGATGTGAGGGATGCGGGCTGGCTCGACGGAGGCCAGATAGCTCTTCCAGGCCCTCCGCTCATCAACGGGCAGGTCTTTCAACTCCGAGTCGACCAACATCTGAGTCGCCGGGTCAATGACTCGCGGCTTGGCCGTGGCACCGTCCGCAATGGCTGGCGGACGCTCGCGAGTCGGCGGCTTGGCTGGCGGTTCCTCGGGATCCTCAGCCGAGTCATCGCTCGGGGTTTCGCGGCTGATGGCGTGGGATTTCTCAGCGATCACCGGCTCGCGTTCCCCTCGAGCGAACCGTCGGCCCAGTGGAGTCGACGCACACCCGCTCGCCAGGACCAGACCACAAGTCCAGACCAGAAGCAGATCGGCATGCCAGCGCCGGGACGGCATTTGGGCCTCGATGAGAGTGGGTGGGGAAGGAGTTTGTGTCTGCGAATGCAGCGGAGAAGGCGGGATACCCGCGAGAGGTTATGTCGGAAGCGGCCCCAGCCACAAGATGAAGTGCGGGCCACTTCCCGAGATCGGCAGTTCCGGCACTTCCCCGGTGAGCGTTTGAGTAGCGTGGGCTTTAGCCCGCGCGGGAGCGTTATCATCAGGGAAGCGTGGGCTAAAGCCCACACTACTTCGACTTCTGTCGGAAACGTCGAGATTGCGATCTTCCAAAACACGTGGGCTAAAGCCCACGCGGCTCAATTTCCGGGTCTGCAGAAATCCACGATCTCCCGAAGTTGAACCGCTGGCGGTGCTTTGCTATCCTGTCTCGCTTCCCTGAACCGAGGGGACATGAGCGACGGCCAGCAGCACGGAGTGCCTGCTCGCAACTCATGACCCGGAATTCGTTTGCGTCGGCGACCTGCCGAGGCCCAGACCACGTTGGAGTGGATGTCGTGAGCATCGATCAAAGCCTGCGGGGCGGAAGCCGACTGGCCCGTTCCCGAAATGTTCTGTCCCGCTACGAGCGCATCGCCAAGATGAAGGAGTCGGAAAAGTGGCCCGAGGGGCAACCCCCGTTCGGCCTGCCGAAGCTGCGCATCGTCAAAGTGACGACCGGCAAGAAGAAGAAGAAGGCCGCCGAAGAGGGCGACGACAAGGACAAGAAGGCCAAGGGCGCGAAGGCCAAGAAGTAGGCCCGCCAAGAAGTCGGCCCGGGGAATGCCGTGCCTGGCGTCCCGTTCCAGCCTGCATCAGCATTTCCAAGCAGCGGCTCACCGAAGTGGGCCGCTGCTTTTTTTCTTGTCTCTGGTTGGAAGGCAGACGGCGACCTGACTTCGTAGAACGGAATTTATTCCGTTCTTGCGGGGCGGGAACAGGAACGGAATAAATTCCGTTCTACTTCTTCGGCCCCTTCGGGTCGAGGTTCTCATCCAGTTCCGCAGGCTTGACCTCCGACTCAATTCCACCTGCCGGAACTTCGGACTTTGTCAACCAGACCATGGCGTTGAGAACGGTCTTGCGGAAGTCGGGATTGCCCCAGTTGTCGTGGAAGTGGCCGCCGGTGAAGCCGAAACCGCGACCGCCATCGGGGCGTTCGACGGTCCACATCATCGCCTCGGCCCGGCCCTTGTCGGCCTGGATGTGCGGGTACGGCCCCTTGGGATAGACATAGGGACCATTGCGCACCGCCTCGCTCGGCTCGGCGACGAGGATCGGCTGGAACTTAATGTCGCCCTGAGTCGAGGCCACGTTGCCGGGGATGTCGCCGACAAATCGCATGTTGAAGTACCACTCGTCCTTCACCTGAAACGGCTTCACGCCGCGCGTGATCGGGTGTTCGGGGAAGACCGTGAAGTGCGGTTCCCAGATCGGGTTGCACGAGAACATGCTCTCGTAGTACCCGCCGATCCAGCGCTGGAACTGAGCCCCGGCCTGGTCCTTCACGACCTCCACGCCGTAGTGCATGCAGCCGATCCCGACCCCCTGCTTCGTCCACTCTTCGGCCAACTGCATCCGCCGTCCGTTCTCCTTGACGAGTTCATGCCCCCCACCGCCGTCCATGTAGAACACGATCCCATCGGCCTTGTCGAAGATCGCTTCGTCCTCGGGCCAGCCGTTCTTCACGACCTCCACCGTCACCAGCGGGCAGTCCTTCAGGCACTTCGCCAGCAACTGCGATCCGGCATTGAACTCGTGCATGCGTGGCGGGTGCGACTGCTTGCCCGCGACGATGACGAGCCGCTTGGGCGGGTCAGCTGCGACCAGCAGGCTTCCGGAGAGGACGGCCACGAGAGCGAGCAGCGCGGGCCAGGCACGAAGGATGTTCATAGGACGGACCAAGGGGGCGACACGGAACGAGCAGGCCCCTCACGCGATGTGATCGGGACGCTTCACCGGGGACCAGCTTACGTCGCCGTGATTGCGACGGCAAATGTGGAGCCCGTTTCATACGTGCCCGTGTCCAGCCAATTACAGTGCGTGCGACCTCAGTACCAGTGTGAATTGATCGAAGAGGAATGGCCGCAAAAAACTCAAGAAACGCAAAAGTAGGACTCTTCCTTTTGCGTTTTTTGAGTTTCTTGCGGCTGTCATTCTCCGAGGAGTTAAAAATAGATCCTCTTCTCAGCTCCATTTTCACTCCAAACTCATTTTTGTACAGAGTGTACAAAAAGATCGCACTTTCGGTTGCAAGAATGTTGTAGCTGAATACCATATGTTGTAGTTGGAGTCAGGTGAACTATGAGAATTCCTCTCAAAATCCTCTCTGCTTCCCAGCTATCCAAGGAGGATTGACGGTGCCCGAAGAAGACAAGATTCAGAACAACATGGTGATCTCTTACACCATCAAACGTGATGGAGAGACATCGAAGGAGTACGACCGCCTGCAACAGGTGTTACAGGAAGGATGGATGGTTGTGGATATCATTTCCACCGCTTTGCCGACTGAAAGTGTTCTCACATCCGCTTGCATCACTGTCCTTCTCATCAATCACGCAGGTGGAATTCCGTCACGGTACTCGAAAGCGACACGATAATCATCGTGACGCTGGCACTGGTGACATGCTCCATGCGTGGCGATTGGCTTTGACTTAGCTTGCGCTTACTGCGCCAGCGACTTCGAGCCCTTCGGCGAACCGGCAATCGGCACGCCTTCCGGCAGGGGCCGCGCGGCGACGCGCCAGCCTTTGGCTTGGGCGTGATCTTGCAGCGTGCGGTGGGTGTCGAAGCTGTCGGGATAGACCCAGAAGGTCAGCGTGGCATTCGTCCCGGCGGTCTCGATCGCCTGCATGAAGTGCGAGCCGGGGACCACGGCTTGTTCGGCGGTCTCTTCGACCATGCCGCTGCCGGGGCGGATCGTCCAGCTGGTGACCTCCATCTTGATGATGCGACCGCCCATGTTCAGTTCCTCGACCGGCGTGGCCTTCGCGCGTTCGAGGACGAACTGCATCTCGTAACCATCGACCGGGCCGACGCTGCTCTCGAAGTATTCTCGCGACAGCAGAAACTCCTTCTGCCGCTGGATACTGGCTTGCAATCGCTCGACGAGAATGTCGACCGGGACAATGCTGACTTTACCCTTCGAGAGACGGCAGTGGACTTCGGTCCCGTGGACGAACTGGCTGATTGGCGTCGTCGAGTGCTTGAGTATTTTGACCTTCGGCGCGGTCGTGCGGGCCTCGCGGAGTTCGGACTCTAGTGTAGTCAACTTCGCACTGAGCGTGGCCAGGTCTTGCTTCTCCAACAGAGCCAGCTCCGCGACCGACTGCTGATCGACCGAGACCGTGGCCACCAGCGAGCGGGCAGTGGCAACTTCCTTCTCGGCCTGGGCACTGCGCTGGGCGAGGGCCTCCGACTCGGCTTCCGTGTCTGCGATCTGTGCCGTCAGAGCTTCCAGGTCAACCTGCATCGAACTGGTGGCTTCGACCAGATCCTTCGGGGGATTGAGCGGAGCCAGCTTGGCCGGTTTCCGTGGCTGCACCAGACGGGTGGGAATCTCCGGCGGCGGGGCCTCGACCGCCCAGACCATCGTCTCCGGTTCGCCAAGATCGACCGGATCATCCAGAACCGTCGGCAGCGAAGGCTCCTGCGTCCCGTCGGCTGCGATCGGAATGGCCGGAACCGGGACGATGCGCAGCCCCGCCACCACGATCAGGATCACCAGGATCCCCACCATGTTGCACAGGACATCCAGAAAGGAGTCCGAGCCGAAGGCGAGTTCGCGAGGTTTTTTGTGGGACATGGGAGAGGAGGTGAGGAAAGCTGTCAGCGATCAGCTGTCAGCTTTCAGCCAGAGGGTGGGAGTGACACGATTTCTTCAGGTGCTGGATGTAAGTCCCGTGGTGGTGCGCATTCGAATTCTCTCTGGCTGACTGCTGAAGGCTGACAGCTGATAGCTTTCATTCAAACACATACTCCACCGTGTTCCGCAGCTCCCATTCTTCGCTGGCGGACTGGAGCCAGGCGTAGTATTGGTTGCCACCGGGGAGGACGCGGAACCGCAGAGCCGGTTGCCAGTGGAAACCGGCGGGAGGACGACCCCAGCGTTTGGAAACTGCGGCGAGTTCCTTCGAGAACTGCGTTTCCAGAACCCGATTGGACATTCCGTCTTCGAGGGGGATCTCGTGGCTCCCGACCTGGATCGACTCCGAATCGATCGTGACCACGACATACCGCTCGGCGGCGATGCTGTTCGCCGAGGGCTCGGGGAGCGGACGCGGCAGATGCTCGGCGAGCATCGACTCGGTCGAGTTCGAGGGGCTTGGCGAACCCATCGGACTCGGTGAACCCGACTGCCCGCCGGGCCCGCTCTGAGCAGCTTGACCACCCGCCCCGCCGGGTTGCACCGGGATGTGGTCGGGAGCTGCGGCACTGCTGCCTCCCGCTCCGGAGAAGGTGCCCTTGCCGCCTGCGACACCGTTGGGTTTCGAGTCGCCCATCAGGGAGGGATCGTCAGTGGTTTCCACCGCGGAGGTCCGATCACCGCCGGGCTGGCCGCCGCGCGGAACGCCTAGCGAAGACCCGCGAGGCTGCCCGTCGTTCGTGGGGTCATGCGGCGGGAGAGGCTGACGGTCAGACTTCCCGGTCCCAGAGGCGAGCAGATCGTTGACCTCGCCGTGATCGCCAAATGGGGAGGTGGCCTCGCCGGAGCTGGTGCCCGCGCCGCGTCCCGCCCCGCCCGGCCCCGCATCGCCTGGCCCGGCATCGCCTGGCCCGGCCTTACCGTAATTGCCCACCGGACCCCGCGCTTCCGAAGGTCCACTCGAGGGGCGCTGCGACTCCTCGGGACTCATGGCCAGCAAGCCATCCGGGTCGCCTGACTGACCCGGTGTGCCGGGAGGGCCGGGTGTGCCGGGATGTGGCGACTTCCCACCGGGCTTCTGCCCGCGAACCGGGGTCTTCGAACCCCCGGGAAAACCTCCGCGAGATGGTCTGGCAGCATCGCCCGATGCCACATGGCCTGCCCCTCGGCCCCCCGTACGCGGCGGCGGCTCGGTGGGAAACGGACGGCCCGGACCTGGCTGACGACTGGCCTGCCCCTCTGGCGAGGACGGTCGACGCGATGGCATGTTCCCCATCTCGTCCTTCAGATCCTCCAGTCGCGGCCCCATAAAGCCCCCTTCGCGGCCTGCGGGAGCCGTCGGTGGCTTGTAGCCCCCCGTGCCGCTCCGCGAGCGCTCCTGGCGGGTGATGCGCTGGTTCCCCACGAACGTCTTCGGCTCCGGGTTCCGCAGCTTCTGGACCTCGCTGAGGATGAACTCGCCCCCCGGTCCTTCAAATTGCAATTCCTCAGCGACGGGCAGGCGGCCACCCGCCGTCTTCGCCGTCAGGCGGTTCCGCTCAACCAGAACCTGGTTGATCGCCGTCTGACAGGCCACCTTGGCTTCCGGGGTCGAGACGGGCCAGACCAGTTCCTGCGACTGCGTCACCAGTTCATAACCCGAGTCGACCTTCAACCCCTCCAGCAGCCGCCGGGTCACGTAATACGACACCGTCCCCCCCGGTCGAATCACAAACAACAAGTACGGCTCCGGCTGCATCGCGGCCAGGGAACTGGCCTGTTGCCGCTGAGTTTCCCAATAGTTCAGGAGTGCCTCGGTGCCCGACCGGACCGGGTTGTATTCCCCGCTGAAGCCCGACACGTCGCGGGCCGACAGCGAGACATCCTCGGAGGCAAACCGCACGCTCTTCGCTTCGCACTCGATGATAATCGGACGCCGACGTGTCGGAGAATTGCCCACATACGGCACGAGTTGGAACTTGTCGGACTGGGCGGCTTTCTCGGTCTGCAAACGCTCCAGTTCGGCTTGCAGTTCGGCGACCTGCTGAGCAATCGTGTGCTGAGTGGTCTTGACGGTCGTGACCTCCCGCTTGAGGTCGCCCTTCTCGGCCTGGAGCTTGTCGATCGCCCCTTGCAGGCGGGCCAGTTCGGCGGCCAGGTCTGCCTCCTGCTGAGCCTGACGACTCACCAGCTTCTGGCCGGTTTGCAACCGCTGCTGCAGGCTCTCCCAGTTCTCCGACATGGCGGCGAGTTTCGCTTCCCACTCTTGGCGGAGTTTCTCCTTCTCCCAGGTGCGGTCGGGCACCTTCGGAGCGGGCGGAGGCAGCAGTTGCTTGGCGGGCGACTGGATTGCAATCACGAATTCGGCGGCGTCCGTCTGAAAGGCCGGGTGGTCTTCGGGCAGTGGCAGCGGGATCGCATTCCGAGCTGCGGCGACCTCGGCGTCATGCTGGGACTGAGCGAGGGCGTGTTCCACCTGGGCCCGCACCACGGCATCTTTGTGGGCCTTGTAACTGACGGCCACCAGCAAAAAGATCAGCGCCCCCATCGCACTGACCAACACGGCCAGAAAGGGAAAGAGAGAAACAGCATGTCCGGTCTGTCGACGACTCACGTCACCTGGACTCGCATGGAAAGGCTTTCTGCGTAGCCCCCTTCGCCAGAAGGGGGGCGGATGCTCTCGACGTTTGCGGGGGCCGCCAGACTTCCGAAGTCTCCGAAGACTTCGGAAGTCTGCACCCGCAGTGGGCGCAATGCCTCCGCACGTGCGGGACATCCGCTTCCACTGCTAGAATCGGACAAGTCACCGGGATTGATCCAGTTCAACACGGCGGGACCGCTGAGAATCGGGAGTTGTCTGCCGATCGGGGATCCGCCAAGGCCCCTCCCGCCTGGAAAGCGACCATGAGTTCAGCGGAATCTGCCGATCTCGACCATGACGGATTCCCGCTCGCTCCCGACTCGCCAGTCCGGAAGAACTGGCTCGACCGCCCCTGGATGTGGCCGCTGTTCGGGCTGGTCGGGCTGCTGGTCTTTGAGTTGACGACCAGCTCCGGTCTCGCGGTGGCGGTGTTCTGCGTGAAGCTCGGGATGGGGGATGTCCGGCTCGGGCTGTGGCTGGCGCGAACCGATCCGAATCGGGAGCGGGGCACGATCACCGGGCTGATGGCCGCCTCGCTGATCGGCATCAAGATCACGCTCGCCAGTCTGGTGATCCTGATCGTCCTGGCCGTGCTGTCGCAGTCCGTCTTCCTGAACGCCGGCCAGAACCAGGCCGTCATCGGACAGTGCGCCAAGTCTCTGGGCATCACCACAGCTGTCGCGTTGTGCGTCTCACTGGCCATCGCCCGCCTGGGTTTCTATCAGGCCCGCCGTGCCGGTCAGAAGGTGTGGTTGGAGTCGAGCATGCGTCGGGCTCCGGTGCAACACGTCTGGCCGCTGGAATGCATCGGGCACACGTCCCGCAACATGGTGATTGATGTCGCGCAGTTCTGCTTCCTGCTCCAGATCCCGTTGATTATGGCCGTCCCGATTCTGATCGCCACCCCCTTCCAGCGTGTGGTTCCGCACGCCATCGAATGGGGAGTGGCGGTGGGTCTGATTCTGGAGATCCTGTCGTACATCCATCTGCGCCTGACCATCTGGAAGGTCGCCGCCCTACACCCCGGCGAATGCTGGCCGGAACTCCTGAAGACCCACCAGTTCCGCTACTTCGACGGATTGAAAAACCGCCGCACCGCCCGATTGGAAGACGATTCGTGCTGGGAGGAAGACGAGGCCGGGTGAGGCGAGCGGTCGAAGAGGGGCGTTGGAGTCCAGCCTTTAGGCTGCTCCGGTGCAGGCGAAAGCGGGAGGGTAGAAATCACCTCCCCGCCACTGGGGCTTGTCCCCGTGGTTCCCGCGCTGGTGCGCTACGGTAGTTGCCCCCTCACACTGGCGAGTTAAAGCCCTCGCCAGTGCCACTCGGTCGGTGCTTTCGGGCACCGAAGGGATTGTCGCCTTTTTCTCCGAAAAAGGACGCCCTTTTTCGGAGAAAAAGGCGACAGAGGTCACTGCGGCAGCGGCCTTCCGGCCAGGATCTGGGCGATGTGCATCGTCTTCAGCGGCTTCTTCTGGCGGGAGATCAGGCCCTGCATGTGCATCAGGCAGGACATGTCCCCGGCGACCATCACCTCGGCCCCGGCTTGCTCGTGGTCGTGGATGCGGTCGTTGCCCATCATGCAGGAGACGGCTTCCTCCCCGATCGCGAACGTCCCGCCGAACCCGCAGCACTCGTCATTTCGCTGAAGTGTCACGAGGGTCAGTCCCTCGACCAATTGCAGCAACTGACGGGCCTTGTTGAAGTCCGGCTCCATCCGCTCCGAAGGTCGCCCCAGTCCCAACTCCCGCAGCCCGTGGCAGCTGTTGTGCAGGCCGACCCGGTGCGGGAATTTTACGTTCAACTTGTCGATCTTCACCACATCGGTCAGGAACTGGCACAGCTCGAACGTCTTAGCCTTCAGTTCCGTGAACCCCGGCTGGCCTTCCAGCAGGTGGTCGTAATGGTGCGTGACCATCGCCGTGCAACTGCCGCTGGGGCAGACGACGTAATCGTACGGGGAGTAGATGTTCAGGAACGATTCCGCCAACGGGCGAGCGTCCTCCCAGCAACCGGTGTTGGCCATCGGCTGGCCGCAGCAGGCTTGCCCGTCGGGGAACTCGACGGTGCAGCCCGCCTGTTCCAACAGCTCGACGGTGGCCAGCCCCACATCCGGGTAGAACTGGTCGATGTAACACGGGATGAACAGGCCGATCTTCATGGTCTGGGGAGTGTAGATGAGAGGGCTTGCGGAGTCGAAGGAGAACTCCGCGCTCCGCTTCGAAGACTTCGCGTCGCGGCTAAACGGTCTCTGGATGAGACCGAGTGCTGAACTTGATACAGTTCTGCGCTTCGTTCCCCGCTCCCCGTGATCGTCCCGCTCCGGCATGTCCTCCCCGACCGACATCTACGAATCCGAATCCGCAGCGATCTACAATCGCTCGTTCTGGCTGGCCTATGGGGCCAACATGTCGCTGGTGGCCGCCAATACGCTGACGTTTCGGTTTGCGGAGTTCGTCGACCTGCTGAAGGGGACCAAGTCCGACACGGGGCTGATCGTGGGCATCGCCTTGGCCGGGTCGCTGATCTCTCGCATCTGGCTGGGGCAGGCGATTGACCGGTTTGGCGTGCGGAAGCTGTGGATGCTGGGCACGGCGTTATTTCTGATCGGGGGCCTGGGGCTGTGGGGGACGCGGGATTTGGGTCCGCAGATTTACCTGGCGCGGACGGCGTATGCGATCGGGATTTCGGCGATGTTCGTGTGCTCGAACTTGCACATTCAACTGAGGGTGCCACCTCACCGGCGGACCGAGGCGATTGGAAGTTTGGGGTCGAGCGGGTTCGTGGGCATGATTGTCGGAGCCCAATTGGGGGACTGGATGTTCTCTCATTACACGGGGACGGAGCTGTTCACGACGCTGTTCGGCGCGACGATCGCGTTTGGTCTGCTGTATCTGGTGTTCGTACTGACGCTGACGCATCGTGACAGCCACGTGTCACCGGAGGTCACGCCGCACGCGCATGTGCTGCTGCGAAGGTACTGGCCCGGCGCGGTGGTTTTGGTGGCGCTGATGATGGGGCTGGGGTTCTCGGTGACGATGGTGTTCCTGACCCGGCTGGCGACGGAGCGGCACCTGGCGGGGGTGAAGGTGTTCTTCACCGGGTATGCGGTAGCAGCGTTCTCGGTGCGTCTGCTGACACGCACGCTGAGCCGGTCGTGGGGGCGGCGGGTGTTGATTCTGCTGGGGCTGACCGGACATGCGATTGGTCATCTGTGGCTGATCGGGGTGCAGTCGGAGTGGCAGTTCATCGGCCCGTCGCTGTGCATCGGGTTTGGGCACGCGCTGCTGTTCCCGTGCGTGGTGTCGCTGGGAGCTGAGACGTTTCCGGAGCAGTATCGCGGGACCGGGACGACGATGATTTTGGCCTTCGCCGATCTGGGGATGGCACTGACCTCGCCGGTGTTGGGGAGGCTCTTGGACCTGTGGGACTTTAACGTGATGCTGAGTGTGACCTCGGGGACGCTGCTGGCCTCTGTCGGGCTGTATGCCCTGTTCAGTCTGGGGCACAAGGACGTGGATCTGCATTACGGAGATCAGCAGCGGACGGAGTAGCGTAGCCACGTTCGCCAGAACGTGGGCTGCCAGCACCCGCCTCCGAACAAACCAAACGACCCACGCGGGGTTCCTGGACACTGCCACGCAAACACCAAGTCGCCCACCTTCTGGCGAAGGTGGCTACGTTTAGACTATCCAACACAACTCGTCACAAGTCAAAAGTCATTTCTGAGCGGCGGACGATTCACTCGCTGGGGAACCCGAGTCACTGAAAACCGGAAGTGTGTCGTTGTTCGTTGCCTTCGGTTGCCACACCGGTCGGTGTGAGGCCGCCTGCCGTCGGGCGGCATCCTCGGCGATGGCAGCAAGATCTCCCCCGAAACGATCCGAGATTGCTCGACGGATGCGGTGGATTTCTTCGACCGGGGATTCAGTCTTCGAGTTCTGGATCATCGCCAAGCATCTCTTCAGGGGTGCAAATGACCGGGATCGGAATGCCCATTTCTGACAGAACACGATGAATGCGGGGCAGTGTCTTCGCATTCGCAATGTGCTTGCAGTTCCATGTCAGTAGGTATTCTATCCGATGATGGGCGACGGAGGCGATATGCAATGCGTCCACGGGCCTTTGGTGGCAAGATCGCCCGGGACATGATCTCGTTCGCGATTCGGAGAATCTCCGGAGCATTGGGCAACACAGGGATACTCTCCAGCGTTTGCAATCGATCGGCTGCGAGAGTTTGATCTCCCGCCGAGACTTCATCGATGACATATTGCGAGACCACCAGTTCGAATCTGGAACGCTCGTTGTCCCACCAGCGGTGGGTCAGCATTTGCCGCGCAGCTGTCACGACCTGCGAGCTGGGTTTCTGCCGCAGATAGCTGATGATCGAGGTTTCGAGGTAAACGGTGCTCATCACTGTGTTCGGCTGGGGCATGTGGGACAGGGGCGAATCTCAACTGGATTGGAACGATCTCTCACTCAGCGTCCGCCATCCCATTCCGGTGGCAGGTGAGGACAATCCGCAGCGTCTCGTAATTCACCGTCCCGCCCAGGTGTTCGAAGATCGGCGTGAGGCGGTCCGACGAACCGATCTCTTCGATCGCCGTCAGTACGCGAGCCGCAGTCGCGGCATCGACCCACGGCGAGGGGTCGGTGATCTTGCGGGAGCGCAGATACTCCCCGAGGTAGCCCTGCACCGTCGACAGGGCGCGACCGGTTTTCTCGACCACCTCGGCAATGCTGACGCCGGCTTCGAACATCGGGAACACCTTCAGGGACGAGGGGCTGGGGGCCTCGCGCGAACGGGCCGGACTCCGCGCTGGGGCGGGCGTCGCGGAGGCGATGTCGGTCTCAACTTCGTGTTCCTCGCAGTAGGTCACGATCGCCTCAATGAACATTTCGCCGAAGTCCTCGCACTTCTTCTCGCCGACGCCGCGCACGTTCAGGAATCCCTCCACATCCGTGGGACGCAGTCGCGCCATATCCCGCAGTGCCGAGTCGCCGAAAATCACGTACGGCGGCACCTCCCGCTCGCGGGCCAGCTCCAGTCGCAGAGTTCGCAACTCCTCGAACAGCCCGGCGTCGACGCCCTCCAGCGAGTCGACCTTCTCTTTGCGCGGCCCACGGCCCCCACTGGTCCGGTTGCTCCGAGCCGAACCTGGTGAGAAGGCATCGGTTTCGGCAGACGCCTTGGTCCGCAATCGCACTGTGCCCTCCCCCTTCAGCAGCTTCCGCCCGATCTCCGTGATCTTGAGGATCTGATACTCCCCCTCGCGGAGGAGGAACCCCTGCCGCACGAGGTCGCCGATCCAGTCCTGCAACTGGGTGATCGCATGCTCCTTCAGCAGCCCAAACGTACTCAGTTTCTCGTGCCCGTTCCGCGTCACGCGATCATCGATGTTCCCCGTGACGACGCGCGCGGTGTACTCGCTCCCGAAGCGTTCCCCCTGCCGATGAATGGACGAGAGAATGATCTGCGCGATCCGCAGCGGACTCTCAACAAACGCCACTTCGCCTCGGCACAGATCGCAGCTGTCGCCGCAGTCGGCGGGGAGGTCTTGGCCAAAGTGTTGGACCAGTGCCCGATGGCGGCAGGTCACGCCGTCGGCGTAGTCGAGCATCGACCGGAGCGATGCCTCCGAGACTTGGCGGACGGCTTCGATCTGTTCACTGAAGATGTATTGCCAGGTCTGCAAGTCCTTGCCGCTGGTGAACAGCCAGCACTCGGCTTCGAGGCCATCGCGCCCCGCGCGGCCGGTCTCCTGCTGGTAGTGTTCGACCGACTTGGGGATTCCGGCGTGGATGACGTACCGCACATCGGGCTTGTCGATCCCCATGCCAAACGCCACGGTGGCGACGATTGTCGGGATCTCGTCGCGGATGAACTGCTCCTGGTGCGACTGGCGATCCTCGTCCGACAGCCCGGCGTGGTACGGGCGAGTCTTGTAGCCCATCTCGTTGAGTTGGGCACTGACGGTCTCGACCTCTTTGCGGCTGATACAGTAGATGATCCCCGCCTGATCGCGATGCCGCTCCATGATCGAGCTGATCTGGCTGGTCAGCTTGTTGCGACGCTCGACCCGGTAAGTCAGGTTGGGGCGGTCGAAGCTGCCGACGAGGACCTGCGGCTTGCGAAGCGACAACTGCTCGATGATGTCGTCCCGCACCCGCTCGTTGGCGGTCGCGGTGAAGGCGTGGATACCGACCTCGGGGAACTGCTCGCGGAGGAATTTGAGCTGGCGATAGTGGGGCCGAAAGTCGTGGCCCCAGTGGCTGACGCAGTGCGCCTCATCAATCGCAAAGAAGGAGACGCCCGCTTTGCGAATCCGGTTCAGCAGTGGCTCCGAAGTCAGACCTTCCGGTGCCAAATACAGCAGCTTGAGTTTCCTGGCATCGAGATCCGCAGCGATCTGCCACTTCTGTTTGGAGGTCAGTGTGCTGTTGATAAACGCCGAGGGAACCCCGTTGGCAGTCAGGGCGTCCACCTGGTCCTTCATCAGCGAGATCAGCGGCGACACGATAATCGCCACGCCGTCCATGCAGACCGCGGGGGCCTGGTAACAGAGCGACTTCCCGCCGCCGGTGGGCAGCACGACCAGCGAGTCCCCGCCTTGCAGCACGCTCAGCATGGCGGCCTGCTGCAAGGGCCGGAACTCGTCGTAGCCCCAATGCGTCTGCAAGGCTGTCAGTAGCCGTTCGGAGTCCGCAGCGTCCTCCTGCGGACCAGAGGGCGACATTTGTGGGGCAGCTGATTTGTTGGCCATACCGACACCGGCTGGGGGAAGTGGGACAGAGTCGCAGCATCATAAACGCATGTATACGTCAATGCGAGTTTGACTGATGGAGTTCCCGCCAGCGGGTACATTCGTCCCGTTTGTCGGTGGCGAACGCCGACCGGGAGGGCGAGGCCAGTGCTGTGAACACGATCGCAATCATCGTGGGGCACGTTTCTGACGTGCCCGTGGCCCGTAGCTCACGTCGCTCCGCGACTGAGATTCCTCCCGCCAGACACCATCTGGACCTCGGAAAACCCGGCGTGAGTGGGTCTTCCCTCAGGCGGAATGCGAGTCGCGGAGCGACATCGCCTACGACGGCGATTTCGGAGAAATCGCCGACAGTCAGGCTGTGCCTGCGCCTCAATCGTGTTCACAGCTCTGGGGCGAGGCTCCTGCCGAGCCGCTCAAGCCAGTCCGAGCATTCGCCAGAACGCGGGGAGCCCGCACTCTGGCGAGTGCAGCTACCCCAAATACAAAGACTTCCGAAGTCTTGTGAGACTTCGGAAGTCTGGCTCTTCCAGCGATCCACCGACAGGACGTTACGGGGCGGTTTTCGGTCGCGTACCCGCCGGGACGGTTTTGGTGTTGCTCGCCGGGCGCACGGCCGGGCGGGTCGGAACCGCAGCGGCCGGTTGCTCAGCCTCTGCCGGATCCAGGTTCGAGGCGGCTCCCGCCTTGGTCGTACCCACCGAAATGCCGTGGACCACCCATCCCGCGGGGTTGGCCTGTTGAAAGATCAGTTCGAACTCGATCTGCACCGGCTCGGAAGGGAAATGCCCCTTCAGTCGCAACTGCTTTTGCTCCTGGGAGAACTTGGCAGCCGTGATGACCGGCTCCATCAGCACGATGGGGGAAAGATCGATCTTGTTCTGCCTGAGATTGGCGAAGATCGTGCCCAGGTCGGCTGCCGAGTTGAGTTGGCGAAAGCCGGGAGTCGACAGGTCACGCAGAACCGTATAGTTCCCGGTCAGGTTGGCCTGATTGACGGCCACCAGAGTGTTCTTGATGAGCAGCGTCGCCAGCTTGCGGGATTCTGCCGTCATTCCCTTGGCGGGGGCCGCAGCCTCCTCCTGGGCCATGACCGGAGCCGAGGCCCCGACGAGCAGCACGGTCGCAAGCAGGACCGCCATGACAGAGGTCTGGACTGAACGGATGGAGAACCAATCGCCCCATCCTTTGGCATACTGAGTCGATCGATTCGTATTCATCCGTGAATCCTTCCTGGGATGTGACAAGTGTTCCGACGAGCCGGGCGGCGTCAGCCCCTCGGACTGATCCGCTCGCGGGCAAGATATAGACTGCCGCTGAGATCGAAGCGAGAGAGGTTCGCCAATTGAGCAAATTCCGCGAGGGCAAGTCGCAAAAATCGCCGATACGCGAGCCACAGGCGAGCCGGTGGGCGTCAGCCCCCGGACCGAACGACGTACGGCTCCAGTGTAAACCCAGTTCCGAACGGCAGCGTGTCTGTCCGAGAACGTCGAAGCGCTGCCACGCGAGAGAGTCCGGGGGCTGACGCCGCCCGGCTCGCCAGCACTTTGAAACTTAGACGATCCGCCCTTCGTCGCGGGTCCAGATCAGGAGCGGATTCGGCTGCTGCCGGATGTACTGCACGACTGCCGGGATCGAGCGTTGGTCGTCCAGTTTGCGTTTCGAGCCGCTCAACGTCCACCACGTTTCGCTGGAGGGCTGGCCCCACCCCTTGCTCAATCGTCGCGAGCCATAGGCTTTCAGGTCGCCCAGAATCTTCTCCGGATCGGGATCACCCGGAACGCCGACCAGGGCATGGATGTGCGTGTCCATAATCCCGACTGCGAGCAACAACCAACCGCGATGCGTGGTCGTCTCGACGAACTGCTGGAACAGCGCTTCAGCCTGCGGCAAGTGGAGCACGATCGGCGGCGATTTGAGCTGCGCTATCGCAGCCTTGCGGAGGGCAGGATTGGACGGTGCAGACGGTGTCTGAGGGCGATTGTGCAGCACGATCTGCCCCGTGTCGTCCGCTGCCCAGCCGACGTACCCGCGTGCATCTCCCGGCAGCCAACTGCCGTAGGTGGTCCACGTGAGGAACCAATATCGGTCAACCTGGATCAGACGAATCGGAACGTGGTCGGTCATGAGTCAGGTCTCCGCGAGCCACAGGCGAGCCGGTGGGCGTCAGCCCCCGGACTGAACGACTCACGATCTCAGTCTAAACCCAGCGAGTTTCAGCGGCGAGTCGGTCTGATGAATTCCAGCGATTGAACGCGGTCAGGTCCGGGGGCTGACGCCGCCCGGCTCGCCAGCGGAAAACGCAAAGACTTCCGAAGTCTGGGAGACTTCGGAAGTCTTGTGTGTGGCGGAAGAGTCCGAGGGCTGACGCCGCTCGGCTCGCCTGAGACTTCGGGTTACCAGGCGTAGGTCGCAGCGGCCCGGACACCGACTTCGCCCGAGTTCGTGGAGGTCGCCACACCGGCGTTCACGAAGATATTCTCGTTCACGCGGGCCGCTCCGCTGATGCTGACCGCATTCTGTCCCGCGTAGTTACCGTAGCCCAGGCTGGCGGCGAAATCCTTGCCATCCGGAAGGACCGCTGGCCCGGCACCCAAGGCGATGGCCGTCGCGATCCCCTCGAAGGCGGGTTGCAACACACCGCTCATACTGACCGAGGCCAGGTTCCCGTTGGCATCGGTCGTGACGAACTGCGTCGCCCCGACCTGGGCCGCCGTGCTGGCCGCCGAGGTAATACCCGGTGCGGAGAAGGTCGTCGTCGCGGTACCGATCACCACCTGGTTGGCAGCTGTCGTGGTCGCCCCTTGCCCGATGGCGGTGGAGTTCGCGAAGGCCGCTGTCGCACCCTGGCCGAATGCCGAGGCATTGGCCGCACTGGCGGTGCTGCCCTGGCCGACCGCCGTGGAATTGGCAAAGGTGGCCGCAGCCGAATCACCGACCGCCGTGGAATTAGCCAGGAGTGCGATGCTGTCCGTACCGAGTGCTGTCGAAGAGGTTCCGCTGGCCGCACTCCCTTGGCCAACCGCAGTGGCCTCGGTGTTGTTGGCCAAGCTGCCTTGGCCGAGTGCCGTGGAATCGACGAAGTTGGCAGCAGCCGACTCGCCGAGGGCGGTCGATCTGGCCAGGAGGGCGATGCTGTCCGTACCGATCGCGGTCGAAGCCAGCCCGCTGGCCGCACTGCCCTGACCGACGGCTGTGGCCTCGGTGTTGTTGGCCAAGCTGCCCTGGCCGACCGCCGTGGAATCGACGAAGTTGGCTGCGGCCGACTCACCGACCGCCGTCGAATTGGCCAGGAGGGCAATGCTGTCCGTACCGATCGCCGTCGAGGCAGTTCCGCTGGCTGCACTGCCTTGGCCGAACGCTGCGGCCTCGGTGTTGTTGGCCAAGCTGCCCTGACCGACCGCCGTGGAATCGACGAAGTTGGCTGCACTCGACTCACCGAGGGCGGTGGAATTGCCCAGCAGGGCGATGCTGTCTGTACCGATCGCGGTCGAAGCGAGCCCGCTGGCCGCACTGCCCTGGCCGACGGCTGTGGCCTCGGTGTTATTGGCCAAGCTGCCCTGGCCGAGTGCCGTGGAATCGACGAAGTTGGCCGCACTCGATTCACCGAGGGCGGTGGCATTGTCCAACAGGGCGATGCTGTCCGTGCCGATCGCCGTCGAAGCGAGCCCGCTGGCCGCACTGCCTTGACCGACGGCTGTGGCTTCGGTGTTGTTGGCCAAACTGCCCTGGCCGAGTGCCGTGGAATCGACGAAGTTGGCTGCGGCCGAATCGCCGAGGGCGGTCGATCTGGCCAAGAGGGCGATACTGTCCGTACCGATCGCCGTGGAATCCGCCCCGCTCGCGGCACTGCCCTGTCCGAACGCGGCGGCGTCAGCCGCAATGGCCGCACTGCCATCGCCGACCGCCGTGGAGTTGCTCCCGCTGGCATTGGCAGCATTGCCGACCGCCGTGGAGTCGCCCCCGCTGGCATTGGCAGCCTGGCCCACTGCCGTGTCGTTCGCCAGGACGGCGGTGCTGTCCGCACCGAGCGCCACCGAGTTGGCCCCGGTGGCTGAGCTGGAATTGCCGAACGCCGAGGAGTTGCCCCCGCTGGCATTGGCTTGCTGGCCCACCGCCGTGTCGAACTGCAGGAGAGCTGTGCTGTTTGTCCCGAGTGCCGTGGTTTGATCCCCGGTGGCGACGGCGTTCACACCGAGGGCTGTGGCGTCTGTCCCGACCGCTTGGCTCAACTGACCGATCGTCGTGGAGTTGGTCCCGGTCGCAATGGATCCCTCACCGAACGCCGAGGAATTGGCCCCGAGGGCCTGGCTGGTTTCACCGACCGCCGTAGTGTTGGCGACCAGGGCGGTGCTGTCGGTCCCGATCGCCGTGGACTGGGTTCCGAGTGCCCGGCTGCCCTGACCGACCGCCGTGGCCTCGGTCGCGTTGGCCAAGCTCAACTGGCCGACCGCTGTGGAGTCGATGAAGTTGGCATTGCTGGTGGAGCCGATGGCTGTCGCACTGGCGGCAATGGCATTGGCGTCGAAGCCGAGTGCCGTGGCATCCTGGCCCCCGCTGGCATCGCTATCCTGTCCAATCGCCGTGGATTGAAGGGTGCTGGCCAAGCTCGACTGACCGACTGCGGTGGAGTTGGTCCCGGAGGCCGAACTTGCATTGCCGATCGCTGTGGAATCGAGACCACCCGCAGAACTGCCACCACCGAACGCGGAGGCTAGGTTATTGCCGGTCGAGCTGCCCGCGCCGACCGCTGTGGTCCCGGTCCCGTTGGCTGTGGCAGTCCGACCGACCGCCACGGATTCGGTCCCGAGAGCCGATGACCCCTGACCGACCGCGGTAGCACTGACCCCGGTGGCAGTACTGGCGTTGCCGATGGCGGTCGTGTTAGTACCGATCGTCGCGTTCGCGTTGATACCGCTGGCGTACCCGGTCGCCGAAACCGTGGCCCCGTCTGTCGTTTCCAGCACCGCACTGCTATCGGTGATGTACTGGGCCTGGGCCTCATTCAGCCCCAGCCCGGCTCCGAGTGCCAGAGTGCCCCCCACCAGCAGCACCCCATTCATCCGACGAATACTTTGACGCCAACGTGCAGGCAAGACATCCATGTCACTCTCCCTCGAGATGCAATTGAGACGATCGCGGTTTATGGCGTCCTAGCCACTACATCCGACGTGTCCATTTCATCGAATCTATTCCCGCACGCACTTGAACCGCAATCCCGGCTTCGATGGATTATCTGGCAAAAGCGCCCGGCTCCGCTGGATTATCTGGCAAAAGCGCCCGCCTCCCCCCGGCGACGGCAGAAACCGCCGAGTCTTCGCCCTGACAGGGTCGCCACACATCAGCCCAGGGCAGAGCGGCACGACGCCCGTCGTCCCGCGCCGCCCTGGGTTGCCAGTCGGACATCCGCCCCCTGCCCTGAAAGGGCGCCACAGGGAGCCACCCGAGATTGTGCCGCCCTGTCAGGGCTGGAGCGATGGTGGGGACTCCTCCCCCAGGGCGGCGTTCCACGACTGGCGTCGTGTCACTCTGCCCTGGGCTGGTTGGTGGCTGCCCCTTCAACGCGGAGACTTCGGAAGGAGTGCGGTCGCGATCCTACGTCGAATCCCTGGGGCATCGAGTCGCTCTTCAACCTCGCCGGAGCAGGGCCTTCCAGGTGAGTGTTTTCTGCGGAAACGCTCGGTTTTGTCCCGGTAGGGACACCCGACAATAGCCCACCGTTTCAACGGTGGGAGAAGACCCTAGACGAGCCGACAAGTCCCGCCAGGGACGGCAGACGCCTGTGACAGCCGGGGTCGCGTCACTGCTGAAGCGAGGCCCGAGTGCGAGCTTCTGTCGCCCCTGCCGGGGCTGTGGGCCGGGAGAGACTCGTTGCCCCACCGCTGAAGCGGTGGGCTATTGTCGGGTGTCCCTGGCGGGACAAAGAGTGGCGACGGTTCCCATTCGTTCGGGGACGGGCGTGCCATTTGACGGTGTGTCACGCCTTGGAAGCCCTGCGGGGTTGAGGACCGGAATCCGACGTAGAATGGCGACCAGACTCTATCCGAAGTCTTCGGAGACTTCGGATGTCTGTCCACTCACCGGCTACGGCAGAAGAGTCCGGGGGCTGGCGGTCACCGGCTCGCTGGCCACTGCGGTATCCTCCGGCAACTCCGGTGCCCCGCTGCGTTGCAGTGGGTAGATCACCAGCGGTTCCGCGGCGTGATTGGCCGCCGGGTATTTCTCGCGGGCGGCGGGGATGGCGGTGCCCCGGATCGTGTCGTCGTCCTTGTATCGCTCGTGCATCTCGTGGTGGTACTCGGCTTTCTGGGTGTCGCCGAGTTGCGTGTAGAGCAGGTTCAGGCCGTAGTGGGCCCGGAAGCTTTCGGTGTCGATCTTGAGGGCCCGCTGGTAGGCGGTGATCGAGTCCCGGATCAGAGCCTCGCGCTCGGCCTTCCGCTCCTCGCCGCGAATCTGGCGAGCCTGGTCGAACAGCACGCCGCCCAGTTCGAGCCAGACATCGTCGTCAAGACTGAAGTCGAACTTGCGTTTCACCCGCTCGGGGGATTGGCCGTTGTCGAGGATGCTGCGGAACGCCAATTCGGCGGCTTTGAGTTGGCCTTGTTGCCGACTGATGAGGCCGCCGAACCAGGCTGCGGTCCATTCGGGGGCGGGCGGGTCTTTGAATTCGCGGGAGCGGTTGAGGGCGGCGGTCGCTTCGTCGAGTCGGCCCTCGGAGAGATAGACGCGGGCCAGGTTGAGCGGCCCGTCGAAGCGATTCAGCTTCTCGACTTCGAGGAACGCCTGCTCGGCTTGGCGAAGCTCGGCGCGGCCTTCGAGGAACAGGCCGATGCCGTAGTCGTTCCAACGCTGCCAGACGGGGATCTCGGTCTTCTGTTGTGCGATTGGCTTGTCGATCCCCTCGACCGGCAGCGTGATCCGGTCGCTGGCGATCGTCACGACGGGGAGCGGGTTGTGGAACGGTGTTCCCTTCGCGTGCCCCCGGATGGGCAGGTCGCCGTCCTTGGCGGTCTTGGTGACGTAGTCCATGTACTCCTGGTCGAATTTGCGGTACTGGAGTTTGACCTCGATCGTGACGTGGTCGTCGAGCGTCTCGGGCAGCGTGATGCCGTAATGCGCGACCTGCCCCGCTCCCGGCGGGACTTGGTGGTTGTAGAGCGGGACGCGGATGTCCTGGGGATTGCGGCGGTTGATGCGGTTGCCGTGCTCATCCAGCAGGAACACGTTGATGAAGTGCGACCAGCGGTCGACCTCCTGTTTCTCGTCCATCCCCCCGCTGCGACCGATGACTTTGCCATTGCTCGTGACCTTCACATCGACCCAGATTTCGTTGGAGTCGACCGTGCCCTGCGACAGTGGGTGGCCCATCTTCAAGGTCCGGATCACCGTCTCCAGGAGATAGCTGGCACCCGGCTTGAGGGTCGGCAGCGTGGGACGCAGCGGAGCGTGCAACTGCCCGTCGATCTGGCCGTTCTCTTTGATGCCGAAGATGTCGATCCGCGAGGTGCCGACCAGGAACTTCTCGTGCCTTGCCACGATGTCATCGTTCCCCTTGAGCCACGCCAACCCGGTGTTCGCCGCCGGAAAGAGGTGGTCATGCACCGACAGCTTGCCGGAGAGATCAAAGTCCCTGGCCCCGAAGTCCTTCGACTTGGCCAGCGGCATGTGACACTCGGCACAATTCGTCTTCGCCACATCGGGGTAATAGAAACTCTTCACGCCGTGACCGGAGACGCCCGACAACCGAAAACTGTCGTAGTGGTTCTGGCCACGCACGAATTGGCGATAGTGGTTCACTTCATACGGCAGCCCGACCTTGTGACACGTCGAGCAGAACTCAGCTGTCTTGTGATGCGGCTTGAGAAAAGTATTCTTGTGGAACGTCGGCTTGGCCTTCACGAGCTGGTTGTTGACCCATTGCAGCAGCGGGTCGCCTGACTTCGCAAAGGGGTAGTGAATCGGCTCCTCGATCGTGTAGTCGGCGTTCCCGACCGTGCTGTTCACATGCGTGATGGCGTGGCAGGTGGTACACGTAATCCCGGCATGCGCGGTGGCGTGCTTCTGCAAGTCGTACTGCGGGTCATCGAACGCCCCGCTGAAGAACGGGACCGGATCGTGGCACCCCGCACACCACCGCGACGACTGCACGTGGCCATCCCGCTTCAGCCCCGTCTCGCGGGTCTCGCGAATACTCGCGAGGTACATCGGGTTGTTGAACGAACTGAGCCGGTGCGAACTCTTGCTCCACGCCGCATGCACATCGGCATGACACTTCTGGCAGTAGTCGTCCATCATCAGCGTCGAGGCCGGGATGAAGTTCCCGGTGGCTGTGCGGGCCTTCGACGGATGGAAGTATTTCTCCCCCTCCTTGGGCCCGGCGACGTTCCACTTCCGGGGGTCGGTCGAGTGGCTGATCCCGATGGCGACGACCGCCACGGTCACAGCTCCGAGATATCCCAGCCCGTACTTCCACTGAATCTTCGGCCCCACCAGCCGGTGCAGAAGATACAGCCAAACGCCAAACAGTGGGCTGATGACGTGCGCCCAATAGGCGACCGACCGGGCCTGCGGCTGTCGCAACTCAAACCCGGCGACGCGAAACAGTGCCAGCCCCGAGACCAGCACGACAATGCTGGCCACGAGCAAGGCGTACCCCACACGGATCGCCCGACGATTCTTCCTCCCTCGCGTGTTCTGCAAGTGAACCGCACAGAACACAATGAACGGCACGATCAGCAGCAAACCCAGCACCAGATGCCCGAGGAACATGCACAGATAAAAGAAGTTCTGATAGGTCCGCCCCGTCGACCACTCCATCGCCGTGATCGTCGTCAAGTACGCCGAGTTCGCGATCAACAGCGCCAGCAGCCCCAGCACCAGCAACAACAGCTTCCGCAGCTTCGGCCCGACCGCCTTCCGGACCACGACCCGTGGCGGAACCGGCAGGATGCTCGTAGCAGGGATCTGGGGCGCACTGTTTCCCGGAGGGGGAAGAGAATCAGACATGAAGACACCGCGAAGGGAACCGCCCGCGAGACGGATGCGCGGGTGCAAAGACAAGCCTCGATTCTAGCGGTTTCGCGAATGATTCCCAGATGCCAGCGACTCGGTCGCGAATGCCGGGTGCATTCGCCCATGGGCGGTAGTCTGTCCTGCTCTGCCCCCTCTCCCCCACAATCGGCACTGCTTTTGGAGAGGACTCCGCTGTGGGGGAGAGGGCTGGGGTGGCCTGGTGAAACGGGGTTTTGGCGGCTGTCGAGTTTGTGAATGCGAGGGCTCAATCTGGCGTGGTCTGCCAGCCTCCTACGAAGTCGC
>JAYWFM010000060.1:0-5948 GCA_043778825.1 Planctomycetota bacterium | reverse complement strand
GGACGAAGGCGGAAGTCATCCTGTGAATCCTGTTCATCCTGTCAAAACCACCGATCGGTGAGGCTCGCATCCCCTCTCAAATGTCTGGGTTTCTCCGTTTCTCCGTTTCTCCGTGCCTCCATGGTGAATTTCTGCCGCAGACGACATTTGTGATGCACACGCTCAAACGGGCGATGCCGGTGTTTCGTACTCCCGGCGATTCTTGGTATCCTGCAGGCTGATCGGTTTCCGCCCCACTGTCGTTCAGAGAGAACATGATGAGGACATTCCAGTTGCCTGTGGTTCTGGCCAGCGGGCTGTGGCTCGTCGTCGGGTGTGGAAGCCCCCCCCCACCCACTCCGACAGTAACGACTCCTGTCGCTGCGACCCCCGTCGCCACGACGCCGACGACCCCAGCTGTCGTCCCCGCGGTCCCGGCTCCGATGGCGGAAGCACCGCTCCCCACGATTTCACTTGGCGGTCCCTCGACTCCCACAGCGGGGACCGAGGCGGGCTCGAAGCCCACCCCAGCGGCCTCGGCTGCCAATACCCTCGAACAGCGGCGACTCGTGGTGGCGGCGCTGGATGGGGTGCAAGTCATCCTCGGCAGTTGGAAGGGAACCACCAATAAAGTGGTCGGCGACTTCAAGGCCCTCGACGCGCCGAACTGGGTGTGGGATTTCCGGACGCAGCGGGGGCAGCCCGCCCTGGTCATGAAGTCCGCGAAGAACCTGTATGTGACCGAGGCCCGGCTGACCTTTCTCCCTGATCGCCAGATCTACCAGATGGTGGCACATGACAAAGAGGGGCAGGCCCGCACCCTCGAAGGGCAGTTCACCTCCCCCGTCGAGGAGTTCGAAGGGGACGACCGCCGCGTACATCGCAAGTTCAAACTCCAGCTGACCGAAGTCGGCGACGCCAAGGACGCCCTCCAGCTGACGCTGAATCAGCAGGACAACAACCGCTATCTACTGGAGGTAGAGCGCAAAAAGGGCGGTCGGTTCGCACGGGTCGACACGATCGGCACGCAGCGCGAGGGGTCGTCCTTCGCCCTCAGCGACACTGACTACAAGGACAAGATCTGTGTGATTTCCGGCGGACTGGGCACGTCGCAGGTGAGCTACAATGGCAAGTCGTACTGGGTCTGTTGCAGCGGCTGCAAGGCGGCCTTCGACGAAGAACCCGCCCGCTGGGTGGCCGAGTTCGAGGCCAAGCAAAAGGAAAAAGCGATGGCCAAGCCCGCGTTGTAGAACGGAATATATTCCGTTCCGAGACGCTCACGTCGGCGGGTGTGGGTGTGAACCTACGATTCGTTGATGATCGCACTCTCGCGTGGGCTAAAGCCCACGCTACAAGGACTCCCTCCCCGTGCCGGTACTGCTGGAAATTCTGACCGGTCCCGATCAGGGGAAGACCTTTCCCCTGGAGAGCGAACTGCTGCACATCGGTCGGGGTTCGGACAACGGCATCATCCTGACTGACCCGCAGATCGGGGATTTCCACGCCAGCGTCTCGCAGCAGCAGGGGCGGCTGTCGCTGTATGCCAACGAGGCCAATCAGATCCAGGTGGCGGGGACTTTAGTCCCCGGTCAGCAATGGATACCCGTTCCGGTCGACGCGAAAATCCATCTCGGCGGACAGACCGAAGTGCGGGTCGTCGACTCCGCCAAGACGACCGTCTCCCCAGCCGCCCCGACAGCAACGGCCTCCGTCGCCGCAGCCGAAGTTCCCGCCGCCACCGAGCGCCGCCGCGCTCCCCCGAAGAAGGAGTCGAAGCGACAGGTCGCCCGTCCGATTACGACTCGTGGAGGCGAAGCTGCCGTGCAGATGGGGGCGGACGGAAAGTTCCCCGAGTTGGCACTCACCGCAGGAACGGAGCTAAAAAAGACGGTTGGCAAGCCGAAGGAGTCCAACCCCGCGCTGCTGTTCACCATCCTGGCCGCGAGTTGCCTGAGTTCGGCGGGATTGCTCTTGTTCGACTTCGAGACCTCCACGGTCTCGTCGAGCCAGGACCAGGCGTTCACTCGGTCCATGCTGGCCACCTTCTACGGCACCGACTCAGCTCAGTTGGAGCCGTACCAGAAGCTGCTTCGGCGGGCTTCAGTCGAATACTCGCAAGGCAACTTCGCTACCGAGCGTCAACTGCTGAAGCAGGTGCTGGCGCTGCTCCACTCGGTGGACGCCTCGGCCCCCGAAAATCTCAACGGGCTGACTGGTCGGCAATTCGGTCACGGCAAGGCGAGCGATCAGAAGTTGGAGAAGCTGCTGCAGGAGATCTTGAATTGACCTTTCCTGAACTGTAGCTGCGTTCGCCAGAACGCGGGGAGCCATCGCTCGGGGATCGGCTCCCCGCGTTCTGGCGAACGCGGCTACCGGGAAATCATCCGGCCCAATCGGCCAACGGGTGGTTGGGATTCACCATCGGCATCGCCACCGGCGTGCCGAGGCGGTGCGACTCAAACACGGCCAGGATCATCTCGATCGCGCCGCGGGCCTCCTTCATCGAGCACTTCGGCGCGCGGTCTTTCTCGATCGATTCGATCAGGTCGCGGGCGGCTGCGGGGTTGCCTCCGGCGTAGTCGAAGGCGGTCAGCGTTTCGGGCTGATCGATGCCGTGGCTGGTGATCGTTCGCCACTTCGGAGTCCCCTGCGGTCCCGACCAATACGGATCGTTGACGAGGTACGCCGGGTTGCCGTACCCGCTGGTGTGGTCGATGATCCCCTTCGAGCCATAGATGCGAAGCCCAAACCGGGTCGGGTTGCCGCCCGCTCCCCGCTGCGAGGCGAAGTACCCGGTGATCCCGCTCTGGAACCGGTACATCGCGTCGACCCGATCTCCCAGCAACGGGCCGAGTCCTTCGTTGCCGGGCTTGATCTGCTCGCGAGTGGCCCGCTTCTTCTCCTGAGACAGTGTCGCAAAGCACGACTCGGGTTCTCCTCCATAGGCCCGCATCAGATCGAGGACGTGCGTCCCCAGCACCCACAGATCCTCCGTCCCGCCGCGCTGGTCCTCCTTCCCCCGCGCTCGAATCTCCAGCACGTCGCCGATCTCGCCCGCCTCGATCAGCCGTTTGATCTGGCCCAACTGCGGCGAGTACCGGCTGATCTGAGCCACCGCCACCTTCAAGTGCCGCATCTCGCAGGCCCGGATGATCTCGTCCGCCTCACCCAGCGTGCGGCAGAACGGCTTCTCCAGGTACATATGGCAGCTGTGTTCGGCACAGGCGATGGCGATGTCGCGATGCTGGTCGATCCAGCGGGGGCAGACGGCGACGATCTGCGGTCGCTCCTTGTCGAGCATCTCGTGGTAGTCGGCGTAGCCCCGCTGGGCTCCGGTGCGAGGCAGGGCCTTGGCGAGTCCGGCTGCCACCGGGTCCGCGACGGCGACGACCTCGCAGTCGGGGAGATCCTTCCAGGGGCTATCGATCCCGTGCCCATAGTCCCCGCGTCCGGTGCTGCCGATGATCGCGACTTTGTACTTGGCCATCGTGAGTCTCTCAAGAACTGAACACCGTTTAGCCGCGACGCGAAGGCTTTGCGAAGCGGAGCGATCGGCCTATTATCGTGCCGTGGGCTTCCACTTCGCAACTTGACACTCTCGGGAGACGACTGATGAACCGATGCACTGTGCGGCGACTGTACCCAATTGGCGTCCTGTCAGCGCTCTGTCTACTGGGCCTCGCGACTGCCGCGTCGGCTGCCGACCTCCCGGTGCAGAAGCTGGATGACACCGGGTTCGAGACGATCTTCGCGGGCAAGTCTCTCGATGGCTGGCACGTCAGCTCCCAAACCGGCCACAGCGGGACGAGCCAGAACAAGAGCGGCGGCAAGTGGGTGCTGGAGGACGGGGCGATCGTCGGCAGCCAGGACATCCCCGGCAACGGCGGGATCATCCTCACCGACAAGCAATACGGCGACTTCGAAGTCATCGTCGAGATGAAGAACGACTACGGCCCGGACAGCGGGCTGTTCCTGCGGAGTAATGACAAGGGTCAAGCCTACCAGTACATGGTCGACTACCACGCGGGCGGCAACCTGGCCGGGGTCTACGGCGAGGGACTCAGCGGCGGCATCCACCACCGCAACTTCGACTTCATCACCGAAGTCACCGACATCAAAAAGCACGAAGACGCCTTCCCGCTGCCGATCACTCCCGAGCAGTGGCCGCAACTGTGGAAGCACGGCGAGTGGAACGAACTGCGGGCTCGCATCGAAGGCAACCCGCCGACGGTGCAGACGTGGATCAACAAGGTAAAGTTCATGGAGTTCAAGGACACGGAGAAGCGGCAGCCGGACGCGGGCTCGATCGCCCTGCAAGTCCACGGCGGCGGGGACTATACGAAGCAGTTCGTGCGGTACAAGAACGTGCGGGTGAAGGTGTTGGGGAAGTAAGGCGTGGACAGCCGACTCACTTGGGGAATCGTCCAGAGACGGCCCATTGAGTGGAATTCGGCCAGCCCCTCGAACATCCAACCCCAACGGGGTTACGTCACGTAGCCCAGGGTTGCCTGCGCAGCAGGCTACCCTGGGTCAGGGATTCACCGGTGATCCAACCCCAAGGGGGTTGCGTCTTTTCCCGGGCACTCGCCGCAACGGGCGACGCAACCCCGTTGGGGTTGAAGGTATTGATGTGTCCACCCGCGAAGCCGGATTGACCTCCTGCGGGAATCCGTGGTAAGAGTGGCACGTCGCTGCGCGTCGTATTCACGACGCGGAGCGTCGTGCGACAGCCCCCTGAAAACCTCTGGTGCCGCTGGCCCACCGGTAGGCCCCAGAGAGGACCAACCGGTGCTACCCCGCTCGACCTTCACTGTTCTTCATCGGTTCACCCCGCCGAAATCTTCGGTCACACTCTGTTGACATGGAAGCCGTTTCTGGCAGAATCCCGGTAAGCTAGGAACGTTTCATGATTTCGGGAGAAGACTTGCGTCGAACACTTCCTTCGATGAACAGAGTGGCTTCTTTTGCGAGTCTGAATCGGATTCTGTCCATCTGAAGTTTGCTGGAAATGGGAGACGCTATGTCTGACAAAGAAGATGTTGAGGTTTCAGCAAAAGGCGTGATCCTAAAGGGGGCTTACGCAGACCTGCGTCCCGCTATTCAACGATCTGTAAAAGTCGCGGAGACTGTTCTGTCGGTGATCGACAACTTGGTCGGCCTGCCAGCAGATTTCCTCAACCATCACCTCACAACATTTCGCGATCGCTATCGGCAGCGACTCGAAGCGATCCCGCCCGAACGCCGAGACGTGCCACCGCTACGGATTGGTTGCTCGGTTCTCAAGGCGGTAGCCTTTGCCGCCGAAGAACCGGAAATTCAAACTATGTTCGCTGATCTTCTAGGCACAAGTTCGGACATCGAGACTCGACGTTTTGCACATCCCGGATTTGCGGACATCATAAATCAACTCGTGCCGCTTGATGCCAAGATACTTCGTGAGACTGTCCGTCCAGATGACCCTTTCTTAACCGCATACAGCTACTATGGGCTTCAGCTTAAGTTCAATTCCGAGGAAGATCCTCAAAAAAATGGGCAGATTCGCGTATCTGTCGACAATCTTGTCCGCCTCGGCCTCTTGGCATGGGAGGTGAGGGGGGTGAGCCGTTCTGACAGAATGCGTTTGACACAAAACAGCAGAACCATTCGAATCTCATCCGTAGGCTTTTCTTCGCGAGATACATCAAGAGAAGTTCGTGAACTGAAGGATGCCATTTCGAAAGTCAAGTCGACATTCGATGATTTGGCAGGCAACGTAAGTAGAATGCTTGAGCATGTTGGGGAAAAGGACTCGTTTATTGGAACGCAATTTGGACGGCAGTTTGTTTTGGCGTGCCTTGCGGATAGCGACAGGCCCGCTGATGCCAAACCTAGCTAGGAGTTTGTCCAAGAATTGCACTGTGACCCTCGTTAGCGGGGTGTAGCGGGGCTTGGCGGGAGGTTGTTGGCGACCTCGGCGCGCTCCGGGGGCT
>JAYWFM010000059.1:0-5961 GCA_043778825.1 Planctomycetota bacterium | reverse complement strand
GTTCGTCGGTAGCGGTTTCGCCCACCAAACACACAGGAATCCAACCACGAAAGGCACGAAATACACGAAAAGGCAGGGGGTCGTGACGGTGAACGTCTTTGGGAGCGGGGTGTCGCACCCGTTCCGCGAGGCTGTCGGATGCCTGTCCTCGATCATCCTTTTCGTGTGTTTCGTGACTTTCGTGGTTCCACTCCGAGGGTTTGGATGCTCTGACCCAGAGTACCGACGATTGGGACGCACACACCCTCGCCCCAGTGCTGTGAACACGATGGAGGTCATCGTGGGGCACGTTTCCGACGTGCCGGTGGCCCGTCGCTCACGTCGCTCCGCGACTGAGATTCGTCCCGCCAGACACCGTCTGGACCTCGGAAAAACCCGCGTGAGTCGGTCCTCCCGCAGGCGGAATGCGAGTCGCGGAGCGACATCGCCTACGAGGTCGATTTCGGAGAAATCGACGACATTCAGGCTGTGCCTGCGTCTCAATCGTGTTCACAGCACTGGCCTCGCCCTCCCGGTCGGTGTGCGCCACCGACAAACGAGACGCTCACCCCGCCCGGTGAAAGTGATCGCCTCCCGACTGCAAAATTGAAGAATCGCCAGTACAATCGAGAGACGCACGACCAGTGCCAGTCCGCTGCCTCGATCGACAGGTCACAGCGGGCACCCCAACGGTTGCAGAGAGATCGCCATGAACCTGACCCCCGAACAGCAGAAAATTGGGAAGCAGAGTTTTTCGGACGCGGTGGGCCTGACCCGCCGCGACCTGCTCAAGGGCGTTGCCGCCGGGACGACCGGCCTGGGGGCGATGTACTTCGGCTATCAGGAGCTCAAGGGGGCTCCGGTCAAGGTGGCCTTCATCGGCACCGGGGATGAGGGGAACATCCTCATGACCCAGCATCCGCCCGCGTATATGGAGGTCGTCGCCGTGGCCGACCTGCGTCCCATGAACCGCACTCGGGCCTTGGAAGGGGATGGCAACGACGACCGCATCGGTCTGGTGCGGAAGCTCGGCGCAGCGGCGGCTGGCAAGGTCAAACTGTACGACTCGCACAAGGCGCTCCTGGCTGCCAAAGACGAACTCGGCCTGGAGGCGGTCATCATCGCGGTGCCGCTGAGTCAACATGAGCCGGTCGCCAAGGCGTGCCTGGAAGCGGGGCTGCATGTGCTCAGCGAGAAGCTCATGGCCCGCACGATCACCCAGTGCAAGTCGCTGATCCGCCTGGCCCGCGACAAGAACCTCGTGCTGACGGTCGGACATCAGCGGCACTACAGCGTGCTCTACGACAACTCGGCCAACCTCGTCCGCAGCGGGCTGTTGGGCGACATCAAGCACATCCGGGCCCAGTGGCACCGCAACAACAGCTTCCCGAACTCCGATCAGTGGCGGAAGTCGACTGAGAAGAACGCCAAGGCCGACATCGAAGCGTTGAAGAAAATCGATCTGAAGGAATTCGGCTACATCTCCCCGGAGCAGTTGATCGACTGGAAGTTGTACAACACGACCGGCGGCGGCTTGATGGCCGAACTGGGCAGCCACCAGATGGACGCCTGCAGCATCTTCCTGGGCAAGGTCCACCCGCTGGCCGTGCAGGGCTTTGGCGGCAAGAACTTCTACGGCGTGCCGGGGGTCGGTTCTCTCGACAAGCAGAAGGACGACCGCCAGATCAACGACCACGTCTATGTGACCTATGAGTTCCCCGGTCGGAACCACGCACAGGCTCCGGAAGACCTCGCGATCGTCACCTACTCGTCGATCAGCACGAACAAGTTCGAACCTTACGGCGAGACCGTTTTCGGCAGCCGGGGCACGCTGATCGTCAAAACCGAAAAGGAAGCGATGCTCTACAAGGAAGAGGGCAAGGGGAGCGATGGCGGCGGGCCGGATCAGCGGCTGTGGGTGGTGAACAGTGCGGTCAGCGGAGGACCGGTCCTCAGTGCCTACGAAACGAACTCCGGACCGGCGAAGTCGTCCGGCGGCAGCGACTGGTCGACCAACATCAGCCGGGGCTACACCGAAGAGATGGAGCATTTCGCCTACGCGATCCGCAACTACGGACCGTCTTACTACAACAAGGACGGCAAGATGCTTCCCGCCAGCGAGGGTGGCCTGCGCTGCCCCGGCACCGTCGCGATGGCCGACGCCATCATGGCCCTCACGGCGAATCTGGCGATGGACAAGAAGAAGCGGATCGTGTTCAAGGACGAGTGGTTCGACCCGAACAGCGACGCTGTCCCAGAAACCGATGAGCAAGTCGTCAGCTAACCGCGAGCGTGGGACGGGCCCATTGGCCCGTCCTTCCGAGTGTCGCCTTTCGCTCCGCGAAAGGACGTTCTTTCACGGAGCGAAAGACGACACGGCCCCGTGGGATAGGCTTCCAGCCTGTCGTCTGCCACGATCGATGACAGGCTGGAAGCTCGCTCGAAAACCTCAAGTCGCCGGATTCTCCGAATCCGGTGCAGAAGTGTCCGGAGCGCGACATCGCCCCGATTGGCGGGAGTCGCACCAACGGACGCGGAGAGTCCGGCGACGGTGTCGGCTTCCCCGAGAAATGTCGATACTTCTGTGGGGATTACAGAGAGGTGAACGGCAAAGACACTCTCCCACAGCCCACTTTCATGGACCGCTCCCCGACATCCTCCCCGCGCATCGTACGCTCTCTCCTGGCGCTCACGGGATCGTTCGCATGGCTCTGCGCAGCCGTCACGATTCGACAAGGGCTCTTACTCTCCAGCCAATCCCCGCTCCTCTGGGGCGTCGCCCTCTGCGGTCTCCTCGGCGGCATCGCAGCGTGGGTGGTGGCTCTCCTCGCAAGCGAATCCTGGATCGATGTCCAACTCGCCCGCTGGACCGGGTTCCTGCACCGCACTCGCGAGGTTTTCCCCGCTACGGGCCACCGAGCAGGTGCCAGCCTCGTCCTCTTCGGCACACTGCTATTTGCCACAAACACATACTGGGTCTCCCAGCACCAGGACTCCCCTTTCGACGATGACCAGGGGGCCTTCCTGATCACGGCCCGCGAGATCCACGACCACGGCGGCTTGACCAGCCTGTGGAACGACCTGTGGAGCGGTCGGTTCGAGGAGGCCAACCGGCACCCGTTATTTCTGGCCATCCAGTCGCTGCATCCCACCGTGGACTTTGGACGAGGGGCCTCATGCCTGCTGGCCATCGTGACAGCTGGATTCGCTCTCCTGATCGTCTGGCGGCGGATGGGTCCGCTCACAGCTGGCGTCCTCGCGGTCTTACTCGGCACGAACGGAGCGTGGCTGTATCACGCCCCGCGAGTGGTGTGTGAGTCGCTGCTGACCGGCCTCGCGGGGGTCGCCTGGCTGGTGCTGAGTCGAGAGTCGGGGGTCGGGAGTCGGGAGCCAGTGGAGTTGGTCGCCGGGAGTTCTGGCCATCCGCCATCCGCCATCCGCCAACTGCCAAGCTCTTCCCTCGTCGGTGTCCTGCTGGGACTGGCCTACCTCACCAAGGGGACTGGACTGCTGCTGCTCGGCGGAACCTCGCTGGCGTTTGGCGTCCTGGCGGTGTGGTCCCGAGGCGAGCGCCGCCGAGGGATCGCTTCCTTCACCGCACTGATCCTTGCGTTTGTCGTGACAGCTTCCCCGCTGCTCACCCGCAATCTGATCCGGTACGGGTCGGCGACCTACAACATCAACTCGTACTTGCTGTGGGTCGATGCGTATGAGTCCCCCGTTGCGATGGCGGATCGCATGACGCTCCAGGAGGCCCGAGACGCGTACCTGTCGACGCACTCCGTCACCGACCTGATCGAGCGCGAGGCCACCGGCCTCGCCTGGGAGGCGTTCATCGGCCTCCGCACGCTCGGCCCCGCACCGTGGAACGACGCTCGCGTGTTGTTCGGCCTGCCACTCTTCGCCCTGGGGCTGCTGGGGCTGTGTCACACGCCGAGGCTTCCCGCCCTGGTCCTCATCCTCTGGACCGGCATCATGTGGGTCATGATGGCCTGGTACGTCCCCATCGCAGCCGGTGACCGCTTCATGATGCCGCTGCTGATCCCGTGGCTCACCCTGGCCGCCAACGGACTCGTGCGGATCCTCTCACTGAGCACCGCGCCGCATGCAGCCACTCCTCGAATCGTGCTGGGAGCCATTCTCTGGGGAGTGGTGACGACGGTTCTCGTCTGGACTCGCGGCGACCTCTGGGTCTGTTGAGGGATCGGCCAATCCGGACTCCCCCGCCGGTGTGTGCGTCCCGTTTTTCGATGGCGAACACCGACCGGGAGGGCGAGGCTCCTGCCCAGCCGCTCACTCGATTCGACGCGTCCCCTGGCTCGCGGCTCAGCAGGAGCTTCGCCCTCCCGAGCGGGCTTGGCTCAACCCCAATTCCTGGCGTTGACAAGGCACTGGAAACCTATCCCACGGGATTATCCCTCACCGAGGATCGTATTCAACAGGTAACTTTCCGCAGTGCGAAATCCGGTCTCGTGGGGAAACAGATTGGCCAGCGTCGACAGCGAGACACCAATCAGGACGAGAACCGTGACAATCACCTTGCCGACATCCTGCCCCTTGAGGCTCCCCAGTTGATCCGGATCACCCGACAGGTACGCCGACGCCGCGAAGAACTCCTCCCCGATCAGTGTGTAGTCACACGCCGCCACGAAGAACGGGAGCTGGGCCGGTTGAGCGGTGCCCGCGATTTGAATCGCTCCGACGGCGTTGCCGGTCTCGGAGAGGATCAGTGATTCGGCGAAGAACGCCCCGAGGTAGAAGCACGCTGCGGGCTTCTCGCGGACCATGATTCCGGTCAGGTGCGAGACGTACGCGAACTGCTCATCCGTCACGTAGTAGATGCGGTCCTCGTTGAAGGCATCCGGCCTCCCCGCCGCATAAAACGCAGCCGCTACAGTCTCTCGCGCTGCGGTCATGACGAGCGAGCGGCTGGTGGGGACATCGAGTTCGCAGTCGTACTCGGCCGCCTTCTCGGCGACTCGTCCGAGGATCGTCAGACCCGCGATCGTCTGGATGTCGTTGATGTCCTGCACCCCGGGGACGAACAGGCATGCCTTCCCCATCTCGGTCGCACGGCCGACCGCGTCCTCGATGGCATCAAGACCGGCGATCTTGCGAATCGTCAGCTTCACCCCCATGCGAGCGGCGATGACATAGCCGACGACGGCCCCGCAGATCGCCGTCATGACAATGGCCAGCCACATCCGGCGGGCATCGAACCACTGGCGAGTAGGGACGATGGGAATATCTGGGGGCAACTCTTCAAACGCCGATTGTTCACCATCGGCATTCACCGCGACGACGCGAAACCAATGAGGCTTACCGCGATGACAATTCCCGATGACTGCGGAACCTAACCACACTTCATCGAGTCGACTCAGTTCTTGCTCGCTGAGGTAGACATGAATATTCCTAAACTTCATCGTCGAAGCGGCTACCGCCTTCAGTTTCGCGACCTCGTGAAACTCCCCCCCTGCCTCAAATGAACGCAGAATCCGGTACTCAAACGCCTGTTCCTTCCCTTGCGGGCCAGGATCATCGGGTGAGGCGTGGAACTGCACGGATATCGCTTCCCCCCCATCCCACGGGGCATCCCACTCCGAGAGAAGCGAGACAGGACGCGGGGGGGCTGCCACTGCCGGAGTAATTGTCGCGACTAGGAACCCGATGACCAGAAAAAGGCATGTCCAGCGCGTCTGACGGCTCACCTGAGTTCGCATCGTTCACCTCCGGCTGTAGTCGACTCACGTCGGGAATTGCTCACGATTTCGTTCGCCGTGCTGGGGATTCTGTACCCCGAAGGGGTTGCAGCAAATAGCCCAGAGTCGCGACCGCAGGGAGCGCACCCTGGGAAACGCGGCCCATGTCGGACTCAACCCTGAAGGGCAACGCCGTGAAGGATTTCTCGCGGATCACGTCGACAAGGTAGCCAGCACGTTTCCGGCCCCCTCTCCCCCGCGATTGATGTGTCTTTTGCCCTGT
>JAYWFM010000058.1:0-5984 GCA_043778825.1 Planctomycetota bacterium | reverse complement strand
CGAAACGCCACAATCCTGGCCGCTCTCAGCCAGCAGGCCCAAGAATCCTGGATTATCGCCTCGGTGGACAGATCAATCTTGGACAAACTCCTAGGGGGAAGCCTATCCCACGTCAAACAGATTCAACCATGAGCGACCCCGCCCCTCCCCGGTTCCCTGATCGCGATTCCCTGGCCGAGTATCTCGAAGCCGAGCGACCGCAGCTATTGGCCTATATCGAGCAGCACCTCGGCCCCGTCCTGCGGAAGCAGACCCAGCCGGACGACATCTATCAAGAGGTCTGCCTGTCGGCACTGGGAACTCCGGAGCAGTTCAAAGTCCCCGGTCGTGATCCGTTCAAACACCTGTGCCACCTCTCGGAACAACGGATCCTGGACGCCCACCGCCGATTCGTCGCGGCCCACAAGCGGAAAGCTCAGTCGCGAACCGAGTAGGCGATGTCGCTCCGCGCCCGTAGGACGGGCCCATTGGCCCGTCCCCGAGCGACTCTCGCCCCCCAAAAAACGCCCCGTTGGGAAGCCAGAAACCTCTGCCTCATGCCACCCGCTATCGCACTCAGAGGCGTATCGGACGGACGGGCAAATGTGCCCGTCCCACGACGGGGACCACCTCCCCCGCGTGGTCCTTTGTCGCGGCCAGGGAACTTCGGTACAGTTCCGATGTCTCCGGTCACGCGCGGCGCGTGGTCCCGGCGTTCGGTGTCGAGTGTCTTGCGGATCGTGTTCTTCGCGGAAGGTGCAGCCATGAAAGTCAACAACTACCCCAAGCTTCACAACGCTGCGTGGCCCGGCGTTGTCGGCAAAGGCTCGCCGGGGGCGGAGCCGTTTATCGACCTCGATACGATGCTCGATCATACGGCCAAGGCCAGCGTCAACGGTGTCAAGTTCGATGGCTTTGACCTGTTCCTGTTCGACCCGCACATCTCGATTGATGCGGACGAAGAAGACCTCAAGAAGCTGGCCGACAAGGCTGCCAGTCGCAACCTGACCATCGGCTCGGTCGTGGCACCCGTCTGGCCGCCGACCGGTGGGGGAGCAGCTCTCGATGAGGGGGAAGGCCGCAAGAATTTTCTCACGCAGGTCGAGAAGGGGTGCCAGATCGCGATGACTCTTCGCGAGATGGGGATTCGCCCGTACGGCATCGTCCGCATCGACACCGCCTGCGGGCCTGCGGACTGGCTCAAAGACCCCATCGGCAATCAGCGGAAGATTGCCGAGACGCTGTGGATGGCGTGCGACATTGCCGAGGACTTCGGCGAGAAGCTGGCCGCCGAAGGGGAGATTTGTTGGGGCGGGATGCAGTCGTGGATCACGATGGTCGACCTGCTGGAGCGCGTCGACCGCCCGGAGACTCTCGGCTTCCAGGCCGATATGGCACATACGCTGCTGTACCTCTTGGGGTACAACGCTCCGGAGCATCGACTGTTGCCGGAAGGGTTCGACTGGAAGGACACCGAGGCGTTCGACGAAGCCTACATGAAGTTGACGGACACGCTGCGGCCGTGGACGATGGACTTCCACGTCGCTCAGAACGACGGCACGGTCCACGGCTCGGGGAGCCACGACAAGACCGGTCGCCACTGCCAGGCCAAAGACCCGAACGGCAAGCTCGACATCGTCAAGCGGGCGGGCTACTGGCTCCGCGAAGGGGCCGATGGCACACCGCACATGCGCTACCGGCACATCTGCTGGGACGGCTGCATGTTCCCGAACACGGTGATGAACAACCCACAGACGTGGAACGACATTCTGTCGACGATGATCGACGTGCGGAATGCTCACGGGTGGCACGAGTAGTGAATGTCGCGAGTCCAAGCCCAGGGGTTGCAACCCCTGGGCTTTTTCTGAGGATCTGCTTCGCCCCGAAGGGGGCAGCCACAAAACAGCCTGGGGCACAGCGTAGCGCTGCCCCAGGTCGAAGTGTGGTGAAGAGGATCTCAGCCCTGAAAGGGCGAAACAGATCTGGCGAGTGATTGTTTCGCCCTTTCAGGGCTGCGATCACCGCGACGACTATCGACCCAGGGCGGCGCTACACGGCTGACGCCGATTCGCTCTGCCCTGGGCTGATGTGTGGCTGCCCCTGTGGGGCGTCGGATGACATCGTTCTCAACTGAAAGGTCTGTCATGCTTTCTCTTTCGCGATACCTCGTCCTGATGTTGGCTGTGTTGTGGACCACCGTCGCCCTGGCCGCCAGTGTGGCGGGCGTACTGGCCACTGTCGATTCTGATACCGGTGCGATCACCGTCGACGCCGCCTCCAAGAAGGGGCAGGAGTTCACAGCCGACGAGAAGACGAATATCACCCTCGACGGCAAGAAGGCCACGCTGGCCGACCTCGCTGAAGGCCAGCGCGTCACCGTGACGACCACCACAGCCGGTAAGGTCACGAAGATCGTCGCCAAGTCGGTCGTGGGGGCCACGCCTCGAACCGGGGGAGCGAAGTCGGCGGGAGCCACAGCCAACACTGGCTGGCACCAGTACGGCGGTCCGAACCGGGACAACGTGTCGCCGGAGACGGAGCTGTTGAAGTCATGGCCAACGGGAGGACCGGAACTGAAGTGGACCATCTCCGGGATTGGCGAAGGCTACTCCTCGGTCGCATTGTCTGGTGACAAACTCCTGACGATGGGGAATCGCGGGAACGAAGAAACGACCATCTGCCTCAATGCGGAAACCGGCAAAGAGCTGTGGGCCACGCCGACGGGACAGGCGTACCGCGAGAACATGGGCAACGGCCCGCGCGGGACGCCGACGATCGATGGGGACAAGGTCTACGTGCTCGGGGCGAAGGGAGACTTGGCCTGCCTGGAACTGTCATCCGGCAAGAAGGTGTGGGGCGGGAACATCCTCCAGGAGTTCGGAGCCAACAACATTCAGTGGGGGATCAGCGAGTCGGTCCTAATCGACGGCCCGAATCTGGTCTGCACACCCGGTGGCAAGGGAGCGGCGATGGTCGCTCTCGACAAGACCAACGGCAAGCTGAAGTGGAAGGCATCTGTTCAGGGCGACCCGCAGACCGGATATTCCTCGATCCTGCCGGTCGAGTTCGGCGGCACGCGGATGTATGTCAATTTCGTGCATACCGGCGTGATCGCCGTCGATGCCAAGACCGGCAGTTTTTTGTGGGGCAACAAGTCCCCGGCCAACGGAACGGCCAACTGCTCGTCGCCGGTGTTCGAGGGCGACTCGGTCTTCGCCGCTTCCGGCTACGAAACCGGTGGCACGCTGATCAAGATGTCCGGCTCGCGCGGCAAGATCACTGCCGAGGAGGTCTACAGCACCAAGGACATGGAGAGCCACCATGGAGGGATGGTCGTCGTGGGTGGGTATCTGTATGGCTTCGATGATGCGGTGTTGAAGTGCCTCGAACTCAAGACCGGCAATGTGCGGTGGCAAGATCGGTCGGTCGGGAAGGGGTCGCTCGTCTATGCCGATGGGATGCTCATCCTGCGCAGCGAGAACGGACCGGTGGCCTTGGTGAAGGCCACGCCGACCGCCTACGAAGAGACCGGTCGCTTTGAACCTCCTCGCAGCAACAAGCCCGCCTGGCCGCACCCGGTGGTCGCGAACGGGTGTCTGTTCCTGCGAGATATGAATCAGTTGATGTGCTACAAGGTCAAGTAGCGGTCAGCCATCCGCCAGAGGAGGCACCGAACCAGTAGGGCTCGCGCATGGACCTGAACGACCTGTGCATCACGCTGGTGCTGGTGAATTGCCTGTGGCTGCTGGCGATGCGTCCGGGGTGGGCGTGGTCGATCAAGGCCCTGGCGGTGCTGGCTCTGCTCGGCGGCACCTGGTGGGGGAGACCCGCGCAGGCGGGGTGGGTGGCCCTCGGCCCCTTCGTCGTGCTGATCGCCCTGCCGTTCTGGCTCCTGCTGGCTGCTCAGCGCGCGCTGCACCAGCGCCGTTTTCGTGCGGTCTGGGTGATGTCGAGCGTGCTGGCGATCCTGCACCCGGACGCTCGCGTGAAGCAGATGCGGCGGATGATTCGGGTGCTGCCGCTGTTCTTCCGAGGCCAGATCGCAGACGGTCTGGCTCGCGCCCAGCAAGCCGGGATCGAAGACGTGTGGCTGCGAAATCTGGCAGCTGTCCTGAACGCGCAGATGAGTGGTCAGTGGGAGCCCCTCGACGCCGCGTTCCCCAGACACGGGTCGGATGATCCCAACATCCTGGTTGGAAAGCTTCAGGCCGCCGCCGAACGCGGGGACGGGAACGCCTTCGTGCAAACCTGCGAGGCCATCGCCCAGTCCGACTTCACCGCCGAGCGCAGCGCGGTGTTGCACCTGCGAGCGTTTGCCATCCTGGGGGAGGTCCACACCGTCGAGAAGATCCTGCTCGGTCACAGCTCACTCATCGCGTCGGAAACTCGCGAGTTCTGGCTGGCCGTGGCGGAGCGGATCTCTGGAAGGAACCGGAGTGCCGAAGATCGATGGCAGAAATTGCGGGTGAGTGCCAGCGAAACGCTGCGCCCGATGGTCGAGCGATGGTGGTTGCAGCCATCGGTGGGCCTGATCCCGGCGGAGGCCCGCGCCCGGGCCAGCGAGGCCTTGAAGGAGACGCGAGCGGTCATCGATCACGACCATCGCTTTGCGGTCTTATCGACCCGCTCGCAGCGCTGGCCGATCATGACGTACACCCTCGGCCTGGCCTTGCTCGCGGTGTTCCTCGTCGAGGTTCCCGGCGGCAGCGAGGATGTCGACAACCTGGTTCGGCTCGGAGCCTTGCGGGTGCCGCTGACGGGTGAGTCGGGAGAGTGGCAACGCATGCTGACCAGCGGCTTTCTGCATGTGGGGCCGATTCATCTGGCGATCAACCTGCTGGGGTTGTGGTTTCTGGGCGGGCGAGTCGAACGGGCGTGGGGATCATGGCCGGTCCTGATCCAGTTTCTGATCTGTCTGGTCGTTTCGAGCAGCTTGCTGCCGTGGCTGACGATTCTGAATCAGGGAGAACCGGCCGTGTTCGCGGGGGCCAGCGGCGGGATCATGGGGCTGCTCGGCGGGTTATGGGGGCATCTCGCGGTGGGGCGATTCCGGAAGGGAACCCCACTCGTGCGGCACCAGTTTCGTGCGGCCTGCGTCTTCATTCTGATGCAGAGCCTGTGCGATGCGTTGACGCCGCAAGTGAGCATGACGTGCCACCTGATCGGGCTGACCACCGGGATGATCCTGGGGGTGCTGATGGGTTTGCGGAGTGCTCGCCAAGTGAGTCAGCGGGCGGTGTAGTGTCCTGTCAACACGGGATGGAGTGGGGTGCCGCCCTCGGGAGGGCGAGGCTCCTGCTGTGAACACGATCACGATCATCGTGGGGCACGTTTCCGACGTGCCCGTGGCCCGTAGCTCACGTCGCTCCGCGACTGAGACTCCTCCCGCCAAACACCCTCCGGACCTCGGGAAAACCCGCGTGAGTCGGTCTTCCCTCAGGCGGAATGCGAGTCGCGGAGCGACATCGCCTACGAGGTCGATTTCGGAGAAATCGACGACAGTCAGGCTGTCCCTGCGTCTCAATCGTGTTCACAGCACTGGGGCGAGGCTCCTGCTGAGCCGCTGACGCCAGTTCGCGCGTCCCCTGGCTCGCGGCTCAAGGCAGCGTCCGGGCCACCCCGCCCACGTTGTCATGCTTCGCCCCTCTCCCGCGCAACCATTCCCCCTCCAGCGCCGACGGCTCTCGCTCTCTCGACTGCACATCGGGCAAGTCGGACGGCTCACCCCATGGCGATTGACCTATGACTTCTGACGCTCAACCCTCAACTCTCATCCCTCCACCGCTCACCCGCGAGAAGCTCCTCGCTCTCGCCCGTGAACTCGCGCACACCCACGGCGAATCGCTGACCCTGACTGTCGTCCTCCGTGAGTCCGGGCTCACCCGGACTCTGCTGCTCAAGCTGTGCGGCTCGTGGTGCGAACTGCGAACGGCCATCGGGCTCACGCCGGATGGTCCGCACTCCCGCACGACGCTCTCGAACGCGGCCATCGTGGACAAGCTCCG
>JAYWFM010000057.1:0-14162 GCA_043778825.1 Planctomycetota bacterium | reverse complement strand
CTGGTCGGTTTGTCCGGGACGCTCTCCCACCGTTGAAACGGTGGGCTATTTTCGGGTGTCCCTGTCGGGACAAAGAGCAGGTGTTTACCTGGGAATCGCTCACCTTGGAAGCCCTGAGACTTCAGCCTTCAGTCAGAGGAGGCTTGGCCACTGTTCAACATGCCTTCTGGCTGACGGCTCACCCACTCCCATTCGCGTCCGCTTGTTCGTTCAGAACTGACACTGCATACTCTCTGGCTGTCCGGGTACTCGAACCCCAACATCCTCAATCTCGCTGACGGAGTCTCATCCATGCGGAAGTTCATGCAGTGGTGTGTTGTCGCAATCGCAGTCTGTGGAGCCGCCTCGACTCAGGCGGCTGAGTTCTTCTTTAAGGACGGCGATGTCGTCGTGATGATCGGTGACAGCATCACCGAGCAGCATCTGTATTCGAACTACGTCGAGATGTGGACCGTCACGCGGTTCCCGAACTGGAAGCTGACGTTCCGCAATGTCGGGATCGGCGGCGATCGCTCTCCCGGCGGCAACAATCGATTTGCGCGTGACGTGTTGATTCACAAGCCGACGGCCATGACCGCGGACTTCGGCATGAACGACGGTGGTTACGGCGGCTTCAGCGAGAACGTGTTCAAGCCCTACATGGACGGTTTGCAGGGCATGGCCGATAAGGCCAAGGCAGCCAATATTCGCTGTGCCTGGGTCACGCCGCAACCGCTCGACAATGGCGATCAAGGTCCGACCGCACTGACAGCTTACAACCAGACCCTGGAGAAGTTCTCCGAAGGCGTGAAGGTCATCGCCGACAAGAACGAGGGGTTGTTCGTCGATCAGTTCCATCCGTACCTGGCTGTGCTGGACGGGGCCCGTGCCAAGGGGCCGAAGTACGACCGCATCACCGGCGGCGATGCCGTGCATCCCGGCCCACCGGGGCAGGCTCTGATGGCTGCCTCGATCCTCAAGGGGCTGAGCTTCCCGTCGCTCGTGTCAGCGGTCGAGATCGATGCCGCTGGAGGCAAGGTCGTGTCGGCCACGAACTGCAAGGTCGATGGCGTGACCGCGAAGGACGGCGGGATCAGCTTCAGCCGCCTCGACGGAGCACTGCCGTTCTTCCCGGCTGATGCCGCGAGCATCCTGCCGCACGCTCCGCTCCTCGAAGAACTCAACGACTACCGGTTGAAGGTCACGGGCCTCGCAGCTGGCAAGTACGAAGTCCGCATCGGTGGCAAGAAGGTCGCGGACCTGACCAGCGAGCAACTCGCCACGGGGGCCAACCTTGCCGCCGGGGCCCTGGCCGATGGACCGATCGCGGAGCAGGCGAAAGCCGTCAAAGCTGCGGTCGAGAAGAAGAACAGCTTCCACCACGACCAGATCTTCCGGGGCGTGGTGTTGAGCAACGTCCCCGGCTGGGTCTACGACATCATCCCGCAGGCGGAACTCGAAGCCAAGAAGACGGCTCTCATCGCCGAGCGACTGGCCAAGCTCCCCGCCCTAGATGCGGAAGTGGTCCAGGCACTGGAGATGAAGGCCCACACCTTTGAGATCGTGCCGGTGAAGTAACTGTGGGAGATCCGGCTTTCGCCTGCCTCCGAGTGAGTGCCTCTCGCCTCGGCGCGGAAACGCGACCGAGGCGTTTCTTTTCTAAACGACTCACATCAGGGACTGACTTTTCGCACAGGTTGGCCCGCTTTCGGTGACTCTGCCAGGAATCCGAAAATTCGCTTCATGTCCGGGATCAGGGCGTCCGATCAACATCGCGTCGGAAACAACGCAGTGATTTCGAGTTCCGTCCGGCGGGCGTTACTTGACACCACTGCGAGAATCCGATAACGAACGCAGCACAAATCGTGCGAACTCTTCCAATGGGGGGGAGTTTGCTGGCAGTGACTGAGGGTCGAGCTCCTCATCCACTGTGGTGCCCCACTGACTGTTTCTGCTCAAGGTGAGAGCCCATGTTGACCCTGACTGATGACCTGATGACTGTTCCTCACAGCCCGACTTGGCTCGGACCGGCGGCTCTGACGGGAGTCACTTCGTTTGATGTCCTGATGCGGGACGACGAAGAGGAAGAGCTGGAAGACGAAGAAGCCGACGATGAGGACGACGACTTCGACGACGACGAACTCGATGACGATGATCTCGACGACGACGATGTCGACGACGAGGAATTCGACGACGAGGAATTCGACGACGATGGCGACTTCGACGACGACGACGAGGAGGATGACGACCTCGAAGAAGACGAAGAACCCGCCGACGGCGACTTCTAGTCCGTCGTCGTCAGACCGCGAGTGTGTGTGGCCGACCCTCTCCGCCCGGATCGGGGCGGCCACGTTGTTTGATACGCGCGGACGCGGCACAAGGGCTCGAACCGTTGCAAACTTCCGAAGTCTCCGAAGACTTCGGAAGTTTTTGGATAGGCCTCTAAAACTCGGTTCCCGCACTCGACGCACCTCCCATGGGCGTAAAGCTGGGGAATGCGGGTAATACCGAGTGGGCCACATCGCGCTCCCTGTGTCAATCCTGCCCTTCGCCCGCAGAGACCGCTTCTCGGGATCGTCCCCTCCGGATAGGATTCCCGTGAGACGCCCCGTGCGCCATCCGGATCAAGGCCCTTCGAAGGAGTGAGTCATGCAGCCCTCTGTGTTGAATAATCGTTTCGCCTTGCTGGCGTGTGGATTGGTCATGGGGCTGGGGATTTCCTTTTACTGGCCGCATGAGCCGCTGAAGGCCGATGCCAGCAGTCTGGACAAGTTTTCGCTCTGCACGACACCGACTCTGGCCAACCAGAGCGATGCGGTCTTTGTGCTGGACTCCGTGACCGGGAGGCTCGTGGGCGCGGCCCACAACGTGCAAACCGGAAATTTCTCCCAGGTCTGGACCCGCAGCGTGGCCGCCGACTTTGGGGTGGTCGAGAATGCCCAATACCTGATGGTCTCCGGATTTCTGAGAACCCAGGGCGCAGTGGGCGGGACACCGGCCCAGAGCGGCGTCTACGTCGCCGAACTGACCAGCGGCAAGGTCGCCCTGTATGGGTTCGTGCTGAACAACCGCAACCAAGCCGCTACGAGCGAACTCGTGCCGATTGCCAGCTTCCCGTTCCGAGATGGGAAGTAGTCGGCCTCCCAAATGAAGACGAGCCGTAACCGCGTTCGCCAGAACGCGGGGAGCCCGCACCCGTCACGTGTCATCGCCCACTCACGCCGCTGTGAGTGGGCGTTTTGCTTTTGAACACTCGATCCACCTGACTCGCCTGCTCGTCAACCACCGCCCACATTCCCCCCTTGCCGATGTCAGCCGTCTCGGCTCCAATTCGGAAGAGTTGGAAACATCCCCTCTCACGAACACCCCGGTGCCTGCCATGCCGATCCCCGTGAACTGTGCTTGTGGGAAGTCCCTCAATATCCCCGATCAGTATGCCGGGCAAAAGGTCAAGTGCCCCAGCTGTGCTGCGACCGTGACGGTTCCCTCGCCGGGAGTTGCCTCCGCGAAGCCCGCTCGCCCGCTCGGTTCGCCGCTGCCCTCGCAAGGCGCAGACGGCCCCGAGGATGGTCGCTACTCCCTCGACGAGTTCGTGCGTCGCAGCTCCGAGCGCGATCATGGGCAGGGTCTGTTCGAGCTGGAGAGCGAGCGGCTGTTGGAGATCAATCTCGACGGGATGGCCTGGACCAAGAAGGGTTCGATGGTGGCCTATGTCGGGGATGTGAAGTTCACGCGCGAGGGGATCCTGGAGCACGGGATCGGCAAGTTCCTGAAGAAGGCCCTGACCGGGGAGGGCACACCGTTGACCAAGGCCGAGGGCACGGGCAAGGTGTACCTCGCCGACGCGGGCAAGAAGGTCACGATTCTGGAACTCGATGACGACTCCATCTACGTCAACGCCAACGACGTGCTGGCCTTCGAGGACGGCATCGAGCACGACATCAAGATGATGCGGAAGATCACCGGCATGATGGCGGGCGGGCTGTTCAACATGAAGCTCTCCGGCACCGGGATGATCGCGATCACCACCCATTACGACCCGCTGACCCTGCGGGTTCGTCCCGGCCAGCCGGTCTGCACCGATCCGAACGCCACCGTGGCATGGTCCGGCAGCCTCTCCCCCGGCTTCAAGACCGACATCTCGCTCAAGACGTTCTTCGGTCGCGGCAGCGGCGAGTCGATCCAGATGCTGTTCGAGGGGGACGGGTTCGTGGTGATCCAGCCGTACGAAGAGGTCTATTTCCAGGCTCAGTGATTCGGCAGAGTCGTCACGTTCGCCGGGGGGCTTACGGAGCGATGACATCGGCGGCCTGGGCCATCTCCAGCATCTGATCCGTACTCTCCGGATCGATCTGGCGACAGGTCTCCGTCAGCTTCTCGGCCAGATCCCGCAGTTCATCGCGCCAGGCTCCCTCGTCCATCCCGATCGGCGTCACCTGCGAGAACTCTCCGCACAGCAGGATCATCTTCATGACGTGCCGGAAGATCAGACCCTCCTGCTTGGTCAGGTCGCGACCGGTCACATACTTCTGGAAGTCGTAATTGAAGAACTGCAAGTCGCCGATGATCCACACTGCCCGGATCGGCGTCTCGCGGATGCCGGGGTAGTCGCTGTCGAACAGCATCCGCATCTGGTCACCGAGTGGGATCGGCCACTTGCGGTCCTCGAACGGGATGTCTTCGTCTTGAGGTGGAGCGGCTGCGGGGTTGAGTTCTTGGAGCGTGGCCAGCCCGCGCGAGATCAACTCGTCATGGATGCGGCCCAAGCCCAGTGGCCCCGGCGGGAGATCCTTCGGCCACGGCACGCGGACCTGACGAATCATCGAGGTCGGAATCTCCAGTAGGCTCTCCAGGATCTGAATCCGCTCGCACGTATCGGCCAGTCCCAGATGCTGCAGCAAGTACGCCCCATAGATCGGATTCACGCTGCGGAAGACCAGGAGTTTGTCGAGGTCGGGCGTGGGCGTGGCTGTGGTGGGGAGATATGGCGGCGGGGCGTCGGCAAGTTCGGCGGCAGCGACCTCGACGGTTTTGAGGCCCATCAGTTCGGCGGTGCGAGACTTCTTTGTCGGGGGTTTCTTCTCGGGGGCGGGAGGTGGCGGGGCAGTACGACCAAAGGTCAACGCGAGCTCAGGCGAGCCGGTGGGCGTCAGCCCCCGGAGTTCGTTGCGATCGTCGTCCGTCGGGAGGGCGAGGCTCCCGCCGAGCCGCTCCTGCGAGTGGATGTTCTCCCCGGCTCGCGGCTCAGCAGGAGCTTCGCCCTCCCGGGTCGGAGCGTCGTCTTCCAGGCCAGCCCCGAACACGTCTTCTATGGGACTTGCTGGCTTGCCTCGGGGGGCTGACGCCGCCCCGCTCGCCTCCTCGAAATCGTCTTCATCCACCGCAGCTTCTCCGTCCCAAGGATGTGACATGATGAGCTGCTTGAGCGTCGCGGGCGGAGGCGGGTCGAGTGCGAGAAACCCACCGGCCCAAAGCGTCAGTAGCATCTCCTGCAACCGCGTCTCGGCCCGTTCCATCGACGCCGAATCGAGCAACCGCTTCCGCACAAACGACACCAGCCGACCGACATCCGGCGAGAGCTTCAGCAGATACGCGAGCAACCGCCACGGCAGTTGGCCCTTGCTCGCCAGTTTGCCCGGTGGGGCGGTGATCAGCTTCTGGAACTGCTGGTCGTTCCAATACTGCTCATTCGGCCGGCGCGTCGGCATTTTTTTCTTCAGGGCTTTCTTGGCTCTGATGAGGTTGAAGTCTTTAGTGTCCTCGGGGATCTGGTCGTAGCGCTCCTTCCACTTGGCCAGCCGCACATCGTCTTCATGAGCCAGCGAGTAGACGTACCCTTGGTTATCAAATTGTGGCCGCCCAGCCCGTCCGAAAATCTGGTGCGCGGAACTGGCATCGATGATCGTCTTCCGCCCCGGCGGGCCCTTCATCAGGCTCGTCATCACCACCGACCGCGCGGGCAGGTTGATCCCCGCCGCCAGTGTCTCCGTACAGACGCACACCGACAACAGCTTCTGCTGAAACAGCTCCTCGACATGCCGCCGGTACTTCGGCAACAACCCCGCATGGTGAATGCCGACGCCGCGAAACAGCAGTTGCTTGAGCCGTGGCCCGACGCCGCTTTTCCAGTCGTGCTCGTCGAGGTACACCCCCAGCTGCTTCTGCTGCCCGCTGGCCAGGAGCGACTTCCCCTTGAGTTGTTCGGCGACATCCCAGCACTCGTTGCGGTTGAAGCAGAACAGCAGGGTCGGCGTCTTTTCATGCTCGACCATGAATTCAATCTGATCGGCCAGCAGCATGTCGCCGATCCAGGCGAACGACAGCGGCACCTTGCGTTCAGTCCCCTGCACCAGTTCCAGTCGCCGCCCGTGCTTGGCCTGCAACCAGATCAGGAACTCGGTCGTGTTCCCCACCGTCGCCGAGAGCAGCAACAACCGCACATGCTTCGGCAGCAAGGCCAGCGACAACTCCCACACCACCCCGCGCTCGGGATCATTGAAAGAGTGGAACTCATCCATCACCACGCCCGACACATCCTCCAGATGAGCTGTCTCCGGATTGAGCAACCGGTTCAGCAGAATCTCGGCGACAACGACCAGCACCTTCGCATCGGGGTTCACCCGCCGGTTCCCCGTGACCAGCCCCACATCCTCCGCCGAGAATCCCCAGCGCACCGCAGCCGCCTGCATCTCGCGAAACTTCTGCTCGGTCAAAGCAATCAGCGGGGTCGTGTAGTACGCGACCTTGCCGGTGTGCAGGGCCTCGAACAAGGCCGCCTCGGCGATCAGCGTCTTCCCGGTTCCCGTCGGGGCACAGACCAGCACCCCCTGCTCCGTCGTGAACCACGCGAGCAGCGCCTCCTCCTGCACCGGGTAGGGCGCATACGGCAACTGATCGAGATAGCGGGCAGCGAGGTCATCCCTGTCAGGCACAGTCATCAGCGGGCACTCCGAGGGTCACTCACATTCAGCGTGGAGTGTACGGGGGCCGGGGGAAACTCTGTAGGACGGGCCCATTTGGCCCGTCCCCGAGACGCGATGCAAGGCATTGACAAGCCAACTGGGCAGGGACCGACCCCGTCCCATGTCACCCGCCATCTCTGCGAGAGTCAATCGGGGACGGGCCAATGGGCCCGTCCTACGGGATGTTCGCTGCAATCGCCTCGGCACTCTCGGTGCCTTCTATGTCGATGGCCTGCAACTCCTCCAGGTTGCGGAACCATGTCCTCTGGCGTTTGGCGAACTGATGCGTGTGGGTTTTGAGTTGTTCGATGGCCTCGGAGAGGGGCAGGCCGTCTTCGAGGTGGGACAGGACTTCGCGATAGCCCAGAGCCTGTCGCGCGGTGCGACCGAGGCCGTGCGGCGACCGCAGGAGGCTCGCGACTTCGTCCACCAGCCTCGCGGCGAACATGGCATCGACGCGCTGGCTGATGCGCTGGCGCAGCACCTCTCGGTCGGGGTTGAGCCAGTAGACGTGCTGCGGGCGCTCATCGGGGGGGAGCGGGGACTCCTGCTGTAATGCCGACGCGGGCTGACCGGTGAGGGCGTGGACCTCCAGGGCCCGAATCACCCGCCGCTGGTCATTGACGTGCAGTCGCTGGGCGGTGGGCGGATCGACCAGAGCCAACCGGGCGTGCAGAGCCTCGGCCCCGTGTTCTGCCGCGAACTGCTCCAGTTCCCGCCGTAGCGTCCAGTCGGCAGCGGGGCCTTCGAAGACACCTCGCAACAGTGATCGCAAGTAGAGCCCCGTCCCGCCGACGAACAGCGGGATCTTGCCGCGCGAGACGATCAACTCACAGACCGAGAGGGCTGCGGTCATGTATTCGGCGGTCGAGAACTCCTCCTGCGGGTCGCGGATGTCGAGCAGATGATGCGGGACTCGCGCTCGCTCCTCGGGCGTGGGCTTGGCGGTCCCGATATCCATCCCGCGATAGATCGTCATCGAATCGAGACACACGATCTCTGCCCCAATACGTTCCGCCAGCGCGATCCCCACTGCGGTCTTACCGCAGGCGGTGGGACCGGCGAGGAACCAGCATTTCTGAAGGAGAGTGGTCGGGAATCGCATGGGGTGTCCGAACGCAGAGGGAGGGCGAATGTCGCCTTTCGCTCCGCGAAAGGACGCTCTTTCGCGGAGCGAAAGACGACAATCCCTCAACTGCTCGCACTGCGGTAATGACTCAGCGACCACAGAAACACCCGCCGCGAGCCCCACAGCGTGATCGCCGTCAGCACCGGAGCGATCACCAACACCCCCCAGTTCGGACTCAGCGACTTCTCCAAAAACAGCCGCGACGGCACCGTCACCACCAGCAGGATCGGGATGATAAACGAGAACCCGAACCAAAAAATCTCCCCGACAGCACCCTGCCGATACATGTCGCCGGGGTAGCGGGCAAACGAAGTCACATAGAACCAGAAGTCATACAACCCCTGGTTCCGCCCCATGAACACCGCCGCACTCGCCAGCGCGATCATCATCCCATAAAAGAACCCGACGGCCACCGCCACCAGAAACAGGTACATCAACGCACTCACCAGCGTCACCGTGACATGGCTGGCCGTCACGGAGTACGCCAGCAATCCCAGCGACACCGCCACCTGGGCCAGCAACGACATGTCGACCGTCTGGAACGACACGAAGAACTGCGTGTCGATCGGCTTCACCAGCGCGAAGTCGAGATTGCCCGTGCGGATCTGCTCGCTCAGGTTCGCACAGTTCGGCATGAACAGCATCTCCACGAACGCATTAATCAACATCCCGGTCGCCATGAACCCGTAATACTCCGACTGCGACCAATCGCGAATGTGCTTCACGTGGCCAAAGATGATCTGAAACAACAGCAACTGGGCTGCGATCCAGCAACAGGTGGTCACGACCTCAATCAGAAAGTTCCAACGAAAGATCATCTCGCGCGAGAGCGAGACCTTGAGGAACATCAGCCACACCCGCCAGTAACGGGGGCGAAACGGCTGGGGAGGAGGATTGGACTCCGACATGCGGTTGGCTCGAAGAGGACGGGAGTGGGAAGAGAAAACATGTGACCGAATCCCCACAAGAGAGAATAACGGGCCGTGCATGGTTCCGTCGATCAGAGGGCCACCGCTTGAAGACGAATGGGTGCATCACAAAAGTCGGCAGACATTCCCCACAGATCTCAGACACCGCGACAACGCGGGTTCTTAAAGAACGCGACACAGGAGTTCACTCGATCCGGCACATCGAAAATGGGGTCTGGTTCCAGTCGGATCGCAGCTCCCCGCTCTCGATCCCCCTCTTTCATTCGCGCTCCCTTCGATTCGCGCGGGAGGAATTCCGCGCGAATCGAAGGGAGCGCGAATGAAAGACGGGACTTCACAAATTTGTACGCCACTCGAGTCTTGGAAGGCTGATTCCGTGACACCCCACATCGTCGCCACTTGAACCAGGCCGGAAATTGGAAACGCGGAGAGCGCTGAGGACGCAGAGAAAGCCCTGCCTTCGGAACTCTGCGTCCTCAGCGCACTCTGCGTTTCAATTCCGCCTTTCCCTGGCGCTCGATGTTTCACCTCCGGATGCCGAGAGAATCTGTGTGGGGAGGGGGCTTCTGTTTTTTAGGCTGCCTACTTTTCTGATGCACACGACGGATCGCCATGAGGCATCGTTCGGCATGTTCAGCGGTAGGGGGGGCTGCTACCATCAAGAGCATCACTGGCAGTCTTGCCACTCCCCCGCGATCACGATGCCTCGGTGAATGAAAGGGGCGGTCATGCAGATGCATCTCGTCCCGCTGACTGGCGGGCCTGCGATTCCGATCGACAAGCCAATTCTGTTCTTCGGACGCCAGGCCGAATGCGATGTCGTGTTGCTCAACAGCCGCAAGGTCTCGCGGAAGCACTGCTGTATTGCCCAGATCGATGACCACTTGGTGGTGCGCGACCTGGGAAGCATGAACGGCGTGCGGGTCAACGAGAAGCCGGTGTCCAAGGAATGCCGGATCGCCGTGGGGGATGAGGTCTACATCGGCGATGTGGGATACCGTCTGGAGATGCGTGCCCCCGGGAAGAAGCCCGCACCGCAGCCTGCCAAGAAGGGGCCGGCGGCGGTCTCGTTCAAACCCGCCGCTCCCAAAGCCCCGGTGGGCAAGCCTGTACGAAGAGTCGATCCGAAGTTCCTGAGCCAGGAATTTCCGGTGGCCATCCCGGACGAAGTGATGGACTTCGTCGTGGAAGAGACGCAGCGTAAGATCAAGCCCGCCAATCCGAAACATCCGAAGGATGAAAAGGTCATCGAGTTGGATGATATTGATATCATTGAGGATTGAGCGAGAAGAATGGCCTACCTGAACATCCGGCCACTTTTTTCAATCCCGACGGAGTGGCCTGACTCGCGAAGACCCCCCGATGTTCGCTAAACTCCGGTCACTGTCTACTGCGGTCTCGGTGCGCACTGAGATCACGCAGCTTCTCCAATCGACTGAGGGGATGGCCCCCAGTCAGATTCGGTGTCGTGTCAGTTCCGACACGACCAGTCCCGGCAACAAGGATAAACATCCATGACGGACGCACACTCCGCCGGTGGAGATTCGTTTGATCTCGACAAGCTGCAACAGCTTGTGGAAATGATGGAAAAGCACGACCTGCGTGAGGTGCAGCTGCGCCGGGGCGACCAGCAATGGAAGCTCAAACGCGGTCCGCAAGAGGTCGTGCATGCCCTGCCGATGGGCGGGCACTATGCTCCGCCTCCGCCGATGGTCCAAGCTCCGGCACCCGCTGCGGTAGGTGCGGCTCCGGTCGCCGCCGCCAAGAGTGGCGACGAGGGGTTGTTGCAGGTCAAGAGCCCGATGGTGGGCACCTATTATTCGTCGCCCCAGCCGGGTGAACCGGTCTTTGTCAAGGTCGGGGATCGGGTCAAGAATGACTCGGTCGTGTGCCTGATTGAAGCGATGAAGTTCTTCAATCCGGTGAAGACCGAATGCACCGGCTCAATCGCCAAGATTTGCGTCAAAGACGGCGATGCGGTCGAGTATGGACAATTGCTGTTTTTGGTTCAGCCGTAGTGCGTGGAAAGCCCAAGGGTTGCAACCCCTGGGCTTTGTATCGCTGTGGATTCCACTCGCACGTCACTTCTCTCAAGTTGTCTCATGTTCCAGCGCATTCTGATCGCCAATCGCGGTGAAATCGCCCTGCGGGTCATTCGGGCCTGCCGCGAGATGGGTATTGGCACCGTGGCGGTGTTCAGTGAGGCGGATCGCGGGGCGGCGTACCTCGATCTGGCTGACGAAAAGTTCTGCATCGGCCCGGCTTCGGCCACCGACAGCTACCTCAAGATCGAGCGGATCATCAGCGCGGCGGAGGTCGGGAACGCGGATGCGATTCATCCGGGGTATGGGTTCCTGTCCGAGAATCATGGGTTCGCCGAAATGTGCCGGGCCTCGAAGATTGAGTTCATCGGGCCACCGCACCAGGCCATGGCTGCCCTCGGCGATAAGGTCGCCGCCCGCCGTATCGCCCGCGAAGCCAAGGTGCCCACCGTCCCCGGCAGCGAGGGACTCGTCGCTGACGAAAACGAAGCCGCCAAGGTCGCCGCCGAGATCGGCTACCCCGTCCTCATCAAGGCCACAGCCGGTGGCGGGGGCAAGGGGATCCGCGCCGCTCACAACGAAGCCCAGCTGCGCGTGGAGTTGAAGGCCGCCTCGAACGAAGCCGAGAAGGCATTCAAGAACGGCGGAGTGTACATCGAGAAATTCATCCAGAAGCCCCGCCACGTCGAGGTCCAGTTGCTGGGCGACATGCACGGGAATGTGGTCCACCTCTGGGAGCGCGACTGCACGATGCAGCGGAAGCACCAGAAGCTGATCGAAGAAAGCCCCGCCCCGAACCTGCCGCAGAAGGTACGGGAGGAGCTGTGTACCGCAGCCGTCCGGCTGGCCAAGACCGCCGGGTACTACAACGCCGGAACGTGCGAGTTCATCGTCGACCAGGACAACAAGTACTACTTCATCGAAGTCAACGCCCGCATCCAGGTCGAGCATCCGGTGACTGAGCAAGTCACTGGCATCGACCTCATCAAGCAGCAGATCCTCGTGGCGTCCGGTGAGAAGCTGGCGTTTACCCAGGCTCAAATCCCCTGCAACGGCCACGCGATGGAGGTCCGCATCAACGCCGAGGACACCGAGAACGGGTTCCGAGGCTGCCCCGGCACGATCACCAAGTTCCGTCCGCCGGGCGGGATGGGGGTGCGTTTCGACTCGCACGCCTATGAGGGCTACAAGATTTCGCCGTACTACGACTCGATGATCGGCAAGCTGATCATCCACCGCCCCAACCGCGAGGAGACGCTCAAGACCCTCCGTCGCGCCCTGGACGAGTTCGTCGTCGAAGGGATTAAGACCACCATCCCCCTGGCCCGCCGGATCATCGACCACCCGACGTTCATCAACGGCGAAGGGGACACGGGGTTTGTGGAACGGTCGATGTTTTAGGGGCTTGTGAGGTAGCTGCACTCGCCAGAGTGCGGGCTCCCCGCCTTCTGGCGAATGCAGCGACACCTCATGGACCACTGAACTCAAACGTCAGAGAGACCCGATAGGACATCCTCGGGACATGAGGTACAATCCGATGGATCGGAGAACTGTCATGAGCATTGTCCTTGAGTTGCCTCCCGAACTCGAATCAGAACTGGCAGTGGAAGCGGCGCGATTGCAGTTGCCGCTTTCCGAGTACGCGTTACGACTGTTGGTGACACGGACCCATTCGGATTCGAAGCCGATCACGGGGGCGGAGTTGCTTCAGTATTGGCAGAACGCAGACTTGGTGGGTTCGAGACCTGATATTATCAACGCCGCCGAGCACTCCCTTATTCTGCGACAGCACGCAGAGACCCGGGAGCGACCGTAGCACATGGATCTGGTGGATACCGATGTGCTGATCGACATTCAACGCGGGCACGCGCCCGAGCAGGCTAAAGCCTGAACTCCAACACACCCGCTAAAACGGTTCGCTGAGGATCAGTTGGCTTTGGGTCGGAACACGGGGCAGCGATTGCGAGGCTCCGCCTTGGCCGGGGGCGGGGGCATTCAGCAGATCGCGTCCCAGGTCACGCCAGGGGGTGGCACTTCCCGAGCGGGTGCGGCTGGGGGGGATCACCTGCTGGAGCAGATCGCGGGCCATCTGTTCGGCATCTCCCGATGTCGGCAGAGCCTCGATGCGATCGGGATTGAAGCTCGGCACCGCCGGAGTGTTCGCTTTCAACCGATGGGTGAATTGCTCCTCCAGCTTCTGAATCATCGCGTCAGACGCAGGGTCACTGGCCACCGCGTCAACAACTGATTCAGCCGGGTCGTCCTCGACGATCGGGGCAATGGCCTCATCCAGGGCCGACTCGAATTGCTTCCGGGCCGGAGACTGCGTGTCGAGCAAGCGCGTCTTCGAACGGGCTGCGGGGGCTGGTTGCGTCACCAAGCTGTGCGAGGCGGGTTGATCGCTTTCCAACCGGATCGGCACCTCCCACTGGTTGGCGACGTTGCGAGAGCGTTGTGACCGGTCGTCCTGCGTCTGCTCGGGGAGGATCTCCTTCAAGAGATTGTCCTTGAGATTGTCGCGGATCAACGACGAGCGCCCGTCGGCGATCAGAGCCTGCGTCACCTCGGGGTGATTGGCCCACATCGCCTGACTCCAGCTGCGGATGTCGACGTAGAAGCTGCGCAGGGGCGGTCGCTGAGAACGCGGGACAACGACCACCCCCTGCGGTGTGTTGACCACATGGAAGTTGGCCACGAACAGCCCGGCACAGGTGCCGACTAATGTGCCACCCAGAAACATCTTGAAACCGAACATGGCGCTCTCCCGCGATCTTCCGGCGAGGTCGACTCGACCGATGCAGAAGATACGAGAACCCTATCACTCGCCGGAGACGGGCATGATTGGTTTCAAGTCTCGGATGACCAACAACGGGATTCTACCGTTCGTCGATCGACAGAAACGAAAGCTCCGGCGGAGTTTCACCAACCCGCAGAAGCGGCATGCGCGGTCAGGTTTAGGCGAGCGGTCAGAGAAAATATACCGTGGGATAGGCTTCCAGCCTGACAACTCCATTCAAAAGACGACACTCCGCGCTGCAGCCGACAGGGGCGGGGTTCCCAGGTGAACATTTCCCAAGAAAGCACTCTGTGTCCCGTCAGGGACTCCCCAGAGTCGCCCACC
>JAYWFM010000056.1:0-14207 GCA_043778825.1 Planctomycetota bacterium | reverse complement strand
GGTTTTCGCTCCTCGGCCCCCACGGGGCCTGACTCGAAAGCCCAGGGCGCAGCCCTGGGAAATCGGAAGCCAAACTTTCCTTAAGGCCCAACGGGCCGTCACTCGACTCCGCAAACGGGTGACGGCTCGTTGGGCCTTGATCGGTTGAGGAGGCCACGTGTTCCCAGGGCTGCCGCCCTAGGCTATCGAGTCCAGCCCCTTCGGGGCGAGAATCCCAGGGGATTCTGCGTAGGATGGCGACCACACTCCTTCGGATGTCTGGCGTGTCGCGTCGCTCTTGGTCCATAAATGCTGTGTACACCGGTTGTAACGCGCAAGAGGCTCTCTACGGAGGGCCTCTTGTCGTTTCGGCAGGATTCGCCGGATCAGGTCGTACCATCCGTAACGAATGCATGTTCAGATTGCCCGTTGAAATCGTTACCTGATGAAAGTGAACCGCATTCCGTTGTCAGTCTCGGGGAGTGGAGTTCGATAGCAACACGGGTGAGCGTACTCAGACTTCGTACCCCTGGAGGACTCTCATGTTCTCACAGGCTCCGCAGGGCGGCGGACGAATGTCGGTACGTCCAGGACAAGGAGCGACCACGGATGTCGGTCACGATGCAACTACAACGGGATGCGATCACATCCTCCTCGGAATCCGTTGGGCAGCCAGCGCGGACGCCCTCCCGTCGAGGACGCTGGGCAGCGGTCCTCGGCGGTATGCTGGCGACCTGCCTCGGCACTGCGATTGAAGCGCAGACCCCGATGCCCCTGCCGATGCAGGTCCAACAGCGGAGCACGGGGGTCTTCACCTCACCGCGACCATCTCCGCTCGGTTCGCCGGGACCGATCCCCGCAGGCCCCTCCCAGGGACAGGGCGTCCTCCTCAGTGACGATCCCGACGATTATCTGGCTCCGCTCGATAACCGGATCGTGGCCATGCCCCAGAATCAGCAGAAGCTCCAAGTCATTCACCGCCGCAGCCAGTTGGTCAAGACCCACAAGCGCATCTCCCGCTTTGCCTGGTCCGACCCCGGCCTGATCGACATCGTCCAGTACACCGACCATGACTTCGGAATCCTGGCCACCAACCTCGGCTCGACCGATCTGTGGATCTGGTTCGAGGAAGAAGAAGGCAAGGACGGCCAGCCTCCCAAGGAGTCGGTCACTCCGCTGATGTACAACATCTCAATCATCCGCGATCCGGATGTCGAGGACCGCCGCAAGATCGATTACGGTCGGGTCGAGCGGCTGCTCAAAGTTCTGTACCCCAACAGTAATGTCTACATCATTCCCCTGACCAACCGCGTCATCGTGCGCGGCCAGGCCCGCGATCCGGAAGAAGCCTCCCGCATTATGGGAGTTGTCCGCAGCGAAGTCATGGCCGAAGAGGCCACCAACACCAACAGAAACGGCTACGGCGGGAATGGGTTTGGCAACCAGGGTGCCGGGGGCACGGGCGATGTCAACGGCTTGGGTGGCGGACTCGGCAACAACGGGAATGGAAACAATGGCATCGGGGGAGGTGGCGACCTGTTCAGCCAGTTCATTGTGAACGAACTCTCCGTCCCCGGCGAATTCCAGGTCAGCGTCCGCGTCCGCTTCGCCGAAATCAGCCGCACCCAGCTGCGTCGCATGGGAGTCGATTGGACCGCCATCTTCAACGATGCCCAGCATGTCATCACCAGTTCGATGGGCGCTGTGCCCGTGCTGTCCGGGGTGTTCTCCAACGGGGAGATCACCGTCCTGCTAGACGCTCTCGCCGCGAACGGCTCCTCCCGCGTCATTACCGACCAGTACCTCGTGACCCTCAGTGGTCGTCCCGCCGCCTTCCTCTCCGGGGGTGAGTTCGCGGTCCCGACGACGGTGGGTGTCGGAGGAGCCGCGGGGACCACGACGACGTTCCGAGGCTTCGGCACCTCGGTCATCGTGGTGCCCACGGTGATCGACAACGACCTGTTTCGACTCCAGATCGTGCCCGAGATTTCCAGCATCAATCCAGACACCTCCGTCGGAACCATCCCCGGTCTGAATGTCAGCCGGGTGCAGACGCAGGTCGAGCTGCGCGAAGGCCAGACGATCGTTCTCGGTGGCTTGTTTGGTCGCTCGGAAGGGGCCTCGAACACCCGCATCCCTCTGCTGGGAGAAATCCCGTTTCTCGGGGAGTTCCTGTTCCACACCAAGAAGGCCTCAGAAGGCGAAAACGAACTCATCATGCTGGCCACTCCGGAAATCGTCCGGGCCATGGATGCCGATCAAGTGCCGCCTCTGCCGGGACACTATGTCAAGCATCCGGATGACATCGACTTCTACAAGCTGAACCGCATCGAAGGGAATCCGGATCTGGGCCACTATCAGTTGTTGCCGTTCGGCAATGGCCAGGGACCGGCTCACGATGTCGGGCACAACTTCTACAACCCCCAACCCACGGGCGGACAGATCTCCCCACAAGCCACGGGCGGCGGCGGCGGGCCAATGTACGGCCAGCCGACCGGTCCGGGATACCCGTCCAATCCCCAGCCCGGCTACGCACCTCAACCCACCTACGCACCTCAACCCAGCTACGGTCCTCAACCGGTTTCGCAAGCCGCTCCCCGCGGTCAGTCGATCCGGCAAGCTTCGGGACAGATGCCACACCGGATTCCGAGTCGGCCCGGCTCGGTTCGCCGCTGATCAGTGTCTGTGAACCCAGACTGAAATATCCCATCCATGAGTGACCTTCCCCGCGGAGGAAGTGGCACTCCGCGAACAGACACGGCGGTCGCTCGGTCGACCCCACTCCTAGCCTGAAGGGGCAGTCAATGAACACGACCTGGAAAAAACTGCTGAGCAGCCTGATCGCCGTCACTCCGGTGATCGCCTGCGGATGCGTCCACATGGGATGGTGTACTCCCGCGTGCGGTCCCTGCGGCAACACCTGTGAGCCTGTCTGTGAGAACAGTTGTCAGCCCGCTTGCGATCCTTGCGGAGGCTGCGGTCGGATGAGCCTCTGTGGGCACGTCGAGTCGAAGATGTTCGGCTGGATGCACCGCCGGTCGAATTCGATTCCGGACACGCTGCCGCTGGGGCACCAGAACCGGTCGCACTACCAGACGATGGAGACGAACGCCGAAGCGGTCGACTTCATTATCAACCTGAATGACTTCATGGGCAGCACCGCCACGCTGACTCCGGATGGCAAGGACAAGATCCTGGAGATCGCCGCCCGCATGCGGAGCCAGCCGTTCCCGGTCGTCGTCGAGCGGAGCACGAACAACTCCGATCCCGAGTTGGACATGCTGCGGCGGAACCTGGTCGCTCAAATCCTGAGTGACCTCGGCAACCCGGATGCTCCTCAGCGTACGGTGGTCGCCACCCCGTACGGTCCCGGCTACAACTCGCGGGAAGCGGAGACGATGTATCTGCGTCACACGCTCAACGGAGTCGGCAACGGCAACAACGGCGGGGGTGGCTTTGGTGGCGGTGGTGGTGGCGGCGGTGGTGGCGGTGGTGGTGGTGGCGGGTTCTTCTAATGCCGAATCTCGCTCCCGGAGGCTTCCGCACAGCCTGCAACTCACACTCCGATCGGAATTACCGATCGGAGTGTTTTGCATTTTGAGGGGAGGGCGAGGCTCCTGCCGAGCCGCGTGCCGGGGTAGACGTTCTCCCTTGCCAGCGGCTCGGCAGGAGCCTCGCCCTCCCGGTCGGCCTGCGCCATCGATACACGGGACGCACACACACCAATCCAAACCTCGCCTCACCTGTGCAAGACGCTCGCCGATCAATCCGCTACGATCAGGCTCTTCTCCCCCATGGACCGGAGCCGTTCCCCCAATGATCGTCACGATTGATGGACCCGCTGGTGTCGGCAAAAGCACAGCTGCACGCCAACTCGCCGAACGCTTGGGGTTCGATTTCCTGGATACCGGGGCGATGTATCGCGCGGTGGCGTTGTGTTGCCTCCCGCAGGGCGGGGATGTCCACGATCAATCACTCTCCGCCCGCATGGCGACGACCGTCAAGATCGAGGCCCTCTCGGGGCATGTCCTGTGTGACGGGCACGATGTCTCGGGCCTGATTCGCACTCCGGCAGTCACTCACGCAGCCTCGATCGTGGCCCAGAATCCGGCGGTGCGAGAGGCCCTCGTCCAGCAGCAGCGCGACATCGCCATCGGTCGCGACATCGTCAGCGAAGGCCGCGACCAGGGGACCGTCGTGTTCCCTCATGCCGAGTGCAAGTTCTTCCTCACCGCCGACCCGCGCGTGCGAGCGCGACGGCGACAGTTGGAAATGGCCGAAGCCGGTCACTCGATCCAAATCGACGAACTGATGCGGCTGCAAAAGGAGCGTGACGATCGCGACGAGATGCGGGAGATCGCCCCGTTACGCCCGGCGGATGACGCCCTCATCGTGGATACGACCAGCCGTACCCCGGATGAAGTGCTGGAGCATCTCGTCGAGGGAGTTCGTTCGCGAAGAGCCCCGTAGCTCTGTCGCTCCGCGACAGAGATTCTTTCCACCGCAGAGTGGATTCTTGCCTGCGGAATGCGAGTCGCGGAGCGACATCGCCTACGGCGCTCCCCACCGGTCCGGCGTCTGATAAACTGGCAGCGTTGCGTCCATAGCCAGCCTCTCGGGAGTACAGCATGTCGATCCCCTTCCTCAATCGTCGCGAGGCCCTGCGCCGGGCCGGGTGCGGGTTTGGTATGCTGGGTCTGGCGGGATTGATGGCCCAGGAGGGGCTGCTCTCCCAGGCCGCTGCCGCACCCAGCGGGCTCGGCGACCGGTCACTCAGTCCTCTGGCTCCGGTCCAGCCGCACTTCGACGCCAAGGCGACGCGCGTCGTCTGGATCTTCGCCAACGGTGGCCCGAGCCAGGTCGATACGTGGGACTACAAGCCCGCCCTGGAGAAGTGGGACGGCAAGTCGATCAAAGAGTTTGACCCCGACTTCAGCAACACCACCGGGTTCTTCAAGGACTCGGTCGGCAACCTGATGAAGTCGGTGTTCGAGTTTACGCCGCGAGGCCAATGCGGAAAAATGATCTCGTCGATCTTCCCGCACATCGGCGAGCATGTCGATCGGATGGCGTTCATTCACTCGGGATACACCGAGTCGAACAACCACTCCCCGGCCCTGTTCGCGATGAACACCGGCATCCCACGCATGGGGTTCCCGTGCGTGGGGTCGTGGGTCACGTACGGGCTCGGCAGCGAGAGCAGCAACCTCCCCGCGTTCGTCGTCTTCAGCGATCCCAAGGGACGCGGGCTGCCGAAGGGGCATGCCGCCAACTGGAGCGCGGGGTTCCTGCCGGGGGTCTACCAGGGGACACACCTCAAGCCGCAGGGGGCGGCGATCGACAACCTCGTCCGCGCGGGCGAGATGACCAACGAGTCCCAGCGCGGCCAGCTCGACCTCCTCAAGCAACTCAATCAGAACTACCTCGAACAGCAACCGCACGAAGGCGAACTCGCCGCTCGCATCGAGAGCTTCGAACTCGCCTTCCGCATGCAGACCGCAGCTCCCGAGGCCCTCGACCTCGCCTCCGAGCCCAAGCACATCCAGGACATGTACGGCATTGGCGTGGAGCCTTGCGACCAATTCGCGAAACAGTGCCTGACCACACGAAGGCTGCTCGAACGCGGTGTGCGGTACGTGCAGATTTACTCCGGCGGGATGGACAACCAGCTCTCGTGGGACGGCCACGCCGACATCCACGGGAACCATTCCGGGTTCGCGAAAGAGACCGACCAACCGGTCGGGGCGCTGCTCACCGACCTCGCTCAACGCGGGTTGCTCGACGACACACTCGTGATCTGGTGTGGCGAGTTTGGTCGCCTTCCCATCGCCCAGACCGGAGCCAAGCCGGGCCGCGACCACAACCCGCACTGCATCTCCAGTTGGATGGCCGGCGGCGGGATCAAAGGCGGCACAACCTATGGAGCCAGCGATGACATTGGCTACCGGGCTGCGGAGAACCGCGTGCATCTCAATGATATGCACGCAACGATCCTGCACCTCTTGGGGCTGGACCACGAGAAGCTGACGTACAAATACAACGGTCGCAACTTCCGCCTGACCGACGTGGCTGGGAAGGTGATTCAGGACATCATCGCGTGAGTTGTTGTGGGACGGGCCCATGGGTCCGTCCGTCTGCTGAATTGAGCGTAGAACCGGAGAATCGAAATCGACAGACGCTGAGGGGCCAGGCGGCGAGCGTGTAAGGCCGGTGGTCGAGCGCGTTGCAGGCTCCGCCCGCAACCTCATTTCACCTCGCCAACGACCTCCTGCTCCCCTCTCCCCCTGGGAGAGGGGTTGGGTTGAGGGCCGCATGCCAATTGACTCTCACGGGAAAGAGTGGACTCCGAAAGCTTGTTGAATAACAAACTCTGACGCTGTTTCAAAGCAGCGATACCACCGGATGGCAGTCGCCAAGTTCACCCCATCCCGGAGGGATGGCAGCGTTGACCGACGCGAGCCCCCCCCCTACAGCGAACCACACTTCTTGTGTCCCTCCGGGATGCGGGGACGGGCGGGGACCGCGTTCCGGCGGTGTCGCTGCGCTCGACCACCGGCTATGGGCTGTGACCCCTCCGGGGTGGGATTTGCGTCGAGACCAATGGGCTGGCCTCGGGTGCCTCTGGCGAGGGCTTTGACTCGCCAGTACTCCGACATCCGACTGCGGGATGGACAGTTCATGATCGTCAACACTGGCGGCCCCAAGCGACCGCCAGTGGAACCCAGCGGGGTGGCGTTGGGTCGGACTGGATGTCATGGAGTCTCGAGTTCGAAGCCTGGCCCGATTCTCCTTTCCTCTGAATGCACTGGGCCGACTATCCTATGCAGCTGACCAGAAGGCCCACGTGCTCCGACTTCATCCCACCGAATCTGTCCCACCATGAGTCCCGAGTCGATCCCCACCGCGACTGTCACTTCGCACGCTGCCCGGCGCAGGCGACTGGTGCATCGTCTGGCCCCGGTCATGTTCTGGCTGGCGCTGGGCATCCTGTTCCTGACGGCGATCCAGATCGTGTGCTGGGTCGATATTCCCCGGATCGCCGTCGAGGCCACTCTCCAGAATCCCGCCGATCAGAACTTGGACGAGTTGAACCCGTTCGAGATCGCAGCCGACTCGCGCTGGATTGCGATGGCTCGCGTCGTCGGGTGGTGGAACGGTTTCGCCATCCTCGGCCTGTGGTGCCTGTTCATCGTCGAAGCGGTGGCCACGCTCGTGGCCTGTCGAGGCCGCCAGACCCCGAAACCGTGGAAGGCGATGCGGGTTCTCGCCTGCTTCATCCCACCTGTGCGCATGGCTCTGACCCATCCCGAGATGCGGGGCCGACTCTGGCTGCCGGGGCTCGGATGGAGGCAGCCGACTCGTGAGCTGTACCGCGTCATCGAGTCGAAACTCACTGTCCCGATGCTGGTCGCCGCGCTCGTCATGCTGCCGATTTTGGCAGTGGAGTTTTTGCTGACAAGGCAGATGCACGAGCATGACTGGCTCCGGCTGCTGCTGCATGTGGGGACCGGTCTCGTGTGGTTCGCCTTTGCCGCCGAGTACATCCTCATGCTCTCGCTGGCCGAGAGAAAATGGGAATACATCAAGGCGAACATCGTCAATCTGCTGATCATCCTGCTGCCGTTCGCATCGTTTCTGCGGTCGCTGCGGGCTCTCCGGGCCACACGCCTCGCCCGGCTGACCCGGCTGGGCCAGCTGTCGAAGATGATCCGCATGTACCGCATTCGGGGCGTGGCGATGCGGCTGCTCAGGGCACTGTTGTTTCTGGAAGTCCTGACCCGCCTGCTGGCCACGCCCGAGAAACGCCGCCAGTCGCTGCGGGACCAGATCGCCCGCAAAGAGGCGGAACTCGACGACCTGCGAGGACAACTCGCCGAGATCGAACGGACGCTCGCGAGCGCCGATGGAGCAGATGCCCCGCCTGTCGAAATACGGGAATAATATATGGCTCGGGTGGCACGGTCTGAGGCTTTGCGAAGGCCGTGGCCTTCTCACAAACATCCGGCGGGCTGGCACCGGTAGGTCAGGCTTCGTCTGATCGCTCAGGCACAGCCTGACCCACTCGGCTACGCCGCTGTCATGGAGTGTCCGCTGACACATCGCCCAGCAAGGCGGAGAGATCGAGAGGCCGGGTGAACATCGCCAGACTCCCGTCGGGCGTGCGCGGCCAGTCGGCGGGGGGCCGGTCCCAATACAACTCGACGCCGTTCTGGTCCGGGTCACGCAGGTACAGCGCCTCGCTCACGCCGTGGTCGCTGGCCCCTTCGAGAGAAATGCCCGCCTCCCTCAGCCGCAGCAGCGCATCGGCGAGCGCCGCGCGGGTCGGATAGAGAATGGCCAGATGGAACAGCCCCGTGCTGCCAGCGGACGGTGGCGAGCCGCCGAGGCTCTCCCAAGTGTTGAGGCCAATGTGATGGTGGTAGCCACCGGCTGAGAGGAACGCCGCGCCGGGGCCGTAACGCTGGGTCAACTCGAAACCCAGTACACCGCAGTAGAAGCCGAGCGCCCGCTCCGGGTGCCACTGGCGGTCGCTCTGGACCGCCAGTGTTTTCGGCGATCAACGTGTTCCAAAAGCTCCCTCCGTTTCATCGCCGGGTGGCCCCGGTTGCCGCTTTGGGCGACCGGGGCGGCGCAGCCCAAAGAGGTTCTTGAGAAGTAGGTGTAGCACGACGAACTTCTTGTGCCAGGGCACACCGGTAGGCTCTCCAGCGAGCCAACCGGTGCCACCCCGCGGAAGCCTGTTGAGAACTCAGCCAGCCTGTCCGATTCCGACCGGTTCTGTTCCGGGATCTGCATTGACCAACGCGGCCAACGCGGGTTGCAGGCAATCCATCTGACGGACCAATTGTTGGTATGCCTCTTCGGCTCCGGTCAGATGGTTTTCGTAACCCATCGTTTCCAGGGCTTCCGCCGTGGCGACGGGAGGAGGCTCGCCGAAGTTTCCCAGCGAGCCTCTGAACGTGTGAGCCGCGAGACGCAGCGCCGCGGGATCGCGTTTCTGAATGGCGCTGCCGATCGCCGACAGGTATTGCGGGCATTCCTGCATGAACAGGTCCAGAATCTCCTTCAACAGTTCGGCGTCGCCACCGACGCGATGGAGCGCCGCGGCACGATCCAGCGTGAAGGGTAATTCGGCGGACGGCACGGCGACGGAGTCAGGAACGGACGCCTCAGGGGCGGACGGCACGGCGTAAACTTCGATGGCTTCGAGGAGTCGTTCGAGTTGCAGCGGCTTCGACACGTAGCCGTCCATGCCGGCCGCCAGACAGCGATCGCGGTCCTCCTTCAACGCGTGGGCGGTCATGGCAATGATGGGAATGTGCCCGCCCCCGGCCGCCTCTTTCTGGCGGATCAAAGTGGTGGCTTCAAAGCCGTCTAGTTCCGGCATCTGCACGTCCATCAGCACCACGTCGAACCGCCGCCGCTCCAGCGCCGCGACGGCCTCGCGACCGTTCACGGCCACGGTGACGGAATGGCCCCGTTTCTCCAGCAGACGCACGGCCAGCTTCTGATTCACGGCGTTGTCTTCCGCCAGCAGAATCTCCATGCGCCGCGGACACGGACCCAATTCGTGAGCCGTCACCTGCGGCAGCCGTGATTCCGACACATGAGACGTCCCCATCGCCGTCACGATCGCGTTCCACAAGACCGACTGCCGGATCGGCTTGCTCAAGTACGCGGACACCCCCAGCTCGCGACAGCGAACCGCATCACCGCGGTGGTCGGCCGAGGAGAGCATCATCACCGTATGGCCCAGCAGCGCGGGATGCTGCCGAATCTGCTCGACGACCATGAACCCGTCCATGTCGGGCATCATCTGGTCGAGCAACACCAGCGCATACGGCTCACCGGCGTGCCAGGCTTGTTCCAGGGCCGCCAGCGCCGCCAGGCCGCCGTCCACGACGGTGGGACGCATCTTCCAGTTGGTCAACACATCTTGCAGGATGCGCCGGTTGGTGGCGTTGTCATCCACGACCAACACGCGCAGATCTTGCAGATTGACCGGGTGGACTGGCGGAGCCTCGACGCCCCTCGCCGACCATCCGAAGCGAGCCGTGAAATGGAACGTGCTGCCGCGACCGGCTTCACTCTCGACCCAGATGCGTCCGCCCATCATCTCGACCAGTTGCAACGAGATCGCCAGACCCAGGCCCGTGCCGCCGTATTTGCGAGTGGTCGAGCTGTCGACTTGCGAGAACGCCTGAAACAGCCGGTGCTTCTTTTCGTCGGGAATCCCGATCCCCGTGTCGGCCACGGCGACATGCAGACAGACCTCGTCCTCCGTCTGCGATTCGACCTGCACCCGCACCACGATCTCCCCGCCCTGCTCGGTGAACTTGATGGCGTTGCCGACCAGGTTCACGATGATCTGCCGCAGCCGCCCCGGATCGCCGAGCAGGTTATCCGGTACATCGGCCCCGACATCATCGACGAGTTCCAGCCCCTTCTTGTGGGCACGCAACGCGAGCGTCGCCAACGTGTCGTCCAAGTTGTTGCGGAGTTTGAAGTCGATCCGCTCCAGGTCCAGCTTTCCGGCTTCGATCTTGGAGAAATCCAGGATGTCGTTGATCACCGTCAGCAGGTGGTCGGCCGAGGTCTTGACCATGCCGAGGTATTCGTGTTGCTCGGGGGAAAGTTCGGTGTCGAGCGTCAACTCCGTCATGCCGATGATGCCGTTGAGCGGCGTGCGGATTTCATGGCTCATGTTGGCCAGGAATTCGCTCTTGGCCCGGCTGGCGGTTTCGGCCTGTTCCCGTGCGAGGACCATCTCCTTCGTCCGCTGTTCGACACGCCTCTCAAGCGTGTTGTTGGATTCCTGCAATTCGGCGCGCAGCGACCGTTCGCCTTCCCAAGCCGTATACATGTCCACGAGCAGTCCCGTAAACACCAGGGCGTAGCTGACGATCTTGAGGAAGTGCGCCGCCTCGAACATGCCGTCAAACAGGGCGAACGAGCGGGACATGAACAGCGACTGGCAGAGCACACCGACGATCAGCGACAGCACGATCCAGTGATCAAAGGGCTCTTCCCGCCAGTCCTGTTTCTGAATGTATCCCGCGAGCGCCGCGAGGAAGAGTGCCGCCGCAATGAACTCTCCGGGTCGGCCGAACGGGAGATCGGGAAAGTAGGCCCTTCCCAGCGGCACGATGGCAAAGACGCAGAAGCTGACGAGCGTCAGAACGAGGACGCCGACATACACGGCCAGTTCGCTGAGTCGCCCGGATTTCCCGAGTCGTTCTTCGCGTCGCCACGCCCACCAGCTCAAAAACATCAGCAGGGCGAGGAAGGTGCGCGAGGCACTCCAGCTCCAGGGAATCAGCGAGGCGGGCACGGACGGAAAGACCTCCCGGAAGAAGGTGCTCGTCACCACCGCGTGATAGCCGTCCAGCAGCGCCGTGCCCAGGAAGCCCACGCCGATCAACAGGATCCGGTTGTTTCGGCCGGTGTAATACCGCACCAGCGCCACCACGCCCACGATGAGCGCGAACAGCGTGGCGATCACTTCCGTGATCGTGTGCAACTGAGCGTTGCCGTACGGCCACGTCACGTTCTCCAGCACCACGAACGCCGCGACCAGGGCCGCGGAGACGCCGCCATAGATCCACAGCGTCGTCACGTCTTCCGGTCTCATGCGAATGACAACGCCGTCCTGCGGAGTGTGGTCAGTCATCTCAACCCTTTCCGAAAATCGGATTCAGAACACTAAGCCCCTCCGGAATCTTGACGCGGGGTGGCACCGGTTGGCTGGCTTTGGAGCCTACCGGTGTGCCTGGGCACAAGAGGCTATCCGGGGAACGCCCCTTGGTCAAGAACCTCTTCCGGCTCCGCCGCCCCGGTAGAGTCCAAGGCGACTCAACCGGGGCCACCCCGCGACTCACGAATCACCGCGTCAAACTTCCGAAGTCTTCGGAGACTTCGGAAGTTTGTTGTCACGCGAACGCGACGGACGAGGATGTCCGTCGTACGGCTCAGTACTCGTTCCCCTTCGCCTCGTCGCTCCCTGCGGAGAGTGTCGTGGCGGTCGATTTGACGGACTGGCGGATCACCCGTCCATCGCGTTCGGCGATGAGTTTCGCGAGGGTGGCTTCGGTGGTCATGAACCCGAGGTCGCCTTCGATGCGGTCTCTCACGGAGACGCCGCCTTGGTCTTTGTCCTTGCCGCCGATGACCAGCATGTAGGGGATCAGGTCGAGCTGGGCGTCGCGGATTTTCTTCTTGACGTTCGCGCTCTGCATGTCGATCTTCGCGCGGAACCCGGCGGCGCGCAGCTTCGTGAGGATCTCCTGGCAGTAGGGCAGGATGTCGTCGTTGAGGCCCAGGATGCGGACCTGCTCCGGGGCCAGCCACAGCGGGAACGCAGCTGCGAAGTGCTCAATGAGCATGCCGCAGAAGCGTTCCATCGAGCCGAACGGGGCGCGGTGGATCATGACGGGGCGGTGGGTGGTGTTGTCGGCTCCGGTGTATTCGAGTTGGAACCGCTCGGGGAGGTTATAGTCGAGTTGGACCGTGCCGAGTTGCCACTCGCGACCGATGGCGTCGCGGACCATGAAGTCGGTCTTTGGCCCGTAGAACGCCGCATCGCCGACCCCTTCGGTGTACGACAGCCCGACCTCGGTCAGCACCTTCCGCAGAGTGTTCTCCGCCTTGTCCCACAGCTCCGGCGAGCCGACGTACTTGTCGGACTTCGGGTCGCGGGTCGAGAGCTGGACGCGGTAATCATTGAGGCCGACCGCACTCAACACGTACTGCACGAGGTTGAGCGTGTCCTTGAACTCCTGCTCGACCTGCTCGGGAGTACAGAACAGGTGGGCGTCATCTTGAGTGAGGCCGCGTACGCGCAGCATGCCGTTGAGTTCACCCGATTGCTCGTGGCGATAGACGGTCCCGAACTCGGCCAGTCGCACCGGCAGGTCGCGGTAGCTGCGCGGTTCGGCCTTGTACATCTGGACGTGGTGGGGGCAGTTCATCGGCTTGAGCAGATAGCGTTCCTGGGTCTTCTCCCACTTGTGGAGGTAGGCGGTCCGCTCCTCGGCGGTGCCACTGGTCGGGTAGTCGTGGAACTCGCAGCCACACACATTCGCCGATGCCCGCAGCTTGGCTTCGTCTTCCGGGCGGAGAGTTCCCTCACCGAGCTTGGTCCGCCAGAAGTCGACGGTCTGCCCGGCGGGGTGGCCGAAGATCGGCGAGAACTGCGACTCGCGGTAGTACGGGAAGTGCCCGCTGGTTTCGTACATTTCGACCCGCCCGATGTGCGGCGAGTAGACCGGCATGTAGCCCCGGCGGACGAGTTCGGCCTTGATGAACTCTTCGAGGGTTGAGCGGATGATCGCCCCCTTCGGCAGCCACAGGCACAACCCCTGGCCGACCTCGTTCGAGATCGCGAACAGCCCATGCTGCTTGCCGAGGACGCGGTGGTCGCGGCGCTTGGCCTCCTCGATCTGGGTCATGTAGGCTTCCATGTCCTTCTTCTCGAAGAACGCGGTGCCGTACAGACGCTGGAGCTGCTTGTTATTGGCGTCGCCTTTCCAGTAGCTGCCGGCCACGCTGACGAGCTTGAAGGCTTTGATCTTGCCCGCGTCGGGGATGTGCGGGCCGCGACAGAGGTCGACGAACTCGCCCTGGCGGTAGAAGCTCAGAGTCTCGTGGGCGGCCAGGCCGGTCTCGACGTGCTCGACCTTGAGGTCTTGTTTGAGGTCGCGACAGAGTTGGACCGCTTCGGGGCGGGTGAGGCTGAAGCGTTCGAAGGCTTCGGCCTCGGCGGTGATACTGGCCATCTCCTGCTCAATGCGAGGGAAGTCCTCCTCGCTGATTTTCTGAGCGAGGTCGAAGTCGTAATAGAACCCATTGCCGGTCGTCGGGCCGAAGGCGAGGCCGACTCCCTCGTAGAGCCGCATCACCGCCCGGGCCATGATGTGGGCACACGAATGCCGCAGCACGCCGAGGGCCGCTGCATCCTTGTTCGTGATTAACTTCACCGGGATCGGACTGACTGTCGAGAGGTCTTCGAGCGGTCGAAAGGCATCACAGACCGTCTCGCCGATTTGCACGGCGATCGTCGCCTGGGCCAGTCGCTCGGAGATCGACCGGGCGACATCCAGAGCCGAGGAGCGAGCGGGGAAGTCCTTGACGGAACCGTCGGGAAGTTGAACTTGCATAATGACGAGCCTGACCGATGGTGAGTTCTGTGTGCGGCGGTGGCACTTTTCGTGGGATAGGCTTCCAGCCTG
>JAYWFM010000055.1:0-33564 GCA_043778825.1 Planctomycetota bacterium | reverse complement strand
CATCACTCGAGGCCCAGGCGACTGGCTAGGTCTTACCCGGTACGACTCTCTCATTCGCAACCTCTCCCCGGCTTTCGCCGACGCACCCTGACACCTTTGTTGCCCCAGTGTGCCTTGGCACAAGAGGCTACCCGAGGCACGCCCCACGTGCAAGAACCTCTTCCGGCTACCGCCGCCCCGGTAGAGTCCAAAGCGACTCAACCGGGGCCACCCCGCGATTGACTTTCACGAGATCATGGCCCTCTCGGCACCGCGTGCGTTCCTGGATGTCTCGGCCCTCAACGATGGCCCCCGGCTGACCCAGAAGCAACGCGTCCTCATGCTGCTGAAGGTGGCCGATGTGTATGAGATTCTCGGCGTGCCGCAGAACTTTGAGTTCTTCGTCCACCAGCGTGGGCACTCGATGCCGGTCGAAACCCGCGAGCTGATGGGGGCGTTCTTCGATGCCCATTTGAAGCCGAAAGCGGCAATCGAAGTCCGGCATGTTAGCCAATGACGGGGACGACTCCGCCAGCGCAGGGGTTGCCACCCCTGGGCTTTGTCGCGGTCACGACTTCCCCAGCGCATCCATGTCCCCGCGCGGCAGTGTGACGCGAAACGTCGTGCCCGTCTCCTCCTCCGACGTGAAGTCAATGTACCCGCCGTGGGCTTCGACGATCGCCTTGGTGATGGCCAGCCCCAGTCCGTGTCCGCCCGAGGTCCGTGCCCGCGACTTGTCGGCTCGGAAGAAGCGGTTGAACAGTAAGTCGCGACTCTCTTCGGGGATCCCTTTCCCGGTATCGCGAACCATCAACCGGACCGAATCTCTGTCGGTCTTCAACTGAACGTCGATCTTGCCATGCGGGCGATTGTAGTAGATCGCGTTGCTCACCAGATTCGTCACGACGCGAGACAGATTGGTCGCGTCCCCCTGCACCGTCGCCGCCCCGATCGCGAGATGGATGCGGACCTCCTTGGAGAATGCCAGTGGTCGCAGTTGCTCGACAGCAGTGTTCACCAGCTGCTGGAAGTCGAGGGACTCCTTCTGCGCAGCCAGTTGCCCGGCATCCGCCCGAGCGAGGGTCAGCATGCCATCCACCAGCTTGGTCATCCGCCGGGCCGCATCGAGACAACCGGTCAGTGCCTCTCGATATTCGTCCGGGGAGCGCGGGCGGGAGAGGGCCAACTCGGCTTGGGTCCGCATCACCGAGAGCGGAGTCCGCAGCTCATGCGAGGCGTCGGCGGTCAGTTGGACCTGTTGGGCGAAGGCCTTTTCGAGGCGGTCGAACGTCACGTTCAGCGCCGTCGCCAGCCCGACCAGTTCCTCATCAATCTCCTCGACCTCGATCCTGAGCGACAGGTCTTTTTCAGAGACCGACTCCGCCAATGCCGACATCCGATGAATGGGACGAACGATCCGTCCCGAGATCCACCAGCCCCCAGCCAGCCCGATCACGAGTACAGCGACTCCCATTCCAAACAGTTGGAGTCCGAACCCTCGAATCTCAGCCAGTTCCGCGTGCATCGACTTCGCGACGACGATCCGCGAGTCGTGCGGACCCGACATCAAGGCCAGGCGAATCTGGCCCGACTGTTGCAGCATGGGCCGGTCATGCGGCCACGGGTCGAGTGCCGGGAGGTCTCCCGCGGGGGCCGTTGGGCTGGCCTTCAGGAGTTGGCCGTCGTCGCGCACGATCTTGAAGTACCAGTCCATCCGGTCTGTGGGAGTCTCGGCTTCGCGACCAGAACCGGAGACTTCGGGGAAGTCGAGATTGGCCCGCAGTCTTTCTAACTGATCGGCTGGTGGTGCAGGAGGGGCTCCTTCGGGAGGGACAAACGAGTCGGTCAACTCGTGCGGCGGAAACCCCCGCAGATTCGCATCCAGGTAATCCGCGACCGCGATCAACTCCGCGTCCACCCGGCTGAGTTGCATCTCCCGGACTCGCCCATAGAGCCAGACACCGAACACGAGAAACAAGGCGCACAGCACCAGCCCGTACCAGACCTGCAACCGGTGACGCAGCGAACTAGCCATCAAGTGGTTCTTCGTCAGAGGAGGAGCCGGACGCGAGTCGATCGCCAGTGACAATATATCCCTGTCCCCGCCGGGTTTCGATGAACTCCTTGCCGAGCTTCTTGCGGATGTTGGAGACATGGACCTCGACGAGATTCGACAGCGAGTCGTCGTTCTCATCGAACAGGTGGTCATAGATCTGCGTGCGCGTGACGAGTTCTCCTTGATGGAGTGACAGCAGTTCGACGAAAGAATATTCCTTCGCGGTCAGCGGGACTGACTCGCCCGACTTGCTGACGGTTCGAGTGCGGGTGTCGATCAGCACGTTATCAATGGCGATCACCGAATCCGATTTGCCGACTGAGCGTCGAATTAATGCCCGCAGGCGTGCCAGCAACTCGGGCAACCCAAACGGCTTCACCAGGTAGTCGTCCGCTCCCTGATCCAGCCCCAGCACGCGGTCCGGGAGAGCATCACGCGCCGACAGGATCAGGACCGGCGTCTGATGTGTCTTCCGCAACGTCTTGAGCAACTCCAACCCACTCACGCGTGGCAACATCAGGTCGAGGACGATGGCGTCATACTCCCAGGTCGTGGCCTTATACAGCCCCTCGTGCCCGTCGGGGGCATCGTCGACCGCGTACCCGTTCTCGCGGAGAGCCTGGGCCACCAGCCGCCTCAATTCCGGTTCGTCTTCCACCACGAGAACTCGCATCTCACCACCTGTTGGGGTTCACCGATTGTTCGCCGATTCTGACGCATCGAGTCGGCGAACGCACGGCTGGGGAAGCAGTCAGCCGTCAGCCAGAGGCATTCCCTCCTAGCTGTGACTGACCACTCACCACTCACCACTACGAATTCAGCAGCGAGCCTTTCAGCAGCGAGCCATTCAGCAGCGAGCCATGGATCGTCAAAGACGACGACGAACTCGCCACGAGCTTCGAATTGGTCGGAGCTGCGGAGGCCGGGCGGGCGGCTGGGGCTTCTCCGACGTTGATCCCCACGACCTTCATTCCCTTGTTGATCACGATCGGTTTGGGGGGCGTGGTCGAGACGGTTCCCGGAGGCAGAACCTCCCGCACCTTGTAGCTGCCCAGCGGCATGCCCTCGAACCGGAACGATCCGTCCGGTCGCGTCTGGGTGTTGGCCACGACGGCTCCCTCGGCATCGACCAGTTCGACGATGCGGAGACCCAGTCCCACCTCCGGCCCATTCCACTGGCCATCGCGATTCCGATCTGCAAAGACGCGGCCTTCGATCGAGGTCCGGAAGAGGAACACGTTCGGCTGCAGGTTCTTCAGCCCCGTGTTCCGCTTCAGCACATCCGAGAGCTTGGTGTTCCTGAGTTCCGTCAACTGGGGCCCCTGGAACACGTTCTCGTAGTAGAACCGGTCGCCATCGCGCAGCCGGGTGAACTGATCGGCGATAATCCGGGTGAAGGTCGGGCCGACGTTGCCGCCCGGCGTGTGGTCTTCCGCCAGTCCACCGACCCACAGATCGATGTTGTTCACATCACCGTACAGCGTTCTCAACTGTTGCTGGAGTGCCGGGTCGGAAGTGATCTGGGCGAACGACGTGACCTTGGGCAGGCCGTACGCCGCTCGGGTGGTGTTGTAGTCGGCCAAGCCGTGGTCTCGTCCGCGCTGAATGTTGAGGGCGGCGAGGTCGAACCCTCCCTGTCCCGGTGCCCCGAACAGGAAGTTCTGGAGGCTGCCGACGATCTGCGTGTCGATCTCTTCGGCCCGGTCCGAGGCGAGGTACTTCAAGATGGGGTCGACCCCGGGTTCGCGGACCAGTGCGGGATTGAAGAACGCATCCTTGAGCAGGACCGGATCGCGAATCTCGTTCCCCTGGTCGTCAAGGAATTCGATGTCATCTCCGACCATCGTGTGTCCCACGCGGAATCCCGCTGTCGAGAACTCGTTCGCGATGCCCACATTCACGTTGGGCTTGTACCCGGTGTAGGGCCGGATCGCGTTCGGGCCGAGCAGCGCGGGGAGGAACTCGTTGTAGGTGATCGCCTGGATCTCGGCGATCACTTTGAGTCGGGCCTGCTGGAAGATCTGCTCATCGGTGAGTGCGGAGTTGGACTTGGCAATCTCGCCCGCGATCCGGTTATGCTCGCGCAGGAAGATGACATGAATCGAGGTCAACTCGGGGTTCTCGTTCACCCGAATGTCCCCCGCGACGAACATCGTGTTCTCGGAGGGCAGCAGGTTCCCCTCGCTGGTTTTCAGCTTCCCTCCCTGAAAGGTCCGCAGCGAATCGGCGGTGGCTTGACTGGAGCCATAGACCATCGACCCATCGATGTAGGAAGTGATGTCATTCACCTGCTGGCGGGGGTTCGTGGTGCTCTTGCCGGTCGCGGGATCCCACTTGGAGCGGCTGAGGGAGATGGTCTGTGTGCCGGTGTTCGCGGGGTCGAACAGCGGGTCGCCCTTCGGGACCGCGATGGGAAACGATTCCTTGGGGGTGGCACTCGTCGTCAGGCTCATGTCGTGGTCGATGAACTGGCCCCAGGCATACACGAAGTTGGACAGCCCGGCTTCGCTCTCGGACTCTCCGGTCTGTGTGGCCACGGCACTGCTGATGGCCCGAGCGCTGGGGCGGTTGGCTCCTGCGGGCGTCGAGATCCCGTCGCTGTACGCGGCCTTGACCTGCCTCAGCAGATCGCTCCCCGCGCTGCCCCAGTTCGGATGCGCGAGGTTGTTCCCCTTCCCGTCGAATGACGGAACAGCCGGTGCCGGGGCGATGAGCCCGGCCAGCAGTTGCCGGGCTTCCAGGTCGGTCGAGTGTTGTCCCCGAGGAGCCGGTCGGCGGCGGTGGCCACTCACCGAGGTGGTCCACTGGGTCCACAGGGTCTGCAGCGTGTTCTGAATGGGCATGATCGTTTCCTTCCGCGAGGAGTTCCCGAGCGACGAGTGTCGGTGAAGGTCAGTCCGCCGGTCCGAATGGCTGCGTGACACTGGCCTTCACGACTCCACATTAGGAAAGGCAACCTGAAGCCAAGATGAAGTGCAAAAGATTCTGTGGAAGTTTTTTGGAAATGATTCGATGCCCGCCAAAAGCCCCGAGGTTGCAACCCCGGGGCTGGGTGCGTGCGTCGACCGCGCAGCGGATTCTGCGTCGCTGGCTCGTGTCGCATTACCCCCGCGTTGAAGCGCACCGGCCCTCGCCATACACTGCAGCGCCGGGGGGCAATTTGCGGCCCGGACACTCGCAGGCGTGTTAGTCTCCATGCAAGTTCGCATCCTCAAATCAAAGCTCCATCTGGCGGGGTGGCCCAGACACTGCTTTGAGTGTCTGGGTTGTGGAACAACAAGAGGTGACGGGGGAGACGCTCACCATTCCATCCCTCTTGTTCCTGCGTCACCCAGACATCCAAAGCGATGTCTGGGCCACCCCGCCCGTCGTAGACGTTGTAGGCCCCCTGACCGAATTGAATGCCCTGTTCGAGACGCCGCACGCCCCGAAAGAACTGGCCTGCATCGGTGAGGGCATTGGCGCACTTCCCCGCTGCCGCGAATCCATTGAACCCGAACTTGCCAAATCGCAGCGAGCGGGGGACGTCAGTCGCCCGTGCTTGAGCGACTCGCACCGACTGAGCGGTGGTTTGCGATGGTCAACGTCTCCCCAGCACGTTGGACTTACGTCCAACGCTCGCTGTCGATAGGCGATTCGGGGGCGAACGCGGGAACGCTCCGCTTCGAAGACTTCGCGTCGCCGCGAAACGGGGGTCAACCGAGTGAAAGCCCACCGGTTGCAACCGGTGGGCTTTTCCGCATTTTCCCATTTTCCCTGTACCGTTTCCGTGACACATGTGGTTATACTCCGATGCGTTGTCACTTCTCCTGTCGCGAATGCAAGGCTCCATCATGGCGCAAGCGTCGTTGCCCGGTTCTCATCCGCCGGTTCGTCTGCATAGCAAGCAGGCGGCTGCCAATCTCCCGACCCAGGTGACGACGGAACTCCGTCGGCTGGAGGGGCGGATTCGGTCGCTGTCGGTCCTGAGCGGGCTGGCGGTGGCGGTGCTGGCGATGGCGGTGGTCATCGTGACCGCGTTCGGGCTGGACTACTGGCTCGATCTGTCGACCAACAGTCGCTGGATCGCGCTGGGGACGCTGCTGACGACGGGGATCGTTTTAGGAGCCTTTGGGTTGCGGCGGTTGTTCTTCCGCCTGCCCCTGCCGGAACTGGCAGCTGCGGTGGAAGAGAAGCACCCCGAGTTTGGGGAGCGGCTGATGACTCTGGTGGAGTTCTCTCAGCCGGGTCTGGATGAGAAGGAAAAGGGTTCGCCGTTGATGCGGTCGCTGCTGGAGCGGGAGACGCTCAAGCTGGTGGCTCCGTCGGACTTCACGGATGTCGTCGATCATACGCGGGCGGCGTGGCGTTCGCTGGCGGCGGGCGTGGCGGTGGTCATGCTGCTGATCCCGTTCGTGATGTGGAAGGACAACTACCGGCTGTTGTGGGCGCGGTTGCTGACTCCGTGGAACAATTTCGAGCGGCCCAGCAATCTGCAATTTGAGATCGCCCATGGGGACCGCGTGGCCCCGCGCGGCGAAGATGTGAAGATTGTCGCGACTGCGGTCTGGATGAACGGAACGCCCGAGCCGATCAAGGAAGTCCGGCTGGCCTGGATGTTTGATGGGGCCGGGATGGAGAACCGCCGGATGGCGTGGGACGAGTCGGCCAGCGCCTACAGTACGTCGCTCTCCACGGTCCAGAAGGGGTTCAAATACTCGGTCTCCGCACCGGGGGCGAAGTCCCGCGACTATACGATCCAGGTCGAGGACCGACCGGCGATCACCTCGCTGAATATCGATGTCCAGCCGCCCGCGTACTCCGGACTCCCGGCACAGCAGTACACGGCCTCGATTCTGGAGATCATCGCGTTCGAGCATAGCCAGGTCACGATGCAGCTGGCCCTGAACAAGCCGGTGAAGCACCTCGACATGGTGTGGCTGGACCTCGCCTCTGCCGTCCAGACCGATACCGGTCGGGCCGTGCAGGCCGCGGCCAATGCGCCCGAGGGAGCTGTCATCGCGGAGGCTGTGGCCCCGCTGGTGATTCCGGCCCACCTCGCAGGCAAGTTCCCCGGTTGGGTGATTCGGTCGGTTGAGCCTTGCAAGGTGGGGGCGGATTCGAAGTCGGCCACGATTGCCCTCCGGGTCGATCGTGCGGGCCGGTTTGTGATCCATGCCGTGGATGAGTTCGGTCTCGACAATCCCCAGGAGCCGATCCGCAGCCTCGACCTCCGCGTCGATCAGCCGCCGACGATCGACTACGCCGATGCCAACGAACAAGGTTCTGCCAAGCCGGATGAAATCATCCAGGTGCCGGTCTACGCCATCGACGATCTGGGCATCGCCGCCCTCGAACTCCACGTGAAGACCTTCCCCGAGGGCAAGGCTCTCAAGGTGATCTCCGTCGAAGCCGGGCGACTCGGCTCGAAAGAGATGGCCGAGGCGTTCTCGGTGAATCTCGGTGAGTTCAACGTCAAAGCCGACGATGTGATTGCGGTTCGGGCCCGCGTGGCCGACGCTCGCGAGATCCCCGGACCGAATGAAGCCTGGACCGAGGAGCGGCTGATCCGCATCAAGCAGGACTCGCTCCCCTACGGCTTCGAAGCCATTGCCGCCGAACGGGCCGACTGGAAGGCCCAGATTCAGCAGTTGAAAAACGACATCATTGCCAATCGTTCCGAAGTGCAGGACGTGCAGAAGTCGGCCCAGCAGGCCCGCGAACAGAACAAGCCGTTCGACCGCGATGCCAAGGCCCCCGAACTCGCCCAGGCTCAACGCGATATCGCCGACAAGGCACAGCAACTCGCCGCCCTGTTGGAAGAGCACCCGCTGTTCGAGAAGCTCGCTCCGATGCTGGAACTGGTCGCCAAGGACGATGCGATCCCCGCCGCCGAGAAGACCGATTCAGTGCCCAACACCCCGGCGATTCCCGCCAAGGAAGAGGCCCTCAAGCAGGTCGTGACCGAACTCAACGAGGCCGAAGCCAAGCTGACCGACCTCGAAAAGAAGTTCGATCAGCAGGCCGCTCTGGAGAAGGATCTGTTCGAACTCCAACGTCTGGCCGGTCGCACGGAGCAGCTCGCCCAGGATGCGGAAAAGTACGAGAACCAGCGCGACGCGGCGAAGACTCCGGAGTCCGAGCGGACTCCCGATTCCCCTCAGCCGCTGACCGCTCAAGAACAGCAGAACGAAAAGAAGAAGCTGCAAGACCGCCACCAGCAGCTCTCGCAGGATTTGAACTCGCTGCTTCAGAAGCGTCCCGAGTTGGTCACTGCCGCCCAGCAAGAACTGCTCAAGCAGTTGCAGGAACTGTTCGACCGGGCGGCGGAACTCGCCAACCGGGAAGACAAGCTCAGCGAGGCTCTGGCCAAAGAGGCCGAGAACGCCGCCGAGAAACTTGCTCCCCAAAAGCAGAAGCAGGAAGACCTCAATCGCAAGGCGGAAGCACTGGTCGCCGATCAGGAACTTCAGCAGGACGAAAAGGTCGCCAAGCCTGCCGACTTGGGGGACTTCGCCAAGGCGATCGAAGAAATCGAGAGCGGTGACGCCCAGCAGGCCGCGATGGCTCAATTGAAAGCCGCCGACGATCTGGAGAAGCTGGCCGAGGCCCTGGAGCGCAACGCCAACCTGCCCGACGATCCGCAGGAAGCGGCGAAGGAACTCGCCAAGCGCGAGCGTCAGATCAAGGACCAACTCGCCGCTCTGACTCAGAAGGAAAAGGAGGGCCAGCAGGCCGCTCAGCAAGCGGAACAACAGAAGAAGCCATTGACCGCCGAACAGGAACTGGCCGCAGCCGAAGTCGCCGAACAGCGTCGCGATCTGGCGCTTGAGCAAGCGGCCCTGCAAGCGGCAGCTGCCCAACTCGACGTGCCGAACAATGCCAAGGATCCCCAGAAGGAAGCCGTTCGGCAGGGCCAGGAAGCGGTCCAGCAACTGTTGCAGGACAAGCCGCAGAAGTTGGCCGAAACGGCACAGCGGGCCACCGATGCCGCCGAGCGGGCTGCCAATGATCTCGACCGTTTGGCCCAGCAGATCGGGACTCCGGAAGAGCGTCAGCAGCGGGCCTTGAACGAGGTGCGTGGCATCCACGACGAGCAGAAGAACCTCGCCCGGCAAGCCGAAGAACTGCGGAAGCAGCAAGCCGAAGGGAAGCCTGTTGAGCAGATGGCCGAAGCCCTGAAGCAACAGGCTCAGAAGGAGATGGAACTCGGCCAGCGTCTCGCCGATCTGACGCCAGCGGCCAAAGATCCCGCGAAGCAGGCGGCGATGGAAGCCCAGCAGCAGGAGGCATTGGAAAATGTGGCTGCCGCCATCACCGATCTCCAGAATCAGAACGTCGCCAACACGGATGCCTCACAGGCTCAAGCCGAGCAGGCCTTGGCCGATCTGCGCAAGCAACTCGAAAACCAGCCCACCGCCGAGGAAGCACTCGCTCAGGCCGTCGCAAAGCAGAAAGAAGTCGCTCAAGCGGCGGACAAGGCCAACGATGCGGGCGACCAGCGACAGGGTCAGATGCAACAGCAGAAAGACCAGCAGCATCAGTTGGCTCAATCGCTGGAGCAGGTCGAAACCCCAGTCGCCCCCGCGCTGCGAGAAGCCGCCAAGACCGCAGCCTATGAGGCCCGCGATGCTCTCGACCGAGCCGCCAACGACCCGGCTCCCGCCAAGTTCGCCGAAGCCGAGCAGGCTCTGGCCAACAGCCAGGAGGCCCTGAATGACCTCGCCGCCGCATTGAACCCCAAGGAGCAGACGCCGAACGAGGCCGCTCAAGCCCTGGCGAAGGAGCAACAGGCCGGTGCCGAGACCGCTCAACAAGCTGCCGCCAAGCCGCAGGCTCCGACGCCGCAGCAAGCCAATCAAGCGGCGGACGATCTTCGCGAGCGTCAGCAAGAACTGGCCAACCTGCGGGGAACGGTCGCCTCTCAGCCCGAGAAGCAAGCGGCGACGAAGGCCCTCGCCGAAGCTGCCAAGGCCCAACAGCAGGTCGAGCAACTCGCCAAGCAGCAGCCTCAACCCCCAGCGGGCGCGACCGAACCCGCCGCTCCGACTCCGGAGTTGCAGAAAGCCATGCATCAAGCGGCCCAGGAACAGCAAGAGGCTGCGGAGGCTCTCGCGAATCTGGCCAAAGCCCTCGAGCCTGCCGCCGCGCAGGAAGCTGTGGCTGCGGCTGCTCAACAGGATCAGCAGAACGCGGTCGCGGCTGCCGAGCCTCGGATTGCCGAGTTGAATGCCCTGGCCGAGAAGGCCGAAGCCCTGGCCGACAAGCAAGACGAATTGCAGCAGCAAGCGGAACAGGCCCTGGCCAAGAACGCCGACAATCCAGAAGCTCAGAAGCAAGCCCTGCAGCAGCAGCGTGGACCTCAGCAACAGTTGAACCAGGCCGTGAAGGAGCTTCCCAATATTGCTGCCCCGCTGGCCCGCGCTGAGGCTCAGCAAGCAGCCGAAGCGGCTGACCAGGCACTGGGGCAGAACCAGGGCGAGGAAGCTGCCGAGGATCAGGCCGATGCCGCCGAAGCCCTGCACCAACTCGCTCGGCAGGCCGAACGGCAAGCCGACGCTCTGGCAGAGCAGACGGGTCAAGAACTGGCGATGGCGGCGGAACCAGCGGCTGGCAAGCCGGGTCAACCCGAAGCCGGTCAGCCGGAAGCGGGCCAACCGATGCCGGTTGAGCCACCGGCGGGACAACCTGCTGAGGGGCAACCTCAACCGGGTGAAGCCCAGCCCGCCGATCCGCTCCAGGCTCTCGCGGCCCGGGCGAGGGAATTGGCCGCAGAGCAGCGGGCCTTGGCCGCGGAGACCGCTCAGGCGGGCGATCCGAACGCCGCTCAGACGGCGATGAACGAAGCCGGTCAACCCGCAGATGGTCAGCCGATGCCGGGTGAACCAGCGGCAGGCCAGCCTCCACCAGGCGAACCTCAAGCCGGTCAGCCTCAACCCGCCCAACCTCAGCAGGGGCAACCACAGCCCGCTACCCCCGCGGCACTCGCCACGGCTCTCCGCGATCAACAGCGGATCGCCCTCGCCGCCAAGGAATTGGCCTTGAATACGGAAGCTCAGACGGGAGCCAAATCGGAAGCGACCCAGGCCGCGAATGAGTTCGCGGAACAGGCGCAAGCGGCGGCTCAAGACTTGGCCGCGGGTGGCGTCGAGGCGGCTGCGGAGGCCGGTCAGGAGGCCGCTCAGAATGGAGAACAGGCTGCCCAGGAATTACGGGAAGTCCCGCAGAGCCAGGGCGGACCGAACGAAGAATTGGCAGCCGATGCTGGAAACCTCGCCGAGCGGCAGGCTCAATTGGCCGATCGGTTGGAGCAAATGGCCGCTTCGCCAGTGGCCCGGCGAGAAGCCCAGCAGCAGGCTCAGCAACAGCTCCAGAAGGAGACCCAGCAACTGACCCAGGAACTCGCTGAGGTCGCCGAGTCGTTCGGCCTTCAGCCACTCCAGCAACAGAACAAGGCTCAGGAAGCCCAGGCGTCTGAGAACTCCGCTCAGCAAGCCCAGGCTGCGATGCAGGCTGCTCAGCAGAACCTCCAGCAGAGCAATCCGCAGGAAGCCGCTCAACAAGCCGCCGATGCGGCGCAGGCTCTCCGCGATGCCGGTAAGCTGGCTCAAGCCACGGGTCAGCAGCAACCCGGCCAGCCGGGACAACAACCCGGCCAGCAACCGGGCCAGGGGCAGGAACCGGGAGCCAACTCTCCGCTGCCTCCGGAAGGGGCGCTGAACGTCGCTCAGGCGGCTCAGCAACTCAACGAAATCGGTCAGCAACTGGCCAACGATCAGGGGCAACAGCCAGGCCAGCAACCCGGCGAAGGTGCCCCGATGCCCGGCGAAGGCCAGCCAGCCCAGAGCGGCCAGCCTCCAGAGGGACAACCTGGACAACAGCCGGGTGGACCTCCCAAGGCGTCCGACTCGCTGAAGCAAACCGCTGCCAATCTGCGGGAGGCCATGCAGCAATTCGGCATGCAGCCCGGTCAACAACCCGGACAGCCGGGCCAACCGGGTCAGCAGCCCGGCCAGCCCAGTCAACAGCCGGGTGCCCAGCCCGGTCAGAACGAAAGCGACTTCGGCAACACCGATGAGGCCCGCATCGTCGCCCTGGAAAATCACCTCAAGGGACTCACCACCCGCAACTGGGGGGAACTGCCCGGCTCGCTCAAGACCGAGATTCTGCAGGCGGCTCGCAAGAAGCCGGATGGCGACTACGCCAAGCTGATTCGCAAGTATTTCGATGAGATCTCGAAGACCCAGCGGCCCGATCAACCGGGAACTGCGGCCCCCGCGCCCGCTGGAGCGAAGCCATGATGTTGACCAGGCGTGATCTGTTTCGAGCCGCGATTGCCGGAGCCGTGTTGGGCAGCAGTCGTCTGGCGCTGGCGGTCGATGCCGAGACGCAGAAGAAGGTCGACGACGCCATCGTGCGGGCGCTCGACTTTCTCGCCTCGTCCCAACTGCCGGAGGGGGCCTGGCGCAGCGACTCCTACGGCGAGTGTACGGCGGCGACCTCGCTGGCCTGCATGGCCTTCATGTCAGCGGGACATACTCCCGGCGAGGGGCCCTACGGCGACATGCTCAACAAGGGCATCCGCTGGGTCATGTCGCGCCAGGAAGACAACGGCATGCTCGTGGCCAAGCGCAGCCACGGCCCGATGTACAGTCACGGCATCAGCACGCTGATGCTGGCCGAAGCGATCGGCATGGTCGACGAGGCGCAGGCCAAGCTCCTTAAGCGTTCTCTGGAGCGGGCGATTAAGCTCATTCTGGAGTCGCAAGCCTACGATAAGGATCAGCGCAACAAGGGCGGTTGGCGCTATCAAACCGACAGCCGCGACAGCGATCTCAGCGTCACCGGCTGGCAGGTCATGGCCCTCCGTGCCGCCAAGGATGTCGGCTGCGATGTCCCCGCCGAAGCGATCGACAAGGCGGTCGCTTACGTCAAGGAATGCTCGACGAAGGACTATCGCGGGTTCGGTTACCAGCCCGGCAGCGGCGCCACCCCGACACTGACCGGCGTCGGGATCACCTGCCTGGAAGTCTGCGGAGCCCACGACACCGAAGAGGCTCGCGGTGGAGCGAAATGGCTGAAGGACAACCCTCTGCGGCTCGACAGTAACTACTGTTACTACGGCATCTATTACACCGGGGTCGGACTCTTCAAACTCGGCGGGGAGTACGCCGAACAGAGCCACGCCAATCTCTGCAAGCTGCTGCTCCCGGTGCAGGGGGCCGATGGCTCCTGGTTCCCCGAACACGGTAGCGAGCGCGGCGTCGGGAAGGCGTACGGCACCTCTTTGGCCGTCCTGGGCCTGGCCATCGAGTATCGCTTCCTGCCGATCTACCAGCGGTAACGCGTTGGAGTTCAGCCTTTAGGCTGCCTCTGCACGCGAAGAGCAGCCTAAAGGCTGGACTCCAACTTTTTCTCGTCACCACGACAAAGAATTCGCCCAGCACCTGAGCGGAAAGGACTGCCGTCTGAGATTGATTGACGTTCAACAGCAGTGCTTGAGCTTGGCTCTGTTTGTTGGAGTCTCGCGTGTCATAGGCGTCAATGAGAATGTGGGAGTCGAAGAACACCTTATCGCTCCTACAGGCTCTCCCGCGTCCATTGGCGGTCACCCATGTCGCGACTGAACTTGGCGAACGTCGTTTGCAGTTGTCGCCCAGCCTGTTCCTCGCGATCCGACGAGCGCGCCGCGAGCGATTCCACGAAATGCTGGAGCAGAGTCGTCAGCGTCGTGTGTTCTGCCTCTGCAACCGCTTCGGCTTGGGCGAGAACTTCGTCGTCCACTTCCAATGTCAGTTGGCACATCGCAAGGTTCCTGTCGTTTGCCGAATCTCAAGAGCCATTCAAGAACAGTACGGACAATGATCGTACCGGGACTGTCAGCGCCCGACCAGCGTCTTCCGATAGGTCCTCCGCTGTCTGACGCCGAACACTCGCCGGGGGGGGAGAGGACCTGCTCCCGTTTCGGCTTGTCCTGATCGGGTCGAATACGCCCCCCCGACTCTCTCCCGCAGGCTCGTCATTTCCTGGTTCATCTGTTCCGCAGAGACGCCGGATGATATGGTAACGCTGGGTTGTTTTGGTCTGTGGCGGGTGACAGTCGGGCTTCACCAGCACAGATCCCTGGATGCGGAGAGCCGAGTCTGGCGGATGAGTCTGGGATTTGTCCCCGGTTTTCGAACGAAACGCAGTCCAGAGACTGGAGTCCCCTTGGAGAACTGCACTGTGGCTTTCACCGCTCAAGCGGAAGCTCCTCCTCTGTATGAAGATGCCGTCGGCGCTCTGCGCGTCGGTGATTCGCGTGTGCTACTGGAGTTGGTCATCCGGGCGTTTCAAGACGGCGCGACGCCGGAGACGATCGTGCAGCGGTACTCCACGCTGACGTTACCCAATGTGTATGCGGTGATTGCCTACTACTTACGTCATCGCAGCGAAGTCGAGGGGTACCTGGCCCGACGTGAGCAGTTGGCCGATGAGGTTCGACAACGGATAGACAGTCAGCAGGGGGACTTGAGCGACATCCGCGCTCGTCTGCTCGCCCAACGACAGCCGTGAGGAAGTGCCATGTGGCGGCTGCTGGCGGACGAGAACTTCAATGGCGACATTGTGCGTGGCGTTGTTCTACGCCAACCGGACCTTGACATCGTTCGAGTCCAGGATGTGGGCCTGGCCGGTGCGGAGGATCCCGATGTTCTGGCCTGGGCTGCCGAGAACGGGCGGATCGTCTTGACGCACGATCGGGCCACGATGTCGGACTATGCCTATGAGCGAGTGGCCGCAGGCGAGGGGCTGGCTGGCGTGTTCATCCTCAATGACCGGCTGCCCGTGGGCCGTGCCATTGAGGAGATCCTTCTGCTGGTGTCCTGCACCGAGCCTGCCGAATGGAGTGGACGAGCGGTTCATGTGCCGCTGTGACGGCTTACTGCTTTTGGCTTTCTGCCTCCCTCCCGCCCGTCCTTTCACAGAATGGACCGAACTGCTACCGTTTCGGCTTCTCCCGTCTTGTCACTTTCCCCGGTGATTGTCGATGCTTGCTGAAGGAACCGCAGCTCAGGCTCTCGATTCGTTGGCGGTGCTGCGCAAGAATCTGTCGACGGTGATTCGTGGGCGGCCCGAGTCGCTCGATCTGCTGATCATTGCGCTGCTTGCGAATGGGTCGGTGTTGATGGAGGACGTGCCCGGTGTCGGAAAGACGACGCTGGCCAAGGCACTCGCCCGGTCACTGGCGGCGGACTTTGGACGGATTCAGTTCACGCCGGATTTGCTCCCGTCGGATATCCTGGGAGCGTCGATCTACAACCCACGCGATGGGTCGTTCACGTTTCGCAAGGGGCCGATCTTTTGCAGCGTGCTACTGGCCGACGAGATCAACCGGGCCAGCCCGCGCACGCAGTCGTCACTGCTGGAAGCGATGAGTGAGGGGCAGGCCACGATTGATGGCGTGCGCTATCCGCTGCCCGCTCCGTTTCTGGTCCTGGCCACGCAAAACCCGGTTGACTTTCAGGGCACCTACCCGCTGCCCGAGGCGCAGCTCGACCGGTTCCTGATTCAGATGAGCCTGGGGTATCCCGACCGGGAGATGGAGGTCGAGATCCTGTTCGATCAGGCGGTCGATGTCCCCATCGACCACATCCGCCCGGTGCTGACGCTCGATCAGGTCCGTGACCTGCAAGCCAAGGTCCGCGAGGTGAAAGTCGAACGGACCGTGGCCGAGTACGCGGTCGATCTGGCCCGGCACACGCGGCAGCACTCACACCTGAAACTCGGAGTCAGCCCGCGCGGGACGCTGATGCTGTTTCGGGCGGCGCAGGCGGCTGCATTCATGGCGGGTCGGGACTACGTGATTCCGGATGATGTGCAGCGAGTCGCGGCCCCGGTCATGGCGCACCGGACCGTACTCACCTCGAAGGCCAAGTTCGGTTCGATGTCGAAGGACCAGGTGATCCGGGAGATCCTCTCGGAGATTCGGGTTCCGGTGTAGAGGTGAGCGGCACGGCGCTAGCCGCCGGTTCCTGTCACCGTTGTCCGTGGGGAACCGACCGTTCTGGTGGGACAACGGTTAGGGGAACCGGCGGCTAGCGCCGTGCCGCTCACTACACATGTCCCGGGAACCGATGATTCACGACAACCGGGCGATTCGCCCTACGGAGAGATTGCAATGAGTCGATGGATGATCTGTTTCGGCTTGGCTTGGCTGGTCACTGCGACCGCGTGCGTACGGGCTGAGGAGCTGAGCGACACCGAGCAGCGGCTGCTCAAGGATGTCAGCGTGCTGGCCTCGGACGAGTTCGAGGGGCGCGGGGTCGGGACCGAGGGGATCAATAAGGCGGCGGCCTATATTGAGGGGATCTTCCGCGAGGCGGGGCTGAACGTCACCGTCGACAAGGGCGATGCCTTTCAGGAGTTCGAGGTCTCGAACGGGGCCAAGCTCGAAGAGGGGAACGCGCTGGAGATCGTCGACGCTGCGGGAGTGAAGACGCCGCTCGAAATGGACAAGACGTTTCGTACCTGCTCATTCTCGGAGCCGGGGACGTTTGAGGCGGAGATCGTCTTCGCGGGGTATGCGATCGAGTCCGAAAAGTACAACGACTTCGCAGGGATCGACGTGAAGGACAAGGTGGTGCTGTTCCTGCGGCGGACTCCCAAAACCGGCGACCCGCACGCCGGGTTCAACGAGCGCGATGCCTCGCTAAAGACCAAGCTCAGCCAGTGCTATCGCCGAGGGGCCAAGGCGGTGCTGATCCTCAACGATGGGGCTTCTGCCAAGAACGACCGCGCGGCTCTCGAAGAGAAGGTGGCGAAGGCCAAGGACAAGATCGTCGAACTCGCGGAGAAGTCGACACAGGCGGACCTCGCCGAAGCCGACAAGTCCAAGACGCTCGCGGACCTTACAGCTGAGGTCGTCCATCTCAAACAGCTGCGAGAGATGCTGGCGTCGTTCGACACCGACCCACTGATGGAGTTCGGGTATGCGGGGGAGAAGAGTGGGGATGCGCTGCCGACGTTCCATGTGAAGCGGTCAGCTGTCGAGTCGCTCATCAAGACGGCCACCGGGAAGACCCTGGGAGAGATCGAGGCCTCGATCGAAGAGACGATGAAGCCCGCCAGTCAGGTGCTGACCGGCATGCGAGCGACCGGGAAGGCCAGCCTGCGGATCGAGAAGGTGACGGTCAAGAACGTCATCGGCGTGCTGGAAGGGGAGGGGCCTCTCAAGGAAGAAACGATCGTCGTCGGGGCACACTATGACCACCTGGGTTTCGGCGGGGATGGCTCGCTGCAACCCGGATCGAAGGAGATTCACAACGGAGCGGATGACAACGGCTCCGGGTCCGCGGGGTTGTTAGAGTTGGTGCGGCGGTTGGCCTCTCGGAAGGAGAAACTGGCTCGGCGGATCGTGTTCATGGCCTTCACGGGCGAGGAGCGCGGGCTACTCGGCTCGGCTCACTACGTCAAGACGCCGCTGTTCCCCATCGAGCAGACGGTCGTGATGTTCAACCTCGACATGATTGGCCGCATGGAGAATTCCAAGCTGACGGTGTATGGGACCGGCACCTCGCACTTCTGGGACAAGCGGGTGGATGAGGCCGGGACCGCTGCGGGGCTGACGCTCATCAAGAAGCCGGAGGGGTTCGGCCCCAGCGACCACTCGTCGTTCTACGCTAAGAAGATTCCCGTACTCCACGTCTTCGGCGGACTGCACGCCGACTACCACCGCCCGAGCGACGATGTCGAGAAGCTCAACGTCCCCGGCATGCGGCAGGCGACCGACTTCTTCGAGACGCTGATCGTGGAAGCCGCCCAGTCCCCGACGAAGCCGGACTACATCGAGGTCCAGGGCCAAGCCGAATTGGGCCGCACCGGCAGCCGCCCCTACTTCGGCAGCATCCCGGACTTCAACTCCGACCAGAAGGGCTACGCCATCATGGGCGTCGCCCCCGGCGGCCCCTCGGACAAAGCGGGCATCAAAGCGGGCGATGTCATCATCCAACTCGGCGACCAAAAGATCGGCAGCCTGGACGACTTTGATCTGGCTCTGCGGAAGTTCACCGCCGGGGACCAAGCCGACGTGACAGTCCGCCGCGAAGGGCAGGATGTGAAGCTGAAGGTGACGCTGGGGAAGCCTCGCGGGTGAGATGAAGTCCACTTCTCAGACTGAATGGACACACTCAACGCGGGGTTCCAAGGCTTTTTGAGCCACACAAGACGGGCTACCCCGCCTGATGCTACCCATTCTCAACGCCAATTGGCTTTTCTATACTCCATTTCGTTGTCGCGTCACGCGGACGGACGGGGCTTCGTAGACTTCACTCCTCGATTTGCGATGGATTGCCTTTGATTGATTCAACTCACCTTGCGATCGATGTCGTTGAATTCCAAAACCTTCACGCGGTTCGTGCGCCGAACATCATGTGGTTTCTTGGTGCGGGAACTTCTGTCGGCGCAGGGCTACCAACTGCTGCAACTTTGACGTGGGAACTCAAACGGACGCTGTATTGCAACTCAAACAAGATCCCACACTCGCGGTTCCCGGATTTGGTTTCCCCCATATTTCGGCAAACCATTCAAGCGTTCTTCGATTCGTCTGGTGGATACCCCAAGCTGAATGAAAACGCAGAATACTCCGAGTATTTCGCTCGTGTGTTACCCGATGAGGGGGATCGTCGGCGATTTCTGGATGACAAATTGAGGGGGGCAAAGCCGTCTTACGGGCACATTTGCATGGCGGCGATCTGCTCATTGGACAAGGGGCGGATCATTTGGACGACGAATTTCGATCCTCTTGTCGAACGAGCCTTCTCGGTGAATGCCATCACCAAGAGACTTTCCGGAGGACTTACCGTTTGCGACCTCGGTTGTCCTCAAAAGGCGAAGGATTCGTTGAATGATGAACGGTGGCCTCTCCTCATCAAACTGCACGGCGACTATCAATTTCGCCGATTGCGAAACACTACCGATGAGTTGGCTACGCAAGACGCAATTCTGAGAAGATCGCTTGTCACTCAGTGTAAGTTGCGTGGGCTAGCCGTTATCGGATATAGCGGCAGGGACTCATCGATCATGGAAGCGTTCCACGAAGCGATTGACTCAGATGCCGCGTTTCCTCATGGTCTGTTTTGGTTTGTTCGACACGGAACCAAACCGGCTGAATCGGTTCTGACTTTGTTGGCTGCGGCAAAATCGAAAGGAATTCAAGCGGGTGTCATCGAAACAGGTGGTTTCGACGAACTCATGGCGGATCTTTTTCTGCCCCATCACGATGAGATGCCCGAGATTCGCGACATCATCAAGCAGCAACGAAGCCGCCGAGAAGCAGCCCCAATCACATATCAGGTAGGCAGGAACTGGCCTGTCCTTCGAACTAATGCATTGGAGGTCTTCGAATACCCGTCAACGTGTACTCTCTTTCAAGCGGAAGTCGGTGGGATGGCTGAGTTGAAGCCACTTGTTGTCGGGAAAGAGAAGAGTCTTATTGTTGCTCGACGGAAGATCGGATTACTTGCTTTCGGCTCACGCTCGGAGATTGAGTCTGCGTTCGCAGCCCATACCCCTTCGGCGTTCGACCGACATACTTTCGATCAACGCCGACTGTTCAATGATGACTCGACGGAACTCGGGCTCCTGTATGACGCAATCACTCAAGGCTTGGCAGATGCGACAGGGCTTACACGATCGTCTTCAAATCGCGGTAGGTTGTTGTTCATGACATCGCAAACTTCGCTCGAAAGTGCAGAAGTAAATGAACTTCGAAGGTTGAGCAGCACGGCCGTTGCGACACCGCGACCCAACGTAATGCTCCATCAAGCGGTTCATCTGGCACTGAGCTTCAGTGATCAACGCTTGTGGCTGCTGTTGAAGCCCACTTTGGCGGTCACGACTGACGGAGCGACGATGTATCAAGGTGAAGATCGTTCGGAAATTGGCCGTGAAGCGCTGATCAAGAGATACAACAAGCAATCCAACGACTGGTTGGTATTCTGGATTCAGTTTTTCGCTTCTCGCTGCGGAACGCCCATTCGAGTGGCCTTTCCACATGGTTCTAGTCCAGAGGCCATATTCCAGGTTCGTGGGAAAACTGCATTTGCGAGGCCGCGATGACACGTCAACTATTCCAATTGCCCTCATTCGATGAGGTGCCAGAACCCCACTTACGGTTTCATCCAGATCGTGAATCGGACTCGGATACTCATCCGTTGAGAGGACTTCTTCAGTTTGGCCCGTACAGCCGGAGTACGCCATTCACTGCTCCAGACCCGATTCGGTTGGCTGTTATTGGCCCGAAGAGGTCAATCCCGAAAGTCCGTGCCTTCATCTCTGAACTGCGTCGCTCCCATACACCTAAAGAGAGATCTCAGTATCTGCTTGAGTATCCCGGATTTTCAGCGGTAATGCGCGTGGGGCTTTCGGATCCCACTCCAGACACTACGATATCAATCGACGAAGATACGGTGAGTCTTGCGCTAGCTCAACCTCGCCCACAGGATCGACTAGCGGAGATCATTCATGGTGCAGTTCGAAGACTTTCAGATTGTCGCCAAAAGTTCGATGTCGCATTGCTGTATCTTCCGAACCAGTGGGCCAGTGGATTTCGCAGCTCGCCGGATGATCTGACTGAAGATTTCGACCTGCATCATTCTGTGAAAGCCCAATGCGGCAGCATTGGCGTTCCGATCCAGATTCTTAACGACGATGCACTTGAATACCGTTGTAGATGTAGCGTCAGTTGGCGTCTTTCGATCGCACTCTATGTGAAAGCTGGAGGTATTCCATGGAAACTCCTGGGATATGATGATAATCATGCGTATGTCGGCCTGAGCTACTGCCAACGCAAATCGACTCAACATCGATTCGTGACGGGATGTAGTCAAATATTTGATGGGCGAGGAACTGGCCTGCAGTTCCTTCTTTATGAGTCGGGAGACGGACACCACGCCGGAGAGAATCCATACCTCTCGCGAACAGATATGTATCGCCTGATGTCTCGTACGCTTGGAATCTACCAGCGGCAACGCGGTAAGCCTCCGACTCGCTTAGTCGTCCACAAGACGACGCCTTTTCAGCGTGATGAGATCGATGGTGTCAATGACGCAGTAAGTTCAATTGAGGATGTTGAACTCTTGACAATCACTGAGAAGACCCCGTGGCAAGGAATTCGGATTGATGCACCGAGAAGGACAGGAGAAAGTCGAGGCGATGCAGCTTCTTACCCAATTCGCCGTGGCACATTGATGCCATTGGGGATTTACGAATACCTACTTTGGTCGTCCGGTGTGGTTGGCGGCATCGGAGACGGAGAGTTTTTCAAGGAAGGCAAAGGAATTCCAAAACCTCTCAAAGTCACTCGATACCAGGGACGCGGTAGTTTTTTTGAGGGCGCTCGAGAGATTCTCGGACTCACAAAGATGAATTGGAACAATGATAGTATCTATGACCGAATTCCAGTCAGCCTGAGCTACGCTTCGGTGCTTGCAGACGTTGTCAAGAGATTTGGTTCTCTGGCACATACTCCGTATGAAGCAAGGTTCTTCATGTGATTGCGGTAAGGAGAGATGCTCACGGCTTCACGTAAGCATCTCTCCCTGCCGAAGGCATGCTTGTTCAAAGTGGAAGTAGTTCCGGCAAATCAGGCTGTGCCTGAGCGGTCTGTGACCTGTTGAAATCCTCCAATTGATGAACCCCTCAATGCAAACAGCCCAGAGATATCCTGGGCTGTTCGTGTTTGGCGATGGGAGAGTCCAACCCGACGGAGCCAGCCTACATCCCAAAGCTGCTGCCGCAGCCGCAGGACTTGGTGACGTTGGGGTTCTCGAAGGTGAAGCCGCGCTTGTCGATGCCGTTGTGGAAGTCGACGGTGGTGCCGTCGAGGTACAGGTCGCTCTTCTTGTCGACGGCGACCTGGACGCCGTGTTGTTCGACGACGAAGTCCTTGGCGACATCGGGCTTGTCATCGAAGCCGAGCTTGTACTGGAATCCGCTGCAACCGCCGCCGGAGACGCCGATCCGCAGCACCATGCCGTCGGGCATCTTCTGCTCGTCCATGACCCGCTTGATTTCCTTGGCTGCGTTTTCGGTGACTTTGACCATGGTTCCTGTTTCTCCTGCGTCTGGAAAGGACGAGTCGAAGTGTTCGAAGTTCGGGGCGTGGCCCCACATGCTGAGATTATATCGGTCTGCCAGATTGTGCAATAGAGGCGAAGTCTGGGTTTTACGGAGTCTCCGGGCTGGAGTCGGAGTCGCAAGCCTTTCCGGAGGCGGGTGTTGTGGCGAAGCAGATTGCTGACTCGAAATCGGAATTTCATCTTTCGACACTTCGGGAGACTGGTGAAAGCGGGCGTTGGATCACATTCGCGGCTCGGCAGGAGCCTCTCCCTCCCGATCTCGCATCACGGGTGACTCCCGTTCATGGTCAGACTCTGCCACGACTGCTCCAACTCCGCCACGCGCTCCGCCGTTTGCTCCGATTCGTTGTAGCGGACCGTGGAATACTCGGCGTACCACTCGGCGGCGGGGCGCAGCGGGGCTCCGTCGGGAGAGGCGAGGATGCGGTCTCGGAAGTGCAGCAATGTCTCATGAGGCAGGCGTTCGAAGCCGCGCTTCGCGAGATCCGATTCCACCTCCTTGAGCCACTGCTGAAACGGGAATACCCGGGTGGATACCGGGTGGAGCGGGCCTGCTCGCTGGCGTCGATAGCGGCGACTCAGTCCCCACCACGCGGCGGCCAGCACCACAATCAGTACGCTGCGCGCGGTGTACGATTGCAACACCAGCGAGATCGCATCCCACGTGCTATGCGTGGCGACCCACTCCCGGAGCGCCAGGGACCAGACTCGTAAGGATTCGGCGAATTCGTTCTTCCAGGTGGCGGTGCGACGTTCCGGCAGGCCCTCCGAGGGGGTGGCCTCGACCGTCACCCAGCGGCCCAGATCCGAGTCGTACGCCTCGACCCAGGCATGCGCGTCCTTACGACGGGCAATCCACGAGCCGTCGGAATGGCGCTCGGACGGGACAAACCCCGTGACATAACGGGTCGGTATTCCGACCGCGCGCAGCAGGATCGCAGCCCCCGAAGCGAAATACTCACAATGGGCTGCGGGCCGAGGCTGATGCAAAAGAAAGTGCGTGATCCGATCGACGCCATATGGAGGTTCCAATCCGATCTGGTACAGGTAGTTCTCCCGAAAGAACGATTCCACGGCCAGGATCTTTTCGGTATCGGTGGACTTCCCGGCGCAGAGGGCCTGCGCCATGTTCCGGACGCGGGGGTCCAGGCTGCCTGGCAAGCAGCGGGCCCGCGCCTCCAGCGGGGGGGGCTCGTCCCGCCCGGGCTTGAGGGGAGTGTAGATCGTCAAGCGGTCGGGCAGGGGGGAATCGAGCAATCTCAGATTGTTCAGAGAGTCGATTCGCAACTGACTGACGGGGATGTCCATTTCGGCGCTGTCGAGGAGCGCCAGCGGGATCGAGTCTTCTTTGGACAGGTAGGAGACGGTAATGACATCCCACTGACGGGCGTCGGAGGCGATCAGCGGAAACAGCGAAATATCGGGCGGCAATCCACGATCCGGAGGGGCCTCGCGCGGGTCGAGACCCTGCGTCATTTCCTGCGTGGCCCATACCGCATTGGTGCGATAGACATCCAGGATGATGGCCCGGAGATACAGCGGTTCCGAGCCCGCGTGAATGACTCGCAGGACCGGTTTCTCCGGCTCAAAGATTTTTCCATTGGAGACATTCGCGAGCGCCGAATGGGAGCCATTACGGAGGGGGTGCGGCTTGTCATCGAAGGCTTTCGTGATTTTCAGGAGCAGCATCTCCAGATCGTGTTCATGCTGGTGCCACGCCTGCGCGGCGTAGACGGTCGGCACGCTCGCCAGAATCAGTGTCGCGATCAGGATGCCCCGGCGGAGTCGGCGGCGCTGGTCGACCTTGATCCAGTCTCGACCCGCGTGGGCAAACCACCCCAGACCTCCCACGAACAGGATGATCAACACCAGCATGGTCGTCCATGAAACATAGTGCAGTTTGACATCCCCCGCACACAGAATGACCAGGCATCCCAGGGTCGTAAGGGCGACGGGAATCCGCTTCAACGAAGAAGTTTCATGCAGAATCAAGATCTGCATCGCCACCAGCCAGCAGCCGATCTCATGCGCCAGTTTGGTATTCGCAAAGTCAGCCACATCCGGGATATTCGCCGGGGCGAACGAGTACTTGATCGCAAACAAAGCGGCCAGGAATACAGAGTTCATCGACAACGGCATGGTCAGGCACCAGCCCCGGCGAATCGTCCACCACCGGCTCGCCGCCCAGAGAAACAGCCCCCCCGTCACCAGCCAGCTGTGGGACGGCCAGGCCAGCATCAGGCACTCCACCGCGATCAGAAAGATCGCGGCCCGCAGCGCCCGACGGGGATAGGTCATGGCCAGGAGGGGCAGTTCGTTCACAGGGATCTCACCTCCCCGGCCAGGATCGCACGGGGGGCGATCGTCTGAAACCGTTCATTGTCTTCCGGGGCTTCGAGCGTCGGTGGTTTCTCCCGCACGAGCAGCACCCTCACTCCGCGCCCCGCTTCCCGCATCCGCTCGACGCAGTTCCGCCGCCGCTCGTCCCAGTCCAGGACCACGAACACGACCGAGGAGATCGACTCCATGACCTCCGTCAAAGCATCGGGCAGCACCCACAGGGGGTCTTTCACCGACCCTTCCACCGTGGCCAGAATCTCCAGCACGCTGTCGAACCGCGCGCCGGTCTGCGGCGTGCGAAACAGATAGATCTCCGGACCCGCCACGAACAGATCGATCACGATGTCTCGGGTATGGATCGACTCGGCGATCGCAGCGGTCAACGCGACGGCGGCCTCCAACTGGATGTCCTGTTTCTCGTGGCGTGGGTGATAATAGTGCGGCTGCCAGGTGTCGGGTTGCCACGTGTCGAGAAGGAGGGCGCAGCGGAAGCTGTATTCGTCCTGGTACTCGCGGACCACGGGTCGTCCGAGTCGCGCCCAGGCCCGGAAGTCGAGCCGGACGGCGGCCTCACCCAGGACGTACTCACGGTTGCCCACGTACTCTGGGGATTCTCCCTTGGCCCCCAGCAACGGAGCGGGATGTGTCGGTCGCCCCCGAGTTCCGGTGGGGACATCGCAATAGTCCAGAGACTCGTACGCCGGAATGACGGTGAGCGCGGCCAGTGGGATCGCGCTTCCCCCGAACCGCATCAGGTTGAAGGGAAATGTGCTGTGAACCTGCACGGACCCCAGCGGAAACCGTCCCCGCCGCGACGGGATCAGTTCAAACGGAATCTCGGCCTCCCCGCCGGTACGCAGACTGGCGACCACGCGGTCCGTATCTCGATGAAGGAGCGAGTGATTCATATCGAAGAACCCGACCATCAAATCGAACGCCGTGAAGTGGCCTCGATTCTGGAGGGAGACCAGTCCCGTCAGCGGCACGCCGACCGTGGCCCGCTCGGGCAACTGGCAGCGGACATCCAAACGCGGGCGGAGCAGCGTGCCCACCAACTCGACCGCAGCGGGCAGAAAGAACAGGGCACAAAACATCTGGTAGATCGGGATCTCGACCGTAATCGAACCGAGCGCGGCAAAGAACGACAGAAATACCAACACCCGGCCATAGGGCGTGAGCTTGAATCGCGCCAGATAGCGTATGTACCGCAGCAGCAGGAATCCCGAGCGAGCCATGGGAGGAGTGTACGGGAGCGAGAGACGAGAGACGAGAGACGAGAGACGAGAGCCAGAGCAGGTATACCTGTTTCGGATTACGTGCTTCGGATTTCGCTCTTCCTCTTCTCTGGCTCTCATCTCTCCTCACTCGTCTCTCCCCTTGCCTCCCTCCCTCCTCCTCCCCGGTCGGCTCTGCGGCATCGCATCCGTCGGGTCTTCCGGCCACGAGTGCTTCGGGTACTTGCGTTGCAGTTCCTTCCGCACTGTCGAATACGTGTTCTGCCAGAAGCTCTCCAGATCGTCGGTCACCTGTTGCGGTCGCATGTTCGGCGAAAGAAGATGCAGCAACACCGGCACTCGTCCTCCGGCCACGCGCGGAGTCTCCTTCATCCCGAACACCTCTTGAATCCGCACCGCCAATACCGGCGGACGGCCCTCTTCATACGTCAATCGAATGAGGCTCCCGCTGGGCACACGCAGCTTGTCCGGTGCCTCGCGATCGATCCATTGCAGTTGGGAATAGTCGTATCTCCGTTTGAGTTCATCCAGCCATGTGGCTTGCTTGAGTTGGCCGAATGAGCGGCAACGCGAGCAGAGTTCACGGAGTACCGCATGCAGACCCGCCTGATCGAGCGGCGGTATGCCCGCATCCGGCAGCCACTGGCTCAGGCATCGCACCCGCGTGACGAACCCGGCCACCTCGGGATTGTCGTTCGGGAACACCTTGTCCCAGTTTCGCACTGCGGCCTCGTACAACACCTCCGCCGGTCGCTCGTTGTCCGGCAGAGGGCAGGGCGTCTCGGCTAGCACGAGGTCATCCCAGTACGTCCGCCGCCGCGCGACCGCCTGGCATTGCGTCGGATGAAAGAACACCTCGTCGACCTGCCGCAGCAGCGACTCGGGCAGCCACTCGCGCTCGACAGCTGAGGCTTGCCGCACCAGGGCATCGGTCGCTCCGGCGTCAACATCGATGCACAAGAACAGTTCCGAGTTCGTCACTGCCGACTGCGGAGCGAGACGTACGCCTTTGCCGCCGACCATGATCGCGCGATCAGAACCCTTGTCGCGGCGTTTTGCCAGGCGATCAGGAAAGGCCACGAGCAAGGCCCGCGACAGAGCCTCCTCCCGATCATGGGCTCCCCCCGTTGGTCGACCAAGATCATCCAGTAATTCCCGTCGCAACTGGTCGGCTGTTCGTCGAATGAACTGAGCGGCCCCGACGTTGATGGAACCGAACAGGAAGTCACGCTGCCCGCGCGCGAAGAACTCCTGCAAGGCTTGCACGCGATCGAACACGTCCGAGCGCGAGCGATGCACGGCGGTCGACTTCGCCGGGCCACGGATTGTCCCGGCTTGTGGTTGGAAGAACGGGCTGCGTTCGGAGAGGAGGGCGGCGAGTAACACAGCCTCTTCCACGACCCCTTCGGCATGTCCCTCGACCAGTAACCGGGCCAGTCGCGGATGCACCGGCAGGCCCGACATCGCCCGCCCAATCGGCGTCACGTTCCGCTGCGAGTCGATCGCTCCCAGTCGCGTGAGCAATGCCAACGCCTGTTCAACGGCCGCTTCGCGCGGAGCCTCGAACCACGGGAAGGCCAAAACATCCTGCTCGCCCCAGTTGAGCAGTTCCAGCACCGGCCCGGCGAGGTCGACCCGCCGAATCTCCGGGTCGTCCACATCGGGCCGCGCGCGATGCGTCGACTCCTCCCACAGCCGCAGACAGACGCCCGGTCGTGTGCGTCCCGCGCGACCGGCCCGCTGATCGGCGGAAGCTTTGGAGATCGGCGACAGATCGAGGTGGTCCAGCCCCACATCCGGATCGAACCGCATCACCTTGGCCAGTCCGGTGTCGACCACGCCCGTGATGCCGTCGATGGTGATCGAGGTCTCGGCCACATTGGTCGCCAGGACCACCTTCCGCTGCGAACACGGAGCGAGCACGCGGTCCTGCTCCTCCGCCGGGAGATCGCCGAAGAGCGTCATCACCGCCAGATCGTGCCGCTGGGCCAGTGACTCCAACTCGCGCGCGGTCCGGTGGATCTCCGGCACTCCCGGCAAGAACACGAGTAAGTCGCCGGGCGTCTTGGCCAGGAGTTGTTCGATCCCCGCGACGGCCAGTTCTTGAATCGGCTGTCGGTCGCGGAACTTGAGGTACTGGATGTCGACGGGGAAGAGTCGCCCCAGGCTCTCGACCACCGGGCAGTCGCCGAGGAACCGGGCAATCGGCTGGCAGTCGAACGTGGCCGACATGACCACGATTTTGAGGTCGGGCCGCACCGTCTGCTGCACGCGCCGCACCATGCCGAGGGCGAGGTCGCAGTTCAGGTTCCGCTCGTGGAACTCGTCGAACACCACGACCCCGATCCCCTCCAGAAACGGGTCGGACTGCAGCCGCCTGAGCAGGATTCCATCAGTGACGACAAAGAGCTTCGTGGCCGCCGAGACCTGTTCATCAAACCGCACGCGATACCCGACCTCGCTGCCCAAGGGCACCCCGCGCTCAAACGCAATGCGCCGCGCACTGGCCCGCGCGGCCAAGCGCCTCGGCTCCAACATCACCACGGAGCCGCCGCCCGCCAACCCGGCATCCAGGATCGCCGGAGGCACGCGCGTCGTCTTCCCCGCCCCCGTCGGGGCCTTCAAGACCACCGACGCCTGCGTCTGGAGCGCCGCTAACAGTTCGGGCAGCACATCATCAATCGGCAAAGGGGCCAGCATGCCGGGAACAGTAGAACAGAGCGTACGGTGGGACAAGCTCGCGGCGAGCGCGTGTGTGCATCAGATAAGCAGGCAGGCAGTGTCCCTCTCTGCCCCCTCTCCCCACCGGCGGCGTGACTTTGGGTGAAGACATGACTGTGGGGAGAGGGCCGGGGTGAGGGGGCCTTCGGGAGCCTGTTGGTGGCCCCCTCACCCCAGGGTGATCGCCAATTTGAATATGGGATGAGTAGCGTGGGCTTTAGCCCACGCGATCGACGGATATCCTACAGTTCGCGTGGGCTAAAGCCCACGCTACTTTGAAAAAGGCGATTGCCCTGCCCCTCACCCCACCCTCTCCCCCGCAGTGAAGTCTTCCCTGTCCAGTCCAGTCGATCGCGGGGGAGAGGAGGCAGAAACTCGCGGCAGCCGACTTTTCCGATGCACAGGCCTGCCCCACGACGGAACGGAATGAATTCCGTTCTACGGCAGCGACACTTGGACGGGGTGCATCAGATACCCCACGAGGTCGCGGACCTGCTCGGCGGTGAGCGTCTGCAACTGGCCATCGGGCATCAGCGAGACGGTCGAGGGCTTCACCTCTTCGATCTCGCTCAGCTCGATCGTAGGGCGCTCCTTCGCGGTTTGCAGCGTCAGCGTCTTGTCATTGCGAGTGGCCACGATGCCATTCAGCACTCGCCCGTCTTTGAGCACCACAACCGACAGGCGGTATTCAGCTCCGACGGTCGCACTCGGGTCGACCATGTTGAGCAGCAGGTAATCGAGGCTCGCCCGCCCGGCTCCGGTCAGGTCGGGTCCGATCGTTTCGCCATGCCCGTAGAGCCGGTGGCAGTTCGCACACGTCTTCTGGAACAGCACCCGTCCCTGGCTCTTGTCGGCTTTCGCCAGAACCTCGGGCGTCAGTTGCTGCTTGAGCGACTGCATCATCGCGAGTTTTTCAGTCGGTGAGTCGCGCAGCTCCCCCCAGACTTCGGTCAGTTGTTTCGTCAGGTCCGCGTTCTCGAAGCTGCGGATTTGGCGGGCATGGACGGGGGTGAGGTCGGTGCGGGGGATTTTGCCGTCTTTCATTTCTTTGAGCAGTGCGTGGGCGAAACTCGGGCGCGAGGCGAGGGCGTCGATGAGGGCCGGTCGCTCGGCGGGGTAGAAGCTGCGATAGCTCTTGGCGAGACGCTGGGCGAGTGCAGGGTCGTCGATGCCGGTGAGTCCGCCGACGGCGATGGTGTTGAGCGACCGCACCGTGAGGGCCTCTTCGCAGATGGCCCGCAGGTCATCGGGCTTGAGCGCAATGAGCGTGGTCAGGGCCGCCTTGCGATGGGCGATGTTCGCTTTGCCGTCGCGCACCATCCGCTTGACTTCATCGAGCGCGCGACCATCGCCGAACAGCAGATTGAGATGGCTTACCCGCTCGGTAATCGCCGGGTCCGAGGAGAGAGCGGCGAGCGACTCAATCGCCTTCCATTTCGCCGGAGCGGTGAGCTTGTGCCGCCCGACGAAGGCTTCGTCCATGCCTTGCAGCACATCGGCCAGCACCTTCTCGCGCGCAGGCGGAGACTCGATTTGAGACAGCTCCACGAGCAGCCCATCAATCGCCCCCGGTCGCTGGTCGATCATCTCCGCCAGTCGCCTCGCGATTAGACGGCGCGTCGTCGGCAACTGGCACTTGACCGCCAGCTGGCCAAGCCCCGTCGGGTCCGATTCGGCCACCGGGATGAGCCCGTACCAGACCATCAGCGGGAGGTTGTGGTCGTTCGCATCGGATTCATTCAGCACCAGCCAGTGAGCGAGTTCGAGACGGCGATTCACGGGGAGACGCTGAAGTGCGGAGGCGAGAGCCAACCGCACGTGACCGGCCTTCTCGGCCTTCGCCAACTCCATCAACTGCCGAACAGTCTGCTCGCTCGGTGTGACCGAGCGCGGGTGCGGCTTTCCCATGATCGTGTCGAGCGGCAGGCCATCGACGAGTTCCTGAACCGCCAATGACCGAAATGGGGCATGCGTTTCGACCCACGCGTCCCTCGCATCTTGACCGGCTAGTGGGATAAAGCCTTCGGTTTGTAACAGTTCATCAATGTCCTTCGGATCGATCCAGCCAAGTCCGCGAAGCGTTTGCAAGCGTTCGAGACGCGAGGGGGCGCACATCACATTCTCATGGAGCAGTGAATTCACCTGTTCCATTTCAGCGGGATCTTGCCGAATCGCCTCCTCGCGCGAGAGCAGTTCCTGCCGGGCTTGTCTCACGAACCAATTGTTCGTCGTACCATCGATGTCTCGGAGATGCAATTCGATGAGTTCGAGATTGGAGAGGCTGTGGAGATCCTCCGGAGGCAGCCGCTTTGGAGTGCCGTACGAGACCTTATAGATTCGTCCGGACGAGCGATGAATGCCCGTCGTGTCGTGACACTCCCCGGTGTCGCTCCAGTCGAGAATGAACACGCTCCCGTCCGGGCCGGTCGACAGGTCGATGCCTCGGAACCATGGGTCGGCTGCCTTGAGGATATCCGGCTCGTGGCGGGCGACGTTCCCGGCTCCTTGGGGTTCAATTCGCTCTACGTTCACTCGACGGCCATGAAAGTTGAGGGTCAGTAACTTGCCGTCATACTCGATCGGCCAGTTCCCCCCCTGGTAGATCAAGCACCCGCTATGCGCATGCCCGCCGCCGAGTTCATCATGCTTACCGACCGGGTTCCGCGAGTCGGTCCAGTCCTTGCCCGTATCCCAGTGGTAGTGATCGGCGTGGGTGTCGATCATCTCGTAGACGTAAGGGTTCGGGTCTTCGCTGTGCGGGCGTTTGTAGTGGGCCCCGGGGATGATTTGCCACAGGTGCCCGTTCACCGTGTTGACGAAGAACCCGTTGCCGTTGGCGTCCCAGTCGTGCCCCCACGGGTTGGTGGTCCCGTGGCAGAGGACCTCGAACGTCTTGCGCGTCGGGTGGAACCGCCAGATGCCGCCGTTGAGCGGCACTCGCTCCGCATCGGGTGTCCCCGGCACCCCGACTCGCCCCGGACTCGACGCTCCGCAACGCCCATACAGCCACCCATCCGGCCCCCATTTGATCCCATTCGCAAACGTGTGGTAGTTGTCACGCGACGGCGTGAACCCATCGAGCATCACGACCGGCTCGCTGTCGGGTTGGTCATCGCGGTCCTTGTCGGGGATGAAGATCAACCGCGGCGGCGTCATCAGCCACACCCCGCCGCGCCCGACCTCGACACTAGTCAACAGCTGCACGTCATCGGTGAAGACCTTGCGTTCGTCGAACTTCCCATCGTTGTCCTTGTCCTCGAAGATCAGCACGCGATCGCGCAGGCTGAAGTCGTACACCTTTGACCGATCCGCATACGTATAGTTCTCCGCCACCCACAACCGCCCCCGCCCATCCCACGTCATCGCAATCGGGTTGCGGACATCCGGCTCAGCTGCGAAGACCGAGACCTTGAACCCCGGCGGAACTTGGAACCCCTTGGCAGCCTCCTCGGGAGAGAGCGGCAGGCCGGACTCCTTCGGTTCGGTGTCGTGCGGCGTGGGGAAGGCCGGTGGGGCGGCTGGCTCTTGGCCGAATCCCAATGAGACCAGCCCCACGAGTGCGATGACGATGCCTGCCAAGATGTACTTCACGGTGGTCCCTCTGCTCGCTCGAAGAACGGGATGGTCGATGCGAACAACTTACCCGACGAGAGGGCGGGATCGCACGTGTGTCGCCAAGACAGCCTAAAGGCGGGTGCATTCGCTCATTGGCGGTATCACCGAGGAATCTCAGTCGCGGAGCGACTGAGCTACGTAGGCGATGTCGCTCCGCGACTCGCATTTCGTGTGATACCGCCAAATGGCGAATGCACCCCATAAAGGCTGGACTCCAACGGGACGGATGCTCGTTCCTCCCACTTCTGCTAGGCTAGAATGTCCACGCCACCCAGGAACCACTCATGTCGCAGATCTTTGACGAACTCCAGCAAATCCCGGCAGGCAATGCCACGGCCCTCTTCGAGCGTGTGGCCGCTCAGCTCAAGGCGGACAAGGACTATCACAAGCTGTTCGACTCGCGGTTGATGCAGCGGAAGTACGAACTCGGGCTGCCGCTGGTGAAGCCAGCGTCGCTGGCCGATGTGCCGGAGGCGCTCCGCAAGACGGTCGAGGAGACCTACATCTCGGCGGCGCGCGAGGCCGGAGAGCTGTTCCTGGCGGCGGGCGACATCCCGGCGGCGTGGATGTATTACCAGGTGATCCGCGAGCCGAAACCGGTGGCCGATGCGATCGAGGCCCTGCCCAGCACACTCGACCACACCAAGGTCGAAGAGATCCTCCAGATCGCCCTGTACCAGGGGGTCCATCCGACCAAGGGGATCCAGCTGATGCTCAAGGCCCACGGCACGTGCAGCACGATCACCGGCTTTGACCAGGCGACCTCCGGCCTCTCACCCGAGCAACGGCAGGACTGTGCCAAGGTCATGGTTCGTAGTCTCTACACCGACCTGACCGAGAGCCTGCAAGGCAGCGTGCAGAAGCGGATGCCGTTCCTCCAGCCCGGCATGTCTCTTCGCGAACTGATGTCCGGGCGGGACTGGTTGTTCGAGGCGGGGAACTACCACATCGACGTGTCGCATTTGAATTCTGTCGTACGGTTCGCCCGCACGATTGAACCGCCCGCAGAGGAACTCGAGATGGCCCTCCAGTTGGCGGAGTACGGCTGCAAGCTCGACTCGCAATTGCAGTACGGCGGCGAGGCCCCGTTCGACGACTTCTACCCGGCCCACGTCAAGTTCTTCCGCGTGCTGCTCGACAAGGGGCGGGCGGACGCGCTGCAGTACTTCCAGGACCGCCTCGACCACGAACCGGACGAGGGGGACAAGCCGTTCCTGGCGTACGTCCTCGTCGATCTGATGGTGCGGTCGAACTTGCTGGAACCGGCGGTGACGCTGGCGGCGAAGTACCTGTCGAACATCAACAGCGACGCCCGCGTGTCGTTCGCCGAGCTGTGCCAGAAGGCGGGCCGGATTGATGCCTGGAAGCAGGCGACGCGCGAGCAATACGACCTGCTGGGATTCACTGCGGCGCTGCTGGCCGAGGGGAAGCCGGCGGCGACGTGATGAGATGGGATGAGTAGCGTGGGCTTTAGCCCACGCGAACTGAAGGAGATCCGTCGATCGCGTGGGCTAAAGCCCAC
>JAYWFM010000054.1:0-6027 GCA_043778825.1 Planctomycetota bacterium | reverse complement strand
GTTCAGCCTTTAGGCTGCTCCGGGACAGGCTAAAGGCTGAACTCCAACCCCCATTATTGGCGTGGTGCCGGGTGCCATCTGGCGAGGGCTTTGACTCGCCAGTGCTCAGACGCCCAACTGCACGGTGGACAGTGCATGGTGGTCAACAGGGGCGGTCCAAAGCCACCGCCAGCGGCACCCGGCGGGGAGATGATGTCCGCCTGCCTCGCCCGGACCTGGGGGTCCAGGCTACGGGAGGCACACCCCTGACGTGCCGTTCATGGCAGATGCAACCCCTGTCGGGACAGGTTAGAATCCTTTGATGCGTCTCGGCGATGGAACCGCTGGGGCATCTTGCCTTGGGAAGTCTGCCTGCCATGCCAAAATTCTTCTGTCTTCGCGGGATCGTCGCGACCGTTTTCGGCTGTCTTCTGTCGTCAACGGGGTCGCTGGGGGCCGCTGAGCCGGTGGACTTCAACCGCGATATCCGGTCGGTGCTGGCGAATACGTGCTTCAAGTGTCACGGGCCGGATGAAGCCGAGCGGCAGGCCGATTTGCGGTTCGATACCCGCGAAGGAGCGATGGCCGATCTCAACGGCCACTCGGCGATTGTGCCGGGCCAGCCGGACGACAGCGAGATTCTCCAGCGGATCACGAGTCTCAATCCGGAGATGATGATGCCGCCGCCGGGAGCGGGGCGACGGGTGACTCCGCAGGAGGTTGATCTGTTCCGGCGGTGGATCGCTGAGGGGGCGCACTACTCAGTCCACTGGGCGTATCAGCCTCCGCAGAAGGCCACCCCCCCGGAGACCCCCGAGTTCGCCGGATTCGCGAAGACTGAGATTGATCGCTTCGTGGTGGCCAAGCTCAAGCAGCATGGTCTCACTCCCGCCGCCGAGGCCGACCGGGCGACTCTCATTCGGCGCGTGTCGCTCGACCTGACCGGGTTGCCGCCGAGCGAAGAGGAGGTCGTTGCGTTCCTGGCTGACAAGGCCGATGGAGCGTACGAACGCCTCGTCGACCGTTTGCTTCAGAAGCCAACCTTTGGCGAACATTGGGCGCGGATGTGGCTCGATCTAGCTCGCTATGCCGACTCATCCGGGTATGCGGATGACCCGCTGCGGACGATCTGGGGCTATCGCGATTACGTGGTGCGATCACTCAATGCCAACAAGCCGTTCGACCAGTTCACGATTGAGCAGATCGCAGGCGACCTGCTGCCCAACGCCAGCGAAGAGCAGATCGTCGCGACGGCCTTTCACCGCAACACGCTGACCAACAACGAAGGCGGCACCACCGATGAGGAGTTCCGCAATGTGGCGGTCGTGGATCGCGTCAACACCACCTTGGCCGTCTGGATGGCCACGACCATCAGCTGCGCCCAGTGCCATACGCACAAGTACGACCCGATCACGCAGAAGGAATTCTTCGAGGTGTTCGCGATCCTCAACAACACCGCCGATGCCGATCGTGGCGATGACTCACCGCGATTGGAGTTGTATTCGGACGAGCAGAAAACCAATAAGACGGCGTGGCAAACGGAGCTGGCCTCGGTGGAGCAGGTGCTGAAGACACCGACGCCGGAGCTGTTGGAGTCGCTGGCGAAGTTCGATCGCGACTACCCGCGCGACTTGCCGTGGGTGGGGCTGAAGCCCGACTCGGCGAAGAGCCTCAATGGGGCGGAGTTGACCATTAGCGAGGACCAGTCGGTGCTCGTCAAGAACCCGCCGAAGACCGACACCACCACGCTGTTGCTCCCCGCTCCGGCAGGTCCGCTATCGGCTCTGCGGATCGAGGCCCTGCCTGATCCGTCGCTCCCCGGAAACGGTCCCGGCCATGCGGGTGGGAACTTCGTCGTGACGCATGTCTCGGCCACGATCGTGCCCAAGGACGACCAGCGGCCGCGCGGGCGATACGTCCGCGTCGAGTCTCCGGGCAAGGGGCGGTATCTGCATCTGGCCGAGGTCCAGGTCTTCAGTGGGGCCGACAATGTGGCTCCGAAAGGCCAGGCCACGCAGATCAGCACCGACTTCGAGGGCAAGGCGGAACTCGCCAACGATGGCAACACCAACGGCCAATACTTCGAAGGCAAATCGGTCTCGCACACCGCCACAGCCGATGACCCCTGGTGGGAGGTCGATTTACTATCGCTGATTCCCGTCGACAAGGTGGTCCTCTGGAACCGCACGGATGGAGCGGGGGAACGCCTGGCCAACTCTCGCATTGTGCTGCTCGATGAGAACCGCCAACCCGTCTGGGAACAGGCCATTGCCGAAGCCCCCAAGGTGAGCCAGGAGTACCCCGTCAGTGCCGCTCGCGGACTGAAATTCTCCGCAGCTGTGGCCGACTACACCCAGCCGAACTTCGCCCCGGAGCAAGTCCTTACCGCAAAGTCCGAACCGAATAAGGGTTGGGCCATCGGTGGATCACTGGGCCAGCCGCACTGGCTCGTGCTGGTCCCCGAGGCGGCGACCGAGATCCCCGCTGGCAGCCAGATTCAACTGGTGATCGAACAGCAGTCGAAGAACGAGAGCCACATACTCGGCAAGTTCCGCGTCTCGACTTCGAGTTCGTCTCGCGCCGTCGAAGTGGCCCGCACGCCGACGAACATCCGCGACATCCTCGCCGTCACGGCGGAGAAGCGGACGCCCGAGCAGACGGCAACGTTGCAGATGTGGTACTACGCGAACCTGGCACCCGAACTGGCCACTCAGCGTGAGCGTACGAAAAAACTCACGACGGACCTCGCGAACCTGAAGCCCGAGACCAGTGTGCCGGTGTTTCAGGAACTGACCGAGGGGGCTCGCCGCAAGACGAAGCTGCAACATCGCGGCAACTATCTGGACCTCGGCGATGAAGTGACGGAAGGAGTCCCCGCCGCGTTGTTGCCACCGGGTGCCGAGATGCCGAAGGACCGGCTGGCCCTCGCGAAGTGGCTCGTCAGCCACGACAACCCGCTGACCGCCCGCGTGCTGGTCAACCGATTTTGGGAGGCCCTCTTCGGTCAGGGGATCGTCGTCACCAGCGAGGACTTCGGCACGCAAGGCGACCTCCCCACGCACCCGGAGTTGCTCGACTGGCTGGCGGTCGACCTGATGGAGTCGAACTGGGATATGAAGCGGATGCTCAAGCAACTCGTGATGTCGGCAACGTATCGTCAATCGTCGAAGGTGACGCCCGCTCAACTCGACAATGATCCCGACAACCGCTGGCTGGCCCGCGGGCCGCGCTTCCGGATGTCGGCGGAGATGATCCGCGACCAGTCGCTGGCCCTCAGCGGGCTGCTCAGTTCGAAGATGTACGGTGCCCCGGTCCGCCCGCCCCAGCCGAAGCTCGGCCTCAGCGCCGCGTTCGGCAGTTCGACTGACTGGGAAACGAGCCTGGGCGAGGACCGCTACCGCCGGGCCTTGTACACGCAGTTCCGCCGCTCGAATCCGTACCCCTCAATGGCCGCGTTTGACGCCCCGAACCGCGAGGTCTGCACCGTCCGCCGCATCCGCACCAACACGCCGCTGCAAGCCCTCGTGACGATGAACGACCCGGTGCATCTGGAGGCGGCCCAGGCTCTCTCGCGCCAAGTCGTGAAGTGGGACGGCACGGTCGCTGAAAGGGCGTCCCGCCTGTTCCGCCACTGCACCGCCCGCGAGCCTCAGCCGACCGAACTCGACCGCCTCGTACAACTCCACGAGACCGTCCGCACCCGCGCCGCCGCCAGCCCCGAATCGGCCAAGCTGCTGGCCAGCGACCCGCTGGGTCCGGTGCCCGAGGGGCTGGATGCCGTCGACCTCGCCGCGTGGACCGTGGTGGGGAATGTGATTTTGAACCTGGATGAGATGCTGATGAAGCGGTGAGGCGACCTGTAAAATCTACATCACCACGAATTTGTGCTGCGGTTTTGCGTTGTATCGCCGTGTGGGTGGTAGGATACGCCGAAGCGGGTTTCTGGAAACGAATTCCTGTTTGGGGAGGTTTTCGGTGGGCAAGCTGAAAGACATCAAGTCCATTGAGCCGTCCATAGCCCGGGAAGCGAATGACGTGGGCGCTCGCATTGACGAATTGCGTCGACTCGTGGACGGATGGCTTGATGGTTCCGGAATTGCCCCTTCGTCGGACGGACTGGATTGGTTCTCGTCGGTGTTCGAGGAGGAATACCCGACTGATTTGCCGAGGCCCTATCTGTACCCCACACCGGAAGGAAATCTATTGGCCGAGTGGTCACTGGGGGCCAACTCTAGTTCACTGGAAGTCTGCTTGACCTCTCACCAAGCAGAGTTCCACAACTTGAACCTGAAGTCGAACCACGAAATCACACAGTCGCTGAATCTGGACGAGCCAGAGTGTTGGCATGAGTTGGAGCGTTTGCTGCATCCACTCGAAGCATAATTCCAGGACCATTTCGTGAACGACTCCACACTGCTGTTCCGTCAGATTCATCCCAGTGGTAGGGTGGGGCAAGCCCGCTCTGCGGCGCTGGCCCGCTACGGGGCACTACTTGCTAATCGAACCGTCGCACTGACGGCCACTTATCGCTCTGCGACCCAGACGCCCCAAGCCGCGTCTGGGCCACCTGCGGTGTTCATGGCCTTACTGACAGCGTTCTGCGGTTGGCGCAGGCACGTAGCGAGAACGAACGCTTCGGGAGCCACCTGATGACATGGCACCAACGCTTTAGGGGCACGGCCACACTGGGTTTTCTGGCGCTCGCGCTGGCGTTGTTGTGGCGGTACGTGCGACCGAGCGTGATCGGCATTGGTGCCGATGAACCGTTGATCCCCGCTCGCTTCCAGGGAAAATACGGTTTCGTCTCAGAACGCGGCGTTGTCGCGTTGCCGTTTGAGTTCGACCTCACCTCTCTGTTCGACGCCGACGGCTGCTGTTTCGTCGAACGCAACGACGAATGGTTCTGGATCGACCGTCACGGGCGGAAACGGTCGCCAGCTTCTCACGACGCGCCCGACGACGCACCTTGGGTGCGCACGAAGCGCGGCAGCCAGTGGGGCTGGGTCGATCGCCAGGGCCGGGAAACGCTGCCGTTTCGATGGGACGAAGCGTCCGAGTTCGATGACCACGGCTGGGCGTGCGTGAAGAGCGGCGACCAATGGGGTTGGATCGATCGCCGAGGTCGGATGGCACTGCCGCAGCGGTGGAGCGCCGCCAGGGATTTCGATGCCCACGGCTGGGCTGCCGTGCAGCGCGACGGTAAGTGGGGCTGGATTGACCGCCAAGGCCGGGAGGTTCTCGCGATGGCTTGGGATCTCACGGGCCACTTCGACGACTGCGACTGGGTGCGAGTGCGGCGCGGGGGTAAGTGGGGTTGGATCAACCGTCAAGGCCAAGAGGTCTTGCCGTTTCGCTGGGACGATGCCCGGGATTTCGAAGACCCGGGTCGTGCGCTTGTCTGGACGGGTGATCAAGTCGGCTTGATCGACCGCGAAGGTCGCATCGTGATCCCGCCGCAGTGGAGTTTCATCGTCAACACGTCCCAGTTCTGCGTCGCAGAATCCAATGTTCATAGTTGGCTGGAACAGCCGTGGTTCGCGGCGTTGGCCGAGACGCTGGGGGTCGCTCAGTGGGCTCCGATCCAAGGAGGTCTGTCCGTCGTCTACGATCGCCAGATGCGCGAGGTCTGGCGGAGCGACTTCCACGCGCAGCGACCAGCTCTGCTCCCCGCCGCCGCGTTCGCGGCGGCGCTCTCGTTACTCTGTGGTTGGCGCTGGCGTGTGGCGCGGCGGAACGCTTCGAGAGCAAGCCTATGACCCGGCGTCAACGCCTCTGGGGCACAACCACGCTCGGCGGGATGGCGGATCGCCGTTGGACTCCAACCCCCATTCTGTGTCCTGACAAGGCACGAGCGCACCGGCGCAGGAACCACCGGGGCAAGCAGGGAGTGTGTGCGTCAGAAAAGTAGGCAGCCTCAAAACCAGAAGCCCCTCCCAGTACCGATTCTCACGGCATCCGGAGGTGAAACATCGAACGCCAGGGACCAGCGGAATTGAAACGCAGAGGGCGCTGAGGACGCAGAGTTCCGAAGGCATGCCTTTCTCTGCG